>DATEOK010000376.1:0-29823 GCA_035274225.1 Dongiaceae bacterium
GTCCGCGTCAATAATTGATGCCCGGCCGGCGATGGTCTCGGCGCTCGCAGTGGAGGCGAGCAGGACCAGGGCAGCAATGGCGGCAGGGAAGCGCATCGCCCAAGGATATGGGATGCGGAGCCGGTTGAGGAGGTCGATCGCCGCATCCGCCCATTAACGGGCGGTGGCTTTGTCTCCGACTCGGGCGCGGGAGCCGAAGCGAATTTCCACCGGCGCAGTGGCGCGGCTGCACCACAGGGAACGCCGCTCGCGTCCGTTCAACTTCCTCGGAGTACGTAGGAACAGGCGACTACTCCCCGAGCGCAGTTGGGCGCTCGTTTTCCCGGAATGGGGAAAGAAGTGGGGAAGACGACCGTTTTTGGCGGCTGGGAGTTCGGCTAAGTCATTGGAGGCCCGGGCCGGAATCGAACCGACGTACGAGGATTTGCAGTCCTCTGCATGGCCACTCTGCCACCGGGCCGGAAGCGGCCGGATCAGGAGGGTCCCGACGTGGCGGCCGTGTTTGGCGAGCGCACGTATAGGGCCGATCCGGCGAGGTGGTCAAGCACGGCCCGGCCCCTGCGACATTGCCGTTAACCAGGGCTGTGCGCGTTGAGTTTGGGTGCCGCGGCGGCTATAACCGTCCCGGAAGGATCATTGGACAGGCTGCGGAATTTTGCGGCAAAACCAGTCGCTTCCGGGTCATTCGAGGGGCTGAGAGGGCAAGCTTTGAAAATGGATTACGCAATCGCGCGCCAGCACATGGTGGACAGCCAGGTCCGCACCAATAAGGTCACGGACGAGCGGCTGATCGAGGCGATCCGCACCCTGCCGCGCGAGCGCTTTGTCCCGGACCGGGCCCGGGCGCGCGCCTATCTCGACGACGACGTGGAGATCGCGCCGGGCCGCTTTCTGATGGAGCCGATGGTGACGGCGCGCCTGATCCAGGCGGCCGAGGTGAAGCCGGAGGAGATCGCATTGGTGGTCGGCGGCGGCACCGGCTACGCGGCGGCGCTGCTGTCCCGGCTCGCCAACACCGTGGTGGCGCTGGAGGCCGAGGCGCCCCTGGCGCAGCGCGCAGGCGGGGTGTTCTCCGAGCTGTCGATCGACAACGCGATCGTGTTCGAGGGCCCGCTCAACGGCGGTTGCTCGAAGCATGCGCCGTACAATGTCATCTATCTCGACGGCGCGGTGGACCAGCTGCCCACAACCTTGACCAGCCAGCTGGCGGATGGCGGCCGCCTGGTCGGCGTCCAGCTGGATCAGGGCGTCGGCCGCGCGAGCCTCTGGATCAAGAGCGGCAACGCCGTGTCCCGGCGCGTGCTGTTCGACGCGAACGTCGCGCTGCTGCCCGGCTTCGCCACGCCGCCACGGTTCGTGTTCTAGCGATCGTGCCGGTCATGTCCCTCGTGCGAGGCGTCACGTGGAGCGCTGCAGTGCTGGCGGTCGCCGGGTGGAGCGGGGCCGCGCAGGCCGCCAGCCTCTACGAAGCGCTGGCGACGGCCTATGCAAGCAATCCGACCCTGGAGGCAGCGCGCGCGCAGCTCCGAGCGACCGACGAAAATGTGCCGCAGGTGCTTTCCGAGTGGCGTCCGACGGTGCTTGGCACCGCGCAGGGCGGGCATGAGTGGGACAATCAGAACAAACCCGCGCCGCCGTTGAATGAAGAGAGCAATCCGCGCAGCTACGGCGTCACCGTGCGCCAGCCGATCTTCGATGGCTTCGGCACGGTTGCCGGAACCTCGCAGGCGGAGAACCAGGTGCAGTCCGGCCGCGCTCAGCTGACCGATACGGAACAGACCATATTGCTGGCGGCGGTCACCGCCTACATGAACGTCGTGCGCGATACCGCCGTGCTCGATCTCAACCGCAACAACGAGAAGGTGCTGCAGCGCCAGCTCGAGGCGACGCAGGCGCGCTTCGAGGTCGGCGAACTGACCCGCACCGACGTCGCGCAGTCGGAGGCAAGCCTGCAAGGCGCGATCGCCGCGCGCATCCAGGCCGAGGGTCAATTGACCACCTCGCAGGCGATCTATCGCCAGATCATCGGCGACGAACCCGTCGACGTGAAGATGCCGACGGAAACCCCGACGCTGCCTGCCAGTCGCGAGGAATCGGTGGTGTTGTCGCAGAGCACGCCGGCCGTTCGCGCCGCGCAGTTCCAGGAGCGCGCCGCCAAGGACGATATCGACGTGCAGTTCAGCGACATGCTGCCGACCGTCTCGGTCGAAGGCAGCTGGCAGCGCCAGCAGGACGTCGGCCAGCGCGACAGCGAAACGGATGTCGGCTCGGTGATCGGGCAGGTGACGATCCCGCTCTACCAGGCGGGCGCGCCGGATTCCCGGGTGCGGCAGTCCAAGCAGGTCTACATGCAGTCGAAACGCCTCACCGATCAGGCCCTGCGTGCGGCGGAGCGGGAAGCGGTGAATTCCTGGACCGCCCTCGAGACCGCGACGGCGCAGGCCCGGTCGTTCGAGGAACAGGTGCGCGCCAACGAGATCGCCCTCGACGGCGTGCGGCAGGAACAGGAAGTGGGGGCCCGGACCATTCTTGACGTGCTCGACGCGCAGCAGGCGCTGCTGACCTCCCAAGTCAGCCTGGTGTCCTCGCAGACCGACCGCGTCGTGGCCGAATATCGCCTGGTGGCGGCCGGCGGCGCCCTGACCGCCCAGGATTTGGCCCTGAATGTCGAATATTACGATCCCACCCGGCACTACGACAAAGTGCGGAACAAGTTCATTGGGACCGGTCCCAGCGTCGAATAAAGACCCTGAACCGGCAGGACCGATTTCAGCCGGCCGCCGACTAACCCATTCCTTGAGAAACCCCACCGAAGTGGCTAGGATTGCAGGGGTTGCGCCCGATCTTGCCGGAATGGGCCGGTCGATGGCGCAAATTTGGTTTGTACGCCGGGAGTAGCACCTCCGGGGACGAGGTTATGAACGACGCCAAAGCGACCCAAGAACCGTCGATGGAGGAGATCCTCGCTTCGATCCGGCGCATTATCTCGGAAGAAGGTAACGCGGACGAAGCAGCGGCGGCGAAGCAGCCCGAGCCGCCGGCGGCACCACCGGCGCCGCCTGCGCCGCCACCGGCCGCTGTCGCTCCGCCACCGCCCGCTCCCCCGCCTCAGCCTGTCGAGGAGGAAGAAGAGGAGTTGGTCCTGACGGACGAGATCCCGGAAGAACCATTGCCGCCGGAACCAGAGCCGGAGCCTGAACCGGAGCCCGAGCCCGAACCCGAACCGGAGCCTGAACCCGAACCGGAGCCGGCGGTCGAAGAGGAGATTGAGTTGGCACAACCCGAGCCGCCACCGCCGCCTCCGCCACCACCGAGGCCGACGCCGGCCCCGCAGCTGGCCGAGCCGACGGAGCATGTTGCCGGTCCGGGTGTTGGCGAGCCACCTTTGGTATCACCCGACGTCGCCGAAGCATCGGCATCCGTCATGGCGCAATTGATCGCGCGGAGGGCGCAGACCGTGGTCGAAGTCCAATCACCAGGCCAGGGATTGCTGGTCGAGACGCTTGTCCGCCAGGCGGTGGAGCCGATGCTGCGCGACTGGCTGGATGCCAATCTGCAGACGATCGTCGAGCGTCTGGTCCGCCGCGAGGTCGAACGCATCGCCCGGCGCGCTGAACTCAGCTGATCGATGGCAGTGACGCGCGGCCCGGCCCCAGGTTGACGGGGCAAGGTCGGCCGCTATAACAGCCCGAAAATTGCGTTTTCGTTGAGGAAGGCCAGCGATGCTGGAGAAGACTTTCCGGCCCGACGAGGTCGAGAAGAAACATTACCGTGCGTGGGAAGAGTCCGGCGCCTTTGCGGCACACGAGGACTCCAATCGTGCGCCGTTCACCATCATGATGCCGCCGCCGAACGTGACCGGCAGCCTGCACATGGGCCACGCGCTCAACATGACGCTGCAGGACATCCTGACGCGCTACGAGCGCATGCACGGCCGCGATGCGCTGTGGCAGCCCGGCACCGACCATGCCGGCATCGCGACCCAAATGGTGGTCGAGCGCGAGCTGGGCAAGCAGAAGATCAAGCGCACCGACCTCGGCCGCGAGAAGTTCCTGGAGAAGGTCTGGGAATGGAAGGCGGAATCGGGCGGCGCGATCACCAACCAGCTGCGGCGCCTCGGCGCATCGCCGGATTGGCCGCGCGAGCGCTTCACCATGGACGAGGGCCTCAACAAGGCCGTCCGCAAAGTGTTCGTCGATCTCTACCGCCAGGGCCTGATCTATCGCGACAAGCGTCTGGTGAACTGGGATCCCAAGTTCCACACCGCGATCTCCGACCTCGAAGTGGTGCAGAAGGAGAAGCAGGGGCATCTCTGGCATCTGCGCTACCCGGTAGAAGGCCAGCCCGATCGTTTTCTCACTGTCGCGACCACGCGGCCGGAGACCATGTTGGGCGACACCGCGGTCGCCGTGCATCCGGATGACGAGCGCTACAAAGATCTGGTCGGCAAGCACCTGATCTTGCCGCTGGTCGGCCGCCGCATTCCCGTGGTGGCGGACGAATATGCCGATCCCGAGACCGGCAGCGGCGCAGTGAAGATCACACCGGCGCACGACTTCAACGATTTCGAGGTCGGCCGCCGGCATAAGCTCGAGATGATCAACATCTTCGACGCCGATGCGCGCATCAACGAGAATGCGCCCGAGGCCTATCGCGGCCTCGACCGCTACAAGGCGCGCGAGAAGGTGGTCGAGGACCTGACCGCGCTCGGCCTCGTGGAGAAGATCGACGACCACAAGCTGACGCTGCCGTACGGCGACCGCTCCGACGTGGTGATCGAACCGTGGCTGACCGACCAGTGGTATTGCGACGCCGCGACCCTCGCGAAGCCCGCGATCAAGGCGGTGGAAGAGGGCCGCACGGTGTTCGTGCCCAAGCAGTGGGAGAACACCTATTACGAATGGATGCGCAACATCCAGCCGTGGTGCATCTCGCGCCAGCTGTGGTGGGGCCACCAGATCCCGGCCTGGTACGGCCCCGACAACAAGGTATTCGTCGCCTACGACGAGGCCGAAGCGCAGGCGCAGGCGAACAAGGAATACGGCAAGGACGTTACGCTGACCCGCGATCCCGACGTGCTCGACACGTGGTTCTCGTCGGGCCTGTGGCCGTTCTCGACCCTCGGCTGGCCGGAGCAGACGCCGGCACTGAAGCGCTACTATCCGGGTGACGTGCTGGTCACCGGCTTCGACATCATCTTCTTCTGGGTCGCCCGCATGATGATGATGGGCATCCACTTCATGGGCGATGTGCCGTTCCGCACCGTCTACATCCACGCCCTGGTGCGCGACGAGCACGGGCAGAAGATGTCCAAGTCCAAGGGCAACGTCATCGATCCGTTGCAGCTGATCGACAAGTTCGGTGCCGACGCGCTGCGCTTCACCCTGACCGCGCTGGCGGCGCAGGGCCGCGATATCAAGATGTCCGAGCAGCGGGTCGAAGGCTATCGCAACTTCGCGACCAAGCTGTGGAACGCGACGCGCTTCGCGCAGATGAACGAGTGCAAGCCGGTCGCCGCCTTCGATCCCGCCGCGCTCAAGGAGCCGGTCAATCGCTGGATCGTCGGCCGCCTGGTCGCCGCCAAGCGCGCGGTCGAGCAGGCGATGGCGCAATACCGCTACAACGACGCCGCCAGCGCGCTCTACCGCTTCGTGTGGGACGAGTTCTGCGACTGGCATGTCGAGTTCACCAAGCCGGTGCTGCAGGACACCGACGAGAGCGGCAAGGGCGAGACCCGTGCCACCACTGCGTGGGTGATCGGCCAGATGCTGCATCTGCTGCATCCCTTCATGCCCTTCATCACCGAGGAGCTGTGGGAGCAGATGCGCGGCGAACAACGCGAGCATCTGATCACCGCGCGTTGGCCTGACTACGCCGACACGCTGATCGACCCGACCATCGACGCCGACCTCGACTGGGTGATCCGGCTGGTGACGGCGGTGCGAGCGATGCGCGCCGAGATGAACATCCCACCGGGTCCGCTGCTGACCCTGCTGCTGCGCGACGCAGGCGCGGCGACCAAGGCGCGGCTGGACAAGTTCGACGACCTGGTGAAGCGCCTCGCCCGTGCCGACAAGCTGGAGATCGCCGCCGCCGAGCCGTCCAAGGGCGCGGCGCAGATCGTGCTGGACGAGGCAACGATCTTCGTGCCGCTGACGGGTGTCATCGACATCGGGCAGGAGCGGGCGCGCCTTTCGAAGGAACTTGGCAAGGTCAAGGGCGACGCCGAGAAGATCGAGAAGAAGCTTGGCAATGAGCAGTTCCTCGCCAAGGCCAACCCGGAGGTGGTGGCCGAGCAGCGCCAGAAACTTGAAGAGGCGCAACTCGCGGTCACCAAGTTGACCCAGGCTCTGGACCGACTGAAGGACCTCTGACGGGTCGGGCGTGCCTGACAAGTCTGTGATCGCTGTCAGATTACCTGTGGCTTTACGGCAACGCGGCCCGATGGCCATAATGGCTATATGCGTATCGCCTGCCTTGCTGCGCTCCTCTGTCTCGGCCTCGCCTGGGCCGGCCCCGCGTCGGCCACGGAAATCACGCGGGAGGGCCTGACTTTCAGCGACGAAGGCGGCGGCTTCACGCTGAAGTCGGTCACCGGCCGCGGCTCGCTCGACGATCCCTATGTCGTCGTCGAGGAAGTCGTGGGACCCCGGCAAGCCGTCCTGGTCATCCGCGGCCTGAAGCAGGTCGGTAACCGGATCGGCACGCATCACATCGCCGGAATCGCCGTCAACAAGATCGTCATCAACCGCAGCAAGGACATCTGGCAGAACTACCAGATGGAGCTGCGCGAAGTGACGACGCGCCACAGCCCTTACGAAGACGGGCTGAGCTTCGCTCAGAACACGGTGCTGGCCGGAGCCTTCACGGCGAGCTCCTTTCCGGACCTGCAGCGCTATGACGAGCCGCAGGACACGCTCGGCTTTTCCGGCAGCACCGTAAAGCCGGGAGAATCGGCGCAATTCTCCTTCCTGATCACCGACATGTCGCCGGTCGAGAAATTCTATCTGTACCAGGAGCCGCTGCAGCCGGTCTCGGAACTTGATCGGCCCGGCACGGTTCAGCAGGGAGCGGTCCCGGATGAACCGAACAGGCGCGGCCCGCGACAAAATGCTGCCGCGCGCTAACGAGAGGGAAATCGATGACGTTGCGTAGGATGGCCGGTCTGCTGCTGATCGCGATGGCAGCGGTATTGTCGGGGTGTGGCGTCAATGCGATCCCGAGCTACGAGGAACAGGCCAAGGCCGCCTGGTCCCAGGTGCAGAACCAGTACCAGCGCCGCGCCGACTTGATCCCGAACCTGGTCGAGACGGTGAAGGCCGCCGCCAACTTCGAGCGCTCGACGCTCGAGGCCGTCATCAATGCGCGCGCCAAGGCGACACAGCCGATCCCCGCCGACATCCTCACCAATCCGGAGGCGATGCAGAAGTTCCAGCAGAGCCAGGGTGAGCTGACGTCGGCGCTCTCCCGGCTGATGGTGGTGGTCGAGCAATACCCCGACCTGAAGTCCAACCAGAATTACCTGACGCTCCAGGCGCAGCTGGAGGGGACCGAGAACCGAATCTCAGTGGCGCGGCGCGATTTCATCGACGCGGTTCGGCAGTACAACACCGAGCTCAAGACCATTCCCGGCCGCTGGTGGGCGGCGCTGCTCTATCCCGACGCCAAGGAGATGGCGCAGTTCCAGGTCGATGACGCCGCGACCGAAGTGCCGAAGGTCGATTTCGGCACCAGCAACCAGTAATGCTTCACCCCTCGTCGCTGCCCCGCCTGCTGTTTCTTGCGCTGCTGCTGATTGCCGCGCCGGCGTTGGCGGATGTTCAGGTGCCGCCTTTGAGCGGCCGGGTCGTGGATCAGGCCGGCATCCTGAACAGCGCCGAAGAGGGCCGGCTCGCCACCAAGCTGAAGAATCTCGAGGACAATGCGTCGATCCAGCTTGTCGTCGTCACGCTGTCGAGCCTGCGCGGCAGCCCGATCGAGGACTGGGGGCTGACGCTCGGGCGCACCTGGGGCATCGGCCAGAAGGGCAAGGACAACGGCGTGCTGCTGATCGTCGCGCCGAACGATCGCGAGCTGCGCATCGAGGTCGGCTATGGCCTGGAAGGCACGCTGCCCGACGCCACGGCAAACGCCATCATCCGCAACGTGATCGTGCCGCGCTTCAAGGCCGGCGACATGGCCGACGGCATCTCCGACGGCGTCGACGCCATCATTGCGGCGCTCTCCGGCGCGGGCGAGCAGTTCACGCCGTCGCGCCGCGAAATCGTCGGGCAATGGGTCCAGAAATCGGTGGCGCCGATCTTCTTCGGATTCATGGCCCTGATGATCGTAATCGCCAACATCTGGGGCGGGCGGCGCCGAAGAGGCAATCGCTACTACCGCAACAGCAGCGGCGGCTGGATCTATGTCGATGATGACGACCGCGACTCCGGAAGCAGTTCGGGTGGCTTCAGCAGAAGCGGCGGTGGTGGCGGCGGGTTCAGCGGTGGCGGCGGCAGCTTCGGCGGCGGCGGCTCGTCGGGGCGGTGGTGAACGATTTCCAGTCCTGCCGCGACCAACAGGCCTGGACTGGTTTTTCGGGGGGAGGGGAATGAACGTACGATGCTGGGGTGCTGCCGTTCTGCTGCTTGTGGGCCTTGCCCTGCCAGCCGGCAAGGCGCTTGCCGATCCGCAACTTCCGCCGCGAACCGGCTCGATCGTCGATCTCGCGAACCTGCTCGAGCCGTTCCAGGAACAGCCGCTGGCGACGCAATTCGCCACCCTAAAGGCACGCACCGGCGTCGATTTCGTGGTAGTCACGCTGCCATCGCTGCACGGTTACTCGATCGAGACCTGGGGCCGCCTGCTGGGCAATAGCTGGGGCGTGGGCGGCAAATCCGGCCTCGGCGCGGTGCTGATCGTCGCGCCGAACGATCGCGAAGTGCGCATCGAGGTCGGCGACGCGCTCTCGGTGATGTTCCCGGACAGCGCCGCTTCGTCGATCATCGACCGGGAGATCTTGCCCAAGTTCCGCCAGGGCCGGCTGTCGTCCGGCATCCTCGCCGGCGCCAACGCGATGATCTTTCAGGCGACCAAGCCTTCGCAGGCGGTGGAACGCAGCGCGCCCGCAAAGCCGAGCACGTCGGGCCGGAATGTCGAGCGGTCCGGCAGCTACGACCGGGATTGGCTGCGCGACCATCTCCCGTCGCAGGGGCACATACTGTTCGGCATCTTCGCTCTCTTCCTGCTGTTCGTCTTGTACAAGATTAAGGCTTGGCGCATCCTCGACGTGTCCGGCGACGGCGCTTATCCGGGCGCGGTCGAGCGACAGGATTCGAGCTGGGGCTGGTTCTGGAATACGCCCTATCGATATGATCGCGGAACGGTCGGAGCAGGAGTGCCTCGCGCGCGTAGCTCCCCTGAATCCAGTGCGCCCAGCAGATCCAGCGGCTTCAGTATTTCATGGGGTTCCGGCGCATTCCGCGGCTCGGGCAGCTCGCGCAGTTTCGGCGGATCGAGCATCGGGCGGAGTTCGGGCGGCGGCTTCAGCGGCCGCGGCGCGTCGGGGAGGTGGTGATGTTGACGCAAGGTCAAGCGCAGCGGATCGAGCAGGCGGTGCAGGCGGCGGAAGCGGCCACCAGCACGGAGATCGCGGTCTGCGTCCGTCGCGCCTCGGGCGACGATCGCTTCCTCGCCGCCATCTTCGGCGCGGTCGTCTTCCTCGCCGTCGAGACCCTCGGCCCCGCCATCTGGTGGAACTACGACAGGCTGGTCTGGCTCGGCGTGGCGCTGGTCGCCGGCGTCCTGGCGTTCTGGCTGTGCGACCGCTTCGATCTCGGCCTGCGCTGCCTGCCGCCGCGCATGCTGGTCAAGGATGCCCACCGGACGGCGCGCGCCGTGTTCCTCGACCACGGCATCGACGCCACGCCGGAGCGCAACGCGGTGCTGCTGTTCGTCAGCCAGGCCGAGCGCTATGTCGAGATCCTGCCCGACCGCGCCGCCGCCGCCGCGATCGAGCCTACGCACTGGACCGCAATCGTCGGTGCATTCCGCCAGGCCGCGCGCAAGGGCGACTTGGGCGAAGCGGTCGCCGGCGCGGTCTCTGCCATCGGCAAGGTCTGCGCGGTGCATTTTCCCCCTTCGGCCGGCAACCCGGATCGTGTATCCAATCGGCCGATTCAGGGATAGGACGGTTCATGGCACGCTTCGCGATCGGCGGCTTCCAGCACGAGACCAACACCTTCGCGCCGGTGAAGGCCGGCTTCCGCGATTTCGAGATGGCGGACGGCTGGCCGGGCCTGACGCGCAGCGAGGCCATCTTGACCGCGTTCGAAGGCATCAACCTGCCGGTCGCCGGCTTCCTCGTTGAGGCGCGCAAGCAGGGGCATGACCTGCTGCCGACGCTGTGGTGTTCCGCCTCGCCGTCGGCGGAGGTCGAGACCGAGGCTTATGAGCGGATCGTCGGCGAGCTGCTGCAGCGCATCGCGGCCCTGGGCAAGATCGACGGCATCTATCTCGATCTGCACGGCGCGATGGTGACGGAGCAGCATCAGGACGGCGAAGGTGAGCTGCTGGGACGGCTGCGCAAGCAGGTCGGGCCCGACTTGCCCGTGGTCGTCAGCCTCGATCTCCACGCCAACGTCACCGAGCGCATGGTGCAGCATGCGTCCGCGCTCGTCATCTGCCGCACCTATCCGCATGTCGACCTCGCGGAATCAGGCGAGGCATGCGCCGTCGTGCTCGATCGGCTGGCAAAGCAAGGGCCGCTCTACAAGGCGATGCGCCGCACTGATTTCCTGGTGCCGCTGACCGCGCAATGTACGCTGATCGAGCCGGCGAGCGGCATCTACCGCGCCGTCGCCGAGGCCGAGCGCGGCGATGTGGTTAGCACCTCCTTCGCGTTCGGCTTCCCGCCGGCGGACATCGCGGAATGCGGCCCGGCCATCGTCACCTACGCGACCAACCAGCGCGCGGCGGACGAAGCGGCGGATCGCCTGCTTGCGCTGGTGAACGACAAGGAGCGAGCCTTTGCCGGCAAGATCTGGCAGTCCGGCGAGGCCGTCGCTTACGCGCGCGCCAAGGGCAACAGCGCGAGCAAGCCCATCGTGCTGGCCGACACCCAGGACAATCCCGGCGCCGGCGGTGCGTCGGACACGGTCGGGTTGCTGCGCGCGCTGATCGATGGCCGCGCGGACGGCGCGGTGTTCGCGAACCTGTGCGATCCGAAGTCGGCGGAGGCCGCCCATCGCGCCGGCGTCGGCGCGCAGATCACGCTCGCGATCGGCGGCTGGGCCGGCGGCGCGGGCAACACGCCCTACCAAGGCACGTTCACGGTGGAGGCGATCGGCGACGGCAATTTCCTCGCGACCGGACCGTTCTATCGCGGCAACCGCATGCAGCTTGGCCCGATGGCGGTGCTGAAGAAGGACGGCGTGCGCGTGGTGCTGAGCAGCCGCAAGCAGCAATGCGCCGACCAGGCGATGCTGCGTCATGTCGGGATCGAACCGAAGGAGCAGAAGATCCTCGCGCTCAAGAGCTCGGTGCATTTCCGCGCCGATTTCCAGCCGATCGCCGAGGAGATCTTGATCGTCGCCTCACCGGGCGCCAACCCCGTCGACAATCGCGACCTGCGGTACAAGCGCATCAGGAGAGGCATCCGCCTGATGCCGCTGGCGGAGCCTTTCAAGGGTTAGCGAGGGCGTGCGGCATCGTCCGCCGCGAACGATCAGAGATCGAAACGGTCGGCGCTATCCTGACGCGGCCTCGCCATGCGATCGTGGTGCGATGCGCGGTACCCTTTACCTGCCGGAATGGATGCCAGAAGCCGAGCGCGCGGCGCGGCAGCTGCGCGCGACGACCGCAGGTGCCAGGGGTGCGCATCATGCCCTCTATGTCGTGCTCCTGAAGGATACCCGCCATCCGGGGCGATGGGGCCTTTATGTCGGCGAGACGTCGGTCGACCCCGACCTCCGCTTTGATCAGCACAAGACCGGCTATAAGGCGAGCCGGTACGTGAACCGCTTCGGCGACCGCTTGCTTCCGCAACTCTTCGAGCATTTCAACCCGTTACACCGCTGGGAAGCGGTCGAGCTTGAGCCGGCGCTGGCGGAGGCTTTCCGCCACGCCGGGGTGCCATGGGTGGAGGGTGGCCATTGAATGATGGGGCCTAGCCGGCGCTTGCCGTGAGAAGACGACTCTCAATGTGAGACTTCGGCATCATGGCGCGCAGCCCATCTTCGAGCGCGGCACCAGCATCGTGCAAGGCCTCGATCGGCATTGGGCCTAGGCTTTCAAGGATGAACCACATGCGGCGGGCATCCGCGGTCAGTCGGGTGCGAACCCCTTGCCGCCAGTTCCATCGCCGGCAGGTCACGCCCCGATCGTCTCGCCACACGACTTCGCCGGCGTCCGGATTTTCCTCCGCCGGTTGGCCATCCTTCACTGTGTCAAAAACCTCGGAGCCGGTTGCGATGGTCAGTAGCGGCTGGCCAACATAGGCATCGAGGTTCTCACCGCCGACCGGAACGGCGAAGCGAAGGCTGATTGCGTTGTAGAGATCGACAACCGGGTTTACCCGCGGCAGCGAACCATCGCGCAGGACGCGCTTGCGCAGGGCTTCCGCCGAGCACGACGTGCGCTGCGGCTTTGCGCCAAACCGGCGGAACACCTCACCCCATGCTTCGAGATGAGGTTGAGCCCATGTCGGCTCGTTTTGTGCGACCGCTCGATATGCCTGCTCAAGCGCGTCATCGGCTGCTGCGCCGTCAAGGACTTCACTGCCGTCGACGACAACGCTGAGTGCCCGGAAGTCGGGCGCCAAGGCAGCGATACGGGAATCGATCACGACCATTCTGCGACTATGCCTTCCTCGTCGCCTTGCACGTCGGATACTCGGTGCATCCCCAGAATCGAGATCCGGAAGGCGCCATTTCGAGCGTCATTTCCGCTCCACACCGAGGGCATTGAGGTGCGCCCTTCGCACCGCGGGACTCCTCAAAAAGCGCGGCCTGCTTGATCGCCTTTGCGCGCTTTTCATCGAAGTATCGCGGAATCTGATCCGCGGACTCTTCCGCCTGCTTGGCGGGGAATACGCGTTTGAGGAGCCAGGAAAGCAAGGCGCGGACCCCATAGGCCGGCGAGGTTGAAGACGGAGATAGGAGACCCTGCCAGATCGGAGCGGCTGGGTCCAACACTCCGTCTCTTCAGGCCGCAGGTTTGTGGCAAACCAGTTCGATGTTGTGCCCGTCCGGACCAATGACAAAAGCGGCATAGTAGTTCGCATGGTATTGCGGGCGCAGACCAGGCGCGCCGTTGTCTTTGCCACCCGCCGCCAGAGCCGCGCGATGGAAATCGTCGACTTGCTGGCGAGTCTCGGCCGTGAAGGCCAGGTGCAGGTACGCCGGCTTCTCCTTGGTCTGGAACAGGCACAATGAAGACTTGCCGTCTGCGCTAAGCTCGACGCCAAGCGGCCCCTCCAGGGCAACAGCTATGCCGAGCGGTTCGAGTGCCTTGAGGAAGAACGCCTTGCTCGCGGCATAGTCGCTGACTCCAAATACGACGTGGTCAAACATGTGCTCACCTGAAATGTGCGGCCCTGCGCGAGGCCTACCGCGCTTTGTAGATGCGGTGACTGGCCGGTGATTGGCTAGGCAGCCTTCAGCCTGGCCCAGATCGGCGTGTGGTCCGATGGCCGCTCGAGCTTGCGCGGCTCCTTGTCGATGCCGACGGCTTCCAGGAGATCCGCCGCCTGGGGCGAGAGCATGAGGTGATCGATGCGCAGGCCTTCGTTGCGCGGCCAGCGCATCGCCTGGTAGTCCCAGAAGGTGTAATGCCGGCCGCTCGGATAGAGCGCGCGCAGGGCATCGACATAGCCGAGGTTCATGAACTCGCGCCAGCGCTGGCGGGTCTCGACCTGGCACAGTGCGTCGTTCGCCATCGCGTGCACGTCGAACACGTCATCGTCGCTCGGGCAGACGTTGAAGTCGCCGCCAAGCACCACGATCTCCTCGCGCTGCAAGAGCTCGCGCGCGTGGCGGATCAGGCGATCCATCCAGCGCAGCTTGTAAGGAAACTTCTCGGTGTCGATCGGATTGCCGTTCGGCAGGTAGATGCTGGCGACGCGCACCGGCCGGTCATATGGCGCCGGCACATGGATCACGGCTTCGAGATAGCGCGCCTCGGCATCGGTGTCATCGCCGGGCAGGCCGCGCAGCTCGACCGTATGCTTGGCCTTCGACAGCAGGGCGACCCCATGGCGCGCCTTCATGCCGACCGAAGAGACCTGATAGCCGAGGCTCTCAATCTCCATGCGCGGCAGTTCTTCGTCCAGGCACTTGATCTCCTGGAGCAGGGCGATATCGGGCGCGGCGCTCTTCAGCCAGCCGGTGAGGTGCGGCATGCGCACGCGCAACGAGTTGACGTTGAAGCTGGCGACGGTCAGCACGTACTGGTTCCCCTAAGTGGTAGCATTGGCGACGCCGAACGGGCATCCACTTCGGCTGCCAATGCTCTGCTAACCGACGGAGAAGGAGCTGCCGCAGCCGCAGGAGGACTTGGCGTTCGGGTTCTTCACCTGGAACGAGGCGCCGACCAGGTCCTCGACGAAGTCGATCTCAGCGCCGGCCAGCAAGTCGAGCGAGGTGTCGTCGATCACGACTTTCACACCATCGCGCTCGAACAGGTGATCGTCGGTCTGCACCGCGTTGTCGAACGAGAAGCCATATTGGAAGCCGGAGCAGCCACCGCCCGAGACGCTGAGGCGTAGCATCAGGCTGGCATCGCCTTCCGCCGAGATCAGGCTGGCGATGCGCTTGGCGGCGCTGTCGGACAGGCTGACCTGGCGTTCCGGCACGGGCGACATGTCGTTCATGGGCTAAACCGCTGTGATTTGAGCTCTCGGCGTTAAATGTAGGGTGCCGGGGCGGAATGTCAAACGCCGCCCCGGACTGTGAGCCATGCGCTAAGTGCTTGACACCTAAGGGGAACCGCGATCCCGAGGCAGCTTATCCGCGACTTCGAACCATGGCACCCGATATTCGCAATAGGCGTGGCCCTGGGGTTTCAGGTCCTCCAGGTGGTCGGCGGAGCCTAAAAGCAGGTGGATCTGGTCCGGCCAGCGCGGGGATTCGTAGCTGATCGGCGTCCCGCAAGTGCCGCAGAACTGCCGGATCGCGTCCGGGGACGAGGCATAGCGGACCGGCGCCTCGCCCTCGAAAACCAGGTCCTGCGGCCGGTAACCCGCATAGGGGGCGATGACGCTGCCGGTCGCCCGGCGGCAGCTGGGGCAGTGGCAATAGGCGACCCAGATCGGCGCGGCGATGGCGCGGTAGCGCACTTTTCCGCACAGGCAATGGCCGGTCACGGCGGGATGGCCTGGGGGGTGGTCGGGGGCGGACGGCATGCCGGCCTCCTTTCTACCGTTGCGAGTCTGGCGGACGGGGGCTCCGTTGCCAGCGCCGGGGCACTACTCTAGCTTCCCGCCATGCAAATTTATGCCAGCAATCCCGAGGCGTCGCGCGGCCGGCTGGTGGCCGAGGAAGAGAGCGCCAACCGGTCTGTTTTCCAGCGAGACCGCGACCGCATCATCCATTCGACGGCGTTCCGGCGTCTCAAGCACAAGACCCAGGTCTTCGTGTACCACGAGGGCGATCACTACCGCACGCGCCTGACGCACAGCATCGAGGTCGCGCAGATAGCACGCTCGATCGCGCGCTCGCTCGACCTCAACGAGGATCTCGCGGAAGCGGTCGCGCTCGCGCACGATCTCGGCCATACGCCGTTCGGCCACGCCGGCGAGGACGCGCTGGCGCACTGCATGGCGGACTATGGCGGCTTCGATCACAACGAGCAGACCTTCCGCATCGTGACGCTGCTGGAACGGCGCTACGCGGCGTTCGACGGACTCAATCTCACATGGGAAACGCTTGAAGGCGTGGTCAAGCACAACGGCCCGCTGTTGGGTCCGCACGCGTCGGCGAAGGCGCAGGCAAGGCCTGTGCCGCAGACAATTTCGCGCTATTGCGAAAAGTGGGACCTGGAGATCGGCGAATTCGCCGGACCCGAAGCGCAGGTCGCCGCGATCAGCGACGACATCGCCTACAATAACCACGACATCGATGACGGATTGCGCGCGGGCTTGTTCACGCTCGCCGATCTCAAGGACGTGCCGCTGGCGGGCCCGGTGATTGCAGAGGTGTCGGCGCGCTATCCGGGATTGGAGCTGCCGCGCCTGATCCATGAATCGATCCGGCGCATGATCAACCTGATGGTGCGCGACGTGGTCGCGGAATCGACCCGGCGCCTTCAGGGCATCAAGTCGGTGGCCGAGGTGCGCGCGCAGAAAGCGCCGGTGGTCGCCTTCTCCGACGCCATGCGTGCCAACGATCGCGCGCTCAAGGAGTTCCTGTTCGCGCGCATGTATCGGCACCACCGCGTCAATCAAATGACACTCAAGGCAAAGCGCGTGGTGAGCGAGCTGTTCGACCTGCACCTGGAGCAGCCGCACTGCCTGCCGGCCGAGTGGCAGGCCCAGGTGGCGGGGGTGGACGAGGCTGCCGCGGCGCGCCTGGTGGCCGACTATATCGCTGGAATGACAGACAAGTTTGCGCTGGAAACCCACCAGCATTTGTTCGATTTATACGAGCGCTTGTGAGTCGGCGAAAAAGCGTGTTGAATCCGGAAGTTAATAGAGTTATCCACGAGTCGAAATCCTTGACCGACTCGGGGAATCGCTGATTCTCTGAGTCGAGAACAGCTTGCAGCGCTGTCCGGGCGAGGGGGAACCGGCCGGGCAGAGGGCACGTCAGCCGCGCCGACGTCGAACCAGGTGTGGCGATCGCAGGCCGTACTTAGCTGGAGAAGCGAGCCATGTCGCAAGAGAAGCCCGACCAGATTCAAGCGAGCGTTGCCGCGGCGCTGAGCCGTCTGCGCGGCGATCTCGGCCCGACCGGCGCAGCCGCACCGAAGATCGATGAGCCGGGCGGCACCGGCGATCGGCCGCGCCCGGCCAATGACGTGCGGGGCGATCCGTTCTTCCGCTCGATCCAGTCACCGCCGCCGGGCACCGGCATGACCCGCGGCCCAATTCCGATGACGCCGTTCCCGCGCATGCAGACGCCGCAGGAGCCGGCGCAGCAGGAGCCCGATGCGCCACAGGACGAGGACACCAGCCTGGCGCCGGAGGCGAGCGGCACCATAGAGATCCCGGAGATGCCGGAGCGCGAGGAAACGCCCGAACCGGTTTCCATGCCGGAGCCGCCGGCCCTGTCCACCGAGCCTTCGGCTATTCCTCCTGCGCCGCAGCCGGAATCCCAACCCGAGGCCGCTGTGGCCGCCGCCGCTGCCGCGGTCAATCCGCTGTCACGCATGATGCGCGGCACCGCACAGCCGGGTTCCGCCATGCCGGCACAGCGCGATCTGTTGGCCGATCTGCCACCGCCGCCGATCAGCGAGCCGCTGATCGCGGACACGGAGTCTGGTGCCCCGCGGCGCAAGCGGCGCAATCGCCGCCTGCTTGCTGCCGCGGCCGTCATTATTGTCATCGCGCTTGGCGCCTGGCTGTGGACTGGCGGCAAGCCGAGCACGGAAGTGCCGGTGATCACCGCCGACGCCACGCCGGAGAAGGTGAAGCCTGCGGAAGGGCAGGAGGGTGGCCTGCAGGTGCAGAACCAGGATGTCCAGGTTCTGGACCCCTCGACCCAGACCCAGACCGAGACGGTGATGCCGGAGCCGGAGCAGCCGATCACGCCGCCGGCCGCCGGGCAGATGCCAACTGGCGAGGCGCCGACCGTGGTGGAGAACACGGACAGCAACGCCGCGCCGACGGCCCAAGCGCCCGATGTCGCACCGTCGCCGGGTGTGCCGCTTGCCGAAACGCCACTGCCGGCGATGGAGGACAACGGCACGACGGACGCTGCTCCGGCAGCGCCGGCCGCCGAGGCTCCGCAACAGACGCAGACCGCCGAAGCGCCGGCGACCAGCGAGCCGGCCCCGACGCAGGACAGCACTGCGGAGGCGACGCCGGCGCCAGCACCGGCTGCCACACCGGAGCCGGCGCAGGCGGCTCAACCCGAACCCGCGCAGCCTGCTCAGCCCGAACCGACGCAAGCCGAGCAGCCGGCAGTTCAGCCCGAGCAGCCCGCCGCGCAGGAAGCGCCGCAGCAGCAGGCGGCGGTCACGCCGACCGCACCGGCTGGCAACACCCGCGTGCAGCTGGCGGCCGGCAAGTCGGAGGCCTCGGTGCAAAAGGAATGGGCGGCGTTGCGGAAAGCCCACCCCGATCTGCTCGGTAGCCTCAGCCTGAATATCGAGCGCGTCGACAAGGGCGCCTCGGGGATCTTCTACCGCCTGCAAGCAGGCCCGCTGGCCGACAAGACTGCGGCGAAACAGCTCTGCACCAGCCTGAAGCAGAAAGGGCAGGACTGCCTGGTGGTTGGCAAGTAGGTCCTTGCTGAACAGTCCGGCGTTAGTTGAATCTAAAGCCTGGTCCGACTTCAATCGGACCAGGCTTTAGCGCTTAGAGAAGGAACATTCGAGCATGCTGGCGGCGATTTTTGGAGTTTCAGGTCAGGTTCTGACCAACGAGGAGCGCGCCTTCTTCCGGGATGTCCAGCCGCTCGGCTTCATCCTGTTCGCGCGCAACGTCGCCGATCCGGATCAGGTGCGCCGCCTGGTGAACGACCTGCGCGCCTCGGTCGAGCATGCCGAGGCGCCGGTCCTGATCGACCAGGAGGGCGGGCGGGTGCAGCGCCTCAAGCCGCCGCATTGGCACGCCAGGTCCGCCGCCGCGAAGTTCGGCGCGCTGGCATCGCAACGCGCAGGCGACGGGCGCAAGGCGGTGTTCCTCAATCACCAGCTGATCGGCGCCGAGCTGGCGGCGCTCGGCATCGATGTCGATTGCGCGCCGCTGATCGATGTGCACCAGCCGGGCGCGCATGATGTGATCGGCGATCGCGCCTTCAGCGACGATCCGGAGCAGGTCGCGACCCTCGGCCGCGCCGCAGCCGATGGATTGATGTCGGCCGGTATCACCCCGGTCATAAAGCATATTCCCGGTCACGGACGGTCGATGGTCGACAGCCATCACGACCTGCCGCGGGTGACGACGTCGCATGCGGAGCTGTCGCGCATCGACTTCGTCCCGTTCAAGCGGCTCAACGATCTGCCCTGGGGCATGACGGCGCACATCGTCTACGAGGCGCTCGACAAGGACTTGCCGGCCACCCTGTCGGCCAAGGTGATCGCGGAGGTCATCCGCGGCGAAATCGGGTTTGACGGATTGCTGCTGAGTGACGATCTGTCCATGAAGGCGCTCCGCGGCACGCTGGGCGAATTGGCGAAGCATTCGGTCGCGGCCGGCTGTGACATTGCCCTCCATTGCAATGGCAAGATGGAGGAAATGGTCCAGGTGGCGGCCGGTGCTCCGGCCTTGTCGAAGGCGGGCCTGGAGCGCTACACACATGGCCGCCGCCAGGTCGGCAAGGGTCAGCTGGCAAAGCTGGATCAGGTCGAGAAGGAACTGACCGCCCTGCTTGCCTGACACGCTTGTCGCGGCTCGCCTAATTTCTTGGGAGTCGCGCATTGTCGCCTGAAATTGCAGGATTTCTGAACGCCGTCATCACTTTTGCGCCCGGCATCATCCTGGCCATTACACTACACGAAGCGGCGCACGGCTACGTTGCCTGGAAGTTAGGAGACGACACGGCCTATCAGCTCGGTCGTGTGACATTCAATCCGCTGCGTCACATCGACCCGATGGGCACGATCATTTTGCCGGCGATTCTGGTGTTCACAACGGGTTTCATGTTTGGCTATGCGAAGCCGGTGCCGGTGAACTATCGACGCTTGCGCCAGCCGCGCCGGGACATGGTGCTAGTAGCGGCCGCGGGGCCGGCGACCAACCTGCTGATCGCGCTCGTCGCCGCAATGGCGCTGCATCTGATTCCCGACACCGCGACCTCGACCACGACGCTGTTCGCGCGAATGCTCGGTTATTGCATTCTTTTCAATGTGATCATCGGCGTCTTTAACATGATCCCATTGCCGCCTCTGGACGGCGGGCGAGTCGCTGTGGGATTGCTGCCAAATCCGCTGGCCTATCGACTGGCGCGGCTCGAGCGATACGGCATGATCATCCTGCTGATCGCTCTGATCGGCCTGCCGTTGATCGGGAATCAGATTGGAGTCGATCTCAATGTGATCGGGTGGATCCTGAGGCCGATTGTCGATTTTGTTACGGGGTTGATCTTCTTGGTAACAGGGAACACCGCACCATGACGGTGATCGTGGTCGACGAAGAGTTCGACAAGAGCTTCACCTCCGACGAGGGGACGCCGTCTGCCGGCGGCGAGATGGAGCTGCATCTCGACCTCGATGGTTTCGAAGGGCCGATCGACGTCCTCCTGACCCTGGCGCGCGACCAGAAGGTGGACCTCAAGAAGATTTCGATCCTCGAACTGGCGGACCAATATCTCGCCTTCGTGGCGCGGGCGCGCCGCCTGCGTTTGGAAATCGCCGCCGATTATCTCGTGATGGCGGCGTGGCTTGCCTATCTGAAATCACGCCTGCTGCTGCCAGAGCCGCCGGCCGACGGCGAGCCGAGCGGCGCCGAGCTGGCAGCCGCCCTGGCGTTCCAGCTGCAGCGCCTGGAGGCGATGCAGAAGGCCGGCCGCGACCTGATGGCGCTGCCGCAATATGGCCGGGACTTTTTCGGCCGCGGCCTGCCCGAGCCGGTGCAGATCATCGAAAAGCCGGTTTACAAGCTGGCGCTCTACGACCTGCTGAAGGGCTACGGCAACTATCCGGGCCGCCGCAACCAGGGCCTGCTGCAGATCGCGCCGATGAACCTGTTCTCGATGGACGATGCGCTGCATCGGATCGGCGAGATGCTGGGGCAGGTGCTGGACTGGACCACGCTGCAGCACTTCCTGCCGCCGGGCTTGCAGCGCGGCATTCAGCGCCGCGCGGCGGTGGCGGCGACGTTCGCGGCCAGCCTGGAGCTGGCGCGCACCGGGCGGATCGAACTGCGTCAGGAGCAGCTTTTCGGTCCGATCTTCATGCGCCGCGGTAATGGCAACGACAACGCGCCCGAGACTGTGAACACCGAAGGACTGCAATGACCGACGATCGCTTTCAGCTACTGCGGCTGCTCGAGGCCATCCTGTTCGCCGCCACGGAACCCCAGGCCGAGAAGGAGCTGGCGGGCCGCATGCCCGAAGGCGCTGATATCAATGGCCTGTTGCAGGAGCTGAAGGACCTCTATGCCAACCGCGGCGTCCATCTGCTAGCGTTCGACGACCGCTGGGCGTTCCGCACCGCGCCCGACCTTGCGTCCAAGTTCCACATCGAGAAGGAGGTCGTGCGCAAGCTGAGCCGCGCCGCGATCGAGACTCTCGCCATCATCGCCTATCACCAGCCGGCGACGCGCGCCGAGATCGAGGAGATCCGTGGCGTGGTCGTTTCCGCCGGCACGCTCGACATGCTGCTGGAGATCGGCTGGATCAAGCCGAAAGGCCGGCGCGAGACGCCGGGCCGCCCGGTGACTTGGGCGACCACCGATGCCTTCCTGGAGCATTTCGGGCTCGAGAGCTGCGATGCCCTGCCTGGCGTCGAGGAACTGAAGGCCGCCGGCCTGCTCGATGCGCGCGCGACGGTCGCGACTCTCGGCACCCAAGGGCTGCCGAACGGCGCGCCGGTGGGCGAGGAAGAAGAGGACGAAGACGGCAATATCTCCGACATGCTGGCCCAGCGCGACGAGGATGATCCGGAGGCCCAGCGAGCCGACGACGCCTACGAAGACGAAGCCCTGCGTCGCGCCGAGGCGGAAGCCGGCGGCGCCGAGGCCGAGGTCGAGGCCAACGGCGAGGACGAGGCGGACGAAGACGACGAGGACTTCGACGACGAAGACGAAGACTTCGACGAGGGTGAGGACGAAGACGTCGAGGACGATACCGAGGACAGCGCGGAGTCCGAGGGTGAGGGCGAAGGGGAAGGCGAGGACAGCGACGATGTGTCCGGGTCCCGCAAGCCCAAGGCTGCGGCACAGTCCGACTAGGCCAACCCCGCCGAATTGCAATTCAGAATAAGTCGCACTAGGGTCGAGGGGCGCGCCCGCCGGCCGAGGCCGGCGCCCTTGAACCCTTTGGCGGGCTGAGCCGCCCGGACGGACATTACGCGTGAGCCTGACGTCGCAACCGCAAGCCGCCAGTCCGGTTCGTTTCGGTGCGCGCCATTGGACTTGGCCATCGCGCTGGACCATTGCCGCCTGTGCCCTCGCGCTGCTGATCGCGGCGCCGGTGGTCTCGGTCCTCATCAACGCCTTCGGCGCGCGCAGCGACATCTGGGAGCACCTGGTCGAGACGGTGCTCGGCGACTATGTCCTCAACTCGTTCCTGATCATGAGCGGCGTGACGCTGGGCGTGCTCATCACCGGCGTGCCGGCGGCGTGGATGACCACGCTTTGCCGCTTCCCGGGGCGGCGGCTGTTCGACTGGGCCTTGCTGCTGCCGATGGCGTTCCCCGCCTATGTCATCGCCTACGCCTATACGGGGTTGTTGGACTATGCCGGGCCGATGCAGACCGGCCTGCGCGACATGATCGGCGATCCCGATGGGCTGCGCTGGCTGCCGGAGGTGCGCTCGCTGCCCGGCGCCATCGTGATGCTGGTGCTGGTGCTCTACCCTTATGTCTATCTGCTGGCGCGCGCCACGTTCCTTGAGCAGTCGGTGTGCGTGCTGGAGGTGAGCCGCACCCTGGGCTGTTCGCCGTGGAGCAGCTTCCGCCGCGTGGCCCTGCCGCTCGCGCGTCCTGCCATCGTGGCGGGCGTGGCGCTGGCGTTGATGGAAGCGCTCAACGACTACGGCACCGTCTCCTATTTCGGCATCAACACGCTGGCGACCGGGATCTTCCGCGTGTGGCGCGGCATGGGCGACCCGGTCGCGGCATCGCAGATCGCGGTCATCCTGCTGCTGTTCGTGTTCGCGTTGCTGGCGATCGAGCGCTGGTCGCGCGGACGGGCGAGCTACGCGCACTCGACCGCACGCTATCGGCCGTTGCCGCGCTTCGAGCTGCGCGGTTGGGCGGCGTTCGGCGCGATCGTCGGCTGCGCGCTGCCTGTGGTGCTCGGCTTCGTGCTGCCGGCGGCCATGCTGCTGCATTGGGCGCTGAGCAGTCCCGAATATTGGGAGAATGCGCAGTTCCTCGGCGTGCTGCGCAACTCGTTCGTGATCTCCGCGATCGCGGCGGTTCTGACCTTGTCGGTCGCGATCGTGCTTGCCTATGCGTTGCGGCTGCACTCGACGCGCGCCACCCGGATCGCTGCGCGGGTCGCCAGCGCCGGCTATGCGGTGCCGGGCACGGTGCTGGCGATCGGGGTGCTGCTGCCGCTGGTGGCGCTCGACCACGCGCTCGCCAGCTGGACCAAGGCGCAGTTCGGCTGGAGCATCGGCCTCGTCTTCACCGGCACGCTTGTCGCCGTAACCTACGCGTATCTGACGCGTTTCCTCACCATCAGCTTCAGCGCCGTCGAGGCGAGCTTGGGCAAGATCACGCTCAGCATGGATTTGGCGGCGCGCTCGCTTGGCCGCTCGCCCAGCCAGACCCTCGGCCTGGTCCATCTGCCGATCATGCGCGGCACGCTGCTGACCGCGGCGATCCTGGTGTTCGTCGATGTGCTCAAGGAACTGCCGGCAACTTTGGTGCTGCGGCCATTCAATTTCGACACGCTCGCCACGCGCACCTACGACCTCGCCTCCGACGAGCGGCTGGTGGAAGCGGCAGGCCCCGCGCTGGCCATCGGGCTGATCGGCATCCTGCCGGTCTATCTGCTGTCGCGTGCCATCCGCGCGGCGCGCCCCGGCGCGCAGAAGGACCAATGATGCAGCCGCAAGACGCCCTGGTGCTGCAGGATCTCGAGCACGACTACGAGCGCGTGCGTGCGGTCGACGGGGTCTCGCTGTCGGTGAAAGCGGGCGAGGTGGTGTGCCTGGTCGGCCCCTCGGGTTGCGGCAAGTCGACGGTGCTGCGGCTGGCAGCCGGCCTCGAGACGTTGCAGAGCGGCCGCGTTTCCATGCGCGGCGACGTGGTCGGCGATCCGGCCACGCGGGTGCGCGTGCCGCCGGAGCGCCGTCACATCGGGTTGGTGTTCCAGGACTTCGCGCTGTTCCCGCATCTCACGGTCGGCGGCAACGTTGCCTTCGGCCTCACCCAGCTGCCGCCTGCGGAGCGCGACAGGCGCGTGCGCGAGGTGCTGCGCCAGGTGGAGATGGATAGCTATGTCGAGGCCTATCCCCACGCCTTGTCCGGCGGGCAGCAGCAGCGCGTGGCGCTGGCTCGCGCGCTGGCGCCGGAGCCGTCGGTGCTGCTGCTGGATGAACCCTTCTCAGGTCTCGACGAGCGCCTGCGCGAGCAGGTGAGGGATGACACGCTGCGGCTGCTGCGGCGGAACGGAACGGCGGCGCTGCTTGTGACGCACGATCCGGAAGAAGCCCTGTTCATGGCCGACCGCATCTACCTGATGCGCGCGGGCAAGATCGTGCAAAGCGGTCCGCCACAGGACCTCTACTACCGGCCGGCCGACCTGTTCGTGGCCAGCTTCTTCTCGCGCGTCAACGAGCTGCGCGGCGTGGTACGTGATGGCCATGTGGAGAGCCCGCTCGGCCGGCTGTGCGCGCCCGGCCACGCCGAGGGCGCCCGCGTGGTGGTCAGTTTCCGCCCGGAAGCCGTCACCTTGTCGCATGCGAGAGGCGATGAAGCGGACGGCTTGATTGTTGAGGTGCAGGATACCCATTTCCTGGGAACCGGGTGGGTCGTCCATGTGCCGGTGCAGGATGCCGACGGCCGGGACGTGAAGGTGTCGGTGAGGCTCCACGGCCGGCCGCCGAGAGCTGGCGACCGGGTCGTCCTGAAGGTTCCGCCGGATGCGATTGTCATGTTCCCGGAAACGTGAAAATCCAAAGACTTGTACGACCGTAATACAGTCGAATTAGCGTGCAGCGGCTTGTTGCAGCCCCAGGGTCATTCTGCGATAGTCCGCCCCGCGTAACACTGAGGAGAGCCCTGATGGGTATCGGTAGCTGGTGGCATTGGCTGCTCGTGTTGGTCGTCGTGCTGCTGCTGTTCGGAGGCCGCGGCAAGATTCCGAATCTCATGAAAGATCTCGGCCAAGGCATTAATGCCTTTAAGAAGGGTCTGAAAGAGAGCAAGGACGGCGAGCAGCCGCAGGCCGAAAACAACGACAAGCAGCAGAGCGTCATCGACCGGTCGTAAGCGACCGGCGGAAGTCGTTGGAAGGCGTTCCCGATGTTCGATCTGGGCTGGGGCGAGCTGCTGGTTGTGGGTGCGGTCGCCCTGGTCGTACTGGGGCCGAAGGAGCTGCCGAACGCGCTCCGCACGATCACCAATCTCACCAAGAGTGCACGGCGGCTGGCTGGAGAGTTCCAGAGCGGCATTAACGAGATCGTGCGGGAAGCCGAGCTGGAGGATGCGCGCAAGGCCGCGCAGTCCATGACCAAGGGCTCGATCTCCAAGGCGATCGAGAAGGCCGTGGATCCGACCGGCGAGATGAAATCGACGGTCTCGTCCCTCGAAAAAGACGTGAAGCAGATTTCGCCGGTGGGTCCGATCCCGCCCGCGCCGCCGATGGCGGCGCCTGCTGCGATCGCGGCGCCTGAACCCGCGAAGGAGGCGGGCGACGCCGCGGATCCTGCCAAGGAAGAGGCGAAGGCGTAGGGGCATGTCCGGGGCCGAAGACGAAAAGAAAATGCCACTGCTCGAGCATCTGGTCGAGCTGCGCAAGCGCCTGTTGTATTCGGTCGTCGGCTTTGCCGTGGCGTGCGTCGGCTGTTATTTCGTCGCGCAGCACATGTTCAATTTCCTGGCCGCGCCGATGCTGGTGACCGGCAAGCCGTTCCAATACACCGATCTGGTCGAGCCCTTCTTCACCCAGCTCAAGCTGGCGGCGTTCGGCGGGCTGTGCATTTCGTTTCCGCTGGTGGCGAGCCAGATCTGGGCTTTCGTCGCGCCGGGGCTGTACAAGAACGAGCGGCAGGCGTTCCTGCCGTTCCTGATCGCAACGCCGATCATGTTCCTCATCGGCGCGGCGTTTTTCTATTACGTCCTGCTGCCGTTCGCGATCCATTTCTTCTCCAGCTTCCAGGTGGTCGGCGGTCCCGACGTTCCGACCATCGAGCTGCAGCCGAAGGTCGGCGAATACATCAACCTAGTCATGGCGCTGATCTTCGCGTTCGGATTCTGCTTCGAGATGCCGGTGCTGCTGACCTTGCTCGCGCGGGTCGGCATCGTGACCGCGGCTGGGCTGGCCTCGAAGCGCCGCTATGCGATCGTCGGCGTTGTCGCCGTGGCGGCGGTCGTCACGCCGCCCGACGTGCTGAGCCAGATCAGCCTGGCGATCCCTCTGATCGGACTCTATGAGGTCTCGATTTTCCTCGCCAAGCTGATGGAGAAGAAACGCGCTCAGCAGGACGCGGAGCGCGAGCGGGAATTCGACGAGGAAGCGGAGACCGCGCCGCCCTCAGTCGTGCAGCGTCAGTAGCGGAAGCCCTTCTTCTCCGCGTCGGCCCAGGCCGGCTTCAACTTCGCGATGCGCTTGTAGGTCGGGCAGCCCGCGTGGTGCGCGCCGGGCAGATAGCCGATGCTCATCAGGAACTCGCCAACGATCTCGCCGCCGGTGAAGACGAAGGTCTTCTTGAACAGCTTCACCCACTCGTCCTTGCGCTTGGGGTGATGCGACTTCAGCCATTCGGCGAACGAGCCCGTCTCGCGCTGGATGACCCTGAGGCGCTTGGCGTTCTCGATGGTCGCCTCGATCTTCATGCGGTTGCGGATGATGGACTCATCCTGCATCAGTCGCTCGACGTCGCGGGCGCCGAGGCGCGCCACCTTTTCGATCCTGAACTCGCGGAACGCCTTCCGGAATCCTTCCTGGCGCTTGAGGATGGTGAGCCAGCTGAGTCCGGCCTGGTTGATCTCCAGGATCAGGCGCTCGAACAGCTCGTCATCGTCGGCAATCGGGAAACCGTAGTGCGATTGATGATAAGGCCCGTGCCATTCGTGGCCGGGCGCGACGTCGCAATAGGTACTCATGGATCAGCTTCCAGTCTGCGTCAGCGACAACAGCGAAATTCCGAGGATCTGCGTCACGTAGAAATAGACACCCCAGACAGCCAAGGAAATGACAGTAGTGATCGCCGCCTTGCGCCCGAGCTGCGGATTGGCCGGCGCGCCGGGGTCATGGCCGGGCTCGGCGTCGGTCTGTTGCCGCACGCCCCAGGGCAGGACAGCGAACAGGATCACGAACCAGATCAGCAGGAAGATCGCGGCCTGCGAGAAAAAGTAGCTCACGTCACGCCTGCTCGAGCTCGATCAGGGTGCCGTAGAAGTCCTTCGGGTGCAGGAACAGCACCGGCTTGTCGTGCGCGCCGATCTTCGGCTCGCCGTCGCCCAGCACGCGCGCGCCTTCCGCCTTCAGCCGGTCGCGCGCGGCATAGATGTCCTTCACCTCGTAGCAGACGTGATGGATGCCGCCGCTCGGGTTGCGCTCCAGGAAACTCTTGATCGGCGAGTTGCCGCCGAGGGGATGGAGCAATTCGATCTTGGTGTTTGGCAGCTCGACGAACACCACCGTGACGCCGTGCGCCGGCTGCGGGATCGGCGCCGACACCTTGGCCCCGAGCGCGCCGCCATAGGTCGCGGAAGCGGCCGCCAGGTCCGGCACCGCAATGGCAACATGATTCAATCGTCCGATCATCGCTCCTCCCGTCCGGCCAATGTTGCAGCGCCGAAGGCGCGGCGCAAGGCTCGCTTAGGCTGTTGAGTTAACTGTGTTTTCCAGGCCCCGCGCAGCGGGCGTCATGTCGCAGCGCCGCCGGCCGGTTTCGCCCTTGTGACTGCCCGCGCGACCTTCCCGCTAGGTTTATCTTTACCTTAAGTATATATTTTGCTTGAGCTTTTCGGTCGAATCGTCAGCCGAACGCAGCGCGGAGAGAGGGCTGGAGCAGGATGAAGCGAATTTGGATGAGTCAGGCGCTGGGAGTATCGGTGGCCGCCATTGCCGCTCTCGACGCGGCACAGCTGGCATCCGCCCAGGCCCCCGAGATCGGCGCGGTGATCCAGCGCACCTATCGCGGCGCGACCGCCGAGGGTGACCAGGAAACGAAACGCGAGATCTATTTCCAGGACGACGTCCATTCGCAGGAGCTGGTGAAAACCGGCGTCCGCGGGTCGACCGAGCTGGAGTTCCTCGACAACACGCACTTGGTGGTCGGGCCGAACGGCGAAGTGCGGCTGGACGAGTTCGTCTACGATCCGAGCACGACCACCGGCGGCGGCCAGCTTTCGCTGAAGATCGGCGCGTTCCGCTATCAGAGCGGCGAGCTCAAGAACAAGGAGGACGTGAAGCTGGTCACGCCGACCGCGACCATGACCATTCGCGGCACGCATCTGGTGATCTTCGTCGCGGCCGATGGTGCAACCGAAGTTAACGTCATCGAAGGCGCGGTGGATGTGCTCGCCTGCAACACGCCGAGCACCGTGGCGGTTAATGCCGGACAGCGGATCAATGTTACCTCCGGCTGCGCGACCTCGGTCGCGGGCCTACGGGCATTGCCGCAGGACTACATCCCGCAGTCCCCGGATGCCGCAGGTCCGCCGATCGGCGACGAGGGCAACGACGGAGCGACCGGCGGGCCCGAACCAGAGAGCCGGAACAGAAACAACGACTAGGCATGAGTGCTTTGGCCGCCATCGAGTTCGCGAACAGTGCATTCTACGATGCCTTCTCGACCGCGAACATCGACCAGATGTCGGAGCTATGGGCGGCCAGCGACGCGGTGTTCTGCTGCCATCCGGGCTGGCAGCCGATCCACGGCCGCGAGGCGGTGCTGCGCAGCTGGGCAGAGATCTTCTCCAACGCCGGCGCGATGCCGATCGCGCACCGCGTGCTGGCGCGCGATCTCATCGGCGATATGGGAATCGTATGCTGCCTGGAATCGGTCTCCGGCCACGGCTTCATCGCCACCAACCTGTTCGTGCGCGACGGCAAGATCTGGCGCATGGTGCATCACCATGCCGGACCGATCGCAGGCCCCGTGCCGGTCATCGCCGGCACGCGCGAGCCGGCGCCCAACTAGCGTGCAATGGCCCCGCGTTGCACGCATAAATCCAGCAGCGCATAGTGCTGTCATGGCGATTCGCACCACGATTCGGGGCCTGGGGGGGATGTTTCGAGCGTCGCGTGCCACCCATCCCTGGCCTCTAGGTCTGGCAGCCGGGACCGCAATCCTGTTGCTGTCGTCCGCTGCCGTTGCCGACTACGCATCCGGATTGACTGCTTTCAATCGCAAGGATTTCGCGCACGCTTTCTCCGAATGGATCGAGAGCGCAAAGTCGGGCGACGCGCATGCGCAGCACGGCCTTGGCATGCTCTACGAGCTGGGGCAGGGCGTGCCCTATGCCGATCCGAAGGCCGCGGCCGAGTGGTACCAAAAGGCTGCGGAACAGAACTACGCGCCTGCCATCAACAACTTGGCGCGGCTCTACGCCGACGGCCGCGGTGTCAAGCAGGACGTGCCGAAGGCGATCGAGCTGTGGTCGAAGGCGGCCGCCGCCGGCAACAACACCGCGCGCTTCAATCTCGGCCTGCAATATGCCTCAGGCGCCGGGGTGAAGAAGGACATGAAGAAGGCGGCGGAGCATCTGCTGCAGGCGGCGGAGAGCGGCCTGCCCGAAGCGCAGTTCGCAATCGCCGGATACTACCGCGACGGCACCGGCGTGCCGAAGGACATGGCCGCGGCGCGGCAGTGGTACGACCGCGCAGCCGCGGCCGGCTTC
>DATEOK010000377.1:0-7095 GCA_035274225.1 Dongiaceae bacterium
GCATCATCTTGGCCGCGAATCCGGGCTGGTAGTCGCGGTTGGACGGCGCCGCCGGCACCGGCCCCGGCGCCGGGCAATAGGAGGTCAGCGACCAGCACTGGCCCGACGAGGTCGAGGAGACGGCGAACAGCTTTTCCGCCGACAGGCCGAGCTGCTCGGCCAGCACGAACGCCTCGCTAACGCCGATCATGCTGATGCCGAGGATGAGGTTGTTGCAGATCTTGGCCGCCTGGCCGGAGCCGCTGGCGCCGGTGTGGACCACGTTCTTGCCCATAGACATCAGGATCGGCCGGGCGGCGTCCACCGCCACGTCCTCGCCGCCCGCCATGAAGGTCAGGGACCCCGCCTCGGCGCCCGCGACGCCGCCGGAAACCGGCGAATCGATGAACTGCAGCCCGCGCTTCTTGGCGGCGTCCGCGACCGCGCGGGCGCTGTCGACATCGGTGGTGGAGCAGTCGATCAGCAGCGCGCCGGCCTTCGCATGGGCGACGATGCCGTCATTGTCGAGGTAGGCGACCTTGAGCTCGCGCCCCGAGGGCAGCATGCTGACGATGATGTCGTTGGTCGCCGACAGCTCGACGAGGCTCGCCGCCTGCTTGGCGCCGCCTGCGACCATCGCCTGGGCATTTTCGGCGCTCGGGTCGAACACGGTGACCTGGTGGCCGGCCTTCAGCAGGTTGCGCGCCATGGGGGCACCCATGTGGCCGACGCCGATGAAACCAATGCTGGGCATGACACGCCTCCTTCGGAGCGGCCGAACCGCTGGAGCTTCAGGTCCCCTAGAGCTTCAAATCCAGGTCCGGCTCATCCGGCAGTTTCTCAAAATACCGGTTAACAATCGCTTCCGAAACCGCCGACAGTGCCGGGGGGTTCCATTTCGGCTCATTGTCGCGCTCGATCAGGAGCGCCCGCACGCCCTCGAAGAACTCCGTGCCCGCCATCATGTGCCGGCTGATCCGCCAATCCTGCTTGAGCACGTCGGCCAGGGTCTTTCCGCGCATCCGCTTCATGTGCTCGAACGTCACCTTGAGGCTGGTGGGGGAACAGCGCCGCAGCAGGTTCAGGCTGTCGTTCGATCCAGCGTCGTTGCGGTTCTCGAGGGCCGTGATGATGGCGTCGACCGAGTTGAGGGCGAAGCAGACGTCGATGGCCGGCTGCAGCTTGGATATGTCCGCCGTGCGCGTCATCATGGTGTCGATCGACAGGCTCTCGGGCGTCAGCCGGCTCACGCGCTCGGACGGGATGGTGTGGGTGACGAGGTTACAGTAGTAGAGTCCCGCCGTGCGCAGGCGCAGGCCGGTCAGCGCCAGGAACATGCCAAGCTCGCCTGGGCAGCGCTGCAGGAAGTGCGCGGCGCCGATGTCGGGATAGAGCCCGATGGCGCATTCCGGCATCGAGAACACCGCCCGCTCGGTCGCGACCCGCACCGGGGCGTTGAGCCCGATGCCGGCGCCCCCGCCCATGGTGAGGCCGTCCATCACCGCGATCAGCTGCTTGGGATAGGTGGCGATCCGGTAGTCGAGCCGGTATTCGTGCCAGAAGAACTCCGACAGCAGCGTGCCGCTGCCGCTCTTCTTGGCATCATAGAGCGCGCGGATATCGCCACCGGCGCAGAACGCCTTGTCGCCGGCGCCGTAGATCATGACGGCGCGGATCGACTTGTCCTTCGCCCACTCCGCCAGCTTGTCGTCGAGCGCCCGGATCATATCCAGGGTCAGCGCATTCATCTGCTGCGGCCGGTTCAGCGTGGCCTTGCCGACGCCGTCGGCGACCTCAAACAGCACGTCGGTGAACAAGAACTGCCTCCAGCGCCAAGTGTTGGGCGCTTCTTGCGGCAGGATCGCGCCAGCGTCAAGCGCGGCGCGCGACTGCCGCACCTGATCCCTCACGCAACCTAGCGGCTAGGGCAGACAAGCAAAGCGAGCAAAGGTCGGCGCCGCGGACTTCAGGGCGCCGACATCTCCTTCAAGGCCCATGCGGGAATATCGCCCGTGTTGTTTGGCGTGCCCTGCCACGGGTTGTCCTGCGCCCCGGCGGCGCGTCCCGCGTCGAACGCCGCACGCATCTGGAGCGGGTCGAATGCCAGCGGGTCATTGCCGACATTCACGTTGTCCGGGATACCGACCATATTGAAAGTGTAACCCAGCAGCCTCGCCCCGAAATAAGACCTCGTCAGGGCGGTTTGCATGGATTGCTCCATCATCACGCTGATCGTGGTCGCCGCGACCGGGCCAAGGGCCCTGATCAAGGCCTGAGGCGGCGTCGTTACCTTGCCGTTATCGATCAGGTACAGGTTGCCGGCGCCGAAAACCGGCGGATTGGGTTTCTGCTGTCCGCCCATCCCCGGAATAACCAGGTTCGAACGGGCTGCCCCGTCGACGAACAGATGGCCGTCTATCTCCACCGGCGGAAAGACGATGGGGAACGAGGCGGAGGCCAGCAATACATCGCGATAGAGCTCCAGATCGCCCGCCTTCGCGATCATCGTCATGTTCCAGACCCAGGTCTGGGCATAGTCGATGTTGGTTGTACCCACAGCCAACACACGATTCTCGTCGGCCGCCGCCGCCACGCGCTTCAAGGTGTCCGCTGTCACGTATTTGGCGATCATGGCCCGCAAGGGGGCCGTGTCCTTCAGCGAGTCAGCGGATAGAAGACTGAAGATCCCCCTGTCCGTGTAGATATCGGCGCTGGTGATCTTCGTGTACATCTCTTCCAGGACCGCATCGTCGGCGGGAGTGCCGAGAAAAGCGTGGGTGGCCAGCAACGCACCGGTGCTGACGCCGCCGACGGCATCGAACTGCGGCCGCTTTCCGCTCTCGCGCCAGCCGATGAGGAAGCCCGCGCCGAAGGCGCCGTTCTGGCCTCCGCCGGAGAGGGACAGCAGGTTCAGCGCATGCCCGCGCTTGCGCTCGAGGTACCGTATGAAGTTGTCGCCGGGAACGGCCGCGACCTCGGCAAACATGCTCGAAGGTTGGGTCGGATTGAGCGGCTCGAACCCATTCGGGAGCGTCGCGTACAACGGTGCATGCAAAGAGAGCGTCCGTTGAGGAGGCGATGAGCAGGCCGCCAGAACGAACAAGGCGAGAAACGCCTGAAAAATTCCGATCCTCTTGAGTGCCATGCGCCCCCCCGATCTGCAAGACGCTGCAGGATAGCAGAAAACCTAAGCTGGCTGCATGCGAATCCAGTGGGAAACGGAGGGCGCGCTTGACAGCCGCACGCCTCTCCTGCGACAAACGGACCGCGCCGATTTGAGCCTCAGCTTGCGGGCGCGTAACAAATGCAGCTAAAGCGTGGGCGGGCCGCCCAGCTTTGTCGCTGTGGCGGTTTTTTCGTTTTGGCGTCCCATTCTCCTTGTCATGGGGCCGGACGCCCGCGGGATTTGAGGGGCAGCTTGCACCGCGTCACCAATGCTAAAGCGCTGAAGGCGAAAGCCCTCTGCCCCACCACCCGGGCAACAGGAGGGCCCTTCCTATGACCGACGTCACTGACACCCGCATCGCGCAACAGCAACATTGGCTGACCGACAACCCGGACCAGGGCAAGACCACTTTGCATGCCGGCAGCGGTGCTTGTGCCGAACCTGACAATCCCGACCTCGCCCCTACCCTGCGCGTGCTGCAGGCGCTGGCGCAGTGCCATGAGCAGACTTACCGCCTCTATGCCGAGGCGCTCGGCATCCCGCTGCAGGGAGTCCAAGTGAAGCTACAGGCGGCGCTCGACCTCAGGGGACTTTATGCCGCGGCCGACCGCATCCGCGCCGGCTTCAGCAATCTTCAGGCCACCGTCGAGATTTCCTCGCCGGCTGATATCTATGAGATCGAACGGCTCCGGGTTACAGTCGAGCGCCACGCACCGGTCCTGGACATCGTCCGCAACCCGACGCCGGTGAAGGTCGAACTGGTCTTGACGCACACCAAGGACACCGCGCCGATCGCGGCCTAGACGAAAAGCAAGGGAGCCATGTGATGTCAGTCTCCAGCAAGCATCCGGAAACCATCGTCCTGCATGCCGGCCACCGCCGCGACAGCGCCACCAACGCGGTCGCCGTGCCGATCTATCAGACCACGTCGTACCAGTTCGACGACACCGCGCATGCGTCCGACCTGTTCGCGCTGAAGCGGTTCGGCAACATCTACACCCGCATCATGAATCCGACCACCGACGTGCTGGAGCAGCGGCTGACCGCGCTCGAGGGCGGCGTCGGCGCATTGGCGCTGAGTTCGGGCCAGGCCGCGACCGCGTTCTCGATCCAGAACATCGCGCGTATCGGCGACAACATCGTCAGCTCGACCGATCTCTATGGCGGTACCTGGAACCTGTTCGCCAACACGATGAAGGAGATGGGCATCGAGGTGCGCTTCGTCGATCCGGAAGACCCGGAGGCGTTCGCGCGCGCGACCGACGACAAGACCCGCGCCTACTACGCGGAGACCTTGCCCAATCCCAAGCTGAAGGTGTTCCCGATCAAGGAAGTCGCCGACATCGGTCGCAAGCTCGGCGTGCCTCTCATCATGGATAACACCTCCTGCCCCGTCCTGTGCCGGCCGTTCGAGCACGGCGCGGCGATCGTCGTCTATTCCACCACCAAGTATATCGGCGGCCACGGCACCTCGATCGGCGGCGTGCTGATCGACGGCGGCAATTTCGACTGGGAAAAGAACGCCGTGCGCTTCCCAGGCCTCAACCAGCCCGACCCCAGCTATCACGGCGCGGTGTGGACCCAGGCGGTGAAGCCACTCGGCCCGATCGCCTACATTATCAAGGCGCGGGTCACGCTGCTGCGCGATCTCGGCTCGTGCATGAGCCCGTTCAACGCCTTCCAGTTCATCCAGGGACTGGAGACGCTGCCGCTGCGCATGCGCGAGCACTGCCGCAACGCGAACGCGGTTGCCGACTTCCTGAACAGCCATCCTAACGTCACCAAGGTCTATTTCCCCGGCGCGATGTCGGGCGAGCCGAAGCGGCGGGCCGATGCTTACCTCAAAGGCGGTTACGGATCGCTGGTCGGGTTCGAGATCAAGGGCGGGCGCGAGGCCGGCCGCAGGTTCATCGACGCGCTGCAGCTGTTCTACCACGTCGCCAACATCGGTGACGCGCGCAGCCTCGCCATCCACCCGGCCACCACCACGCATTCCCAGCTGTCGCCCGAAGAGCAGTTGGCGACCGGCGTCAACGACAACTACGTGCGCCTGTCGGTCGGGCTGGAGCATATCGACGACATCCTGGGCGATCTGTCGCAGGCCCTGAGCGCGGCGACGGCGGCAAAAGCGGCTGAATAAACGCCTGAAGGGCGCCCATCAGGGGTCCGGCCGACGCCGGCCGGGCCCTTTCGCTTTCGCATAGCGATTTGTTACAGTGCCGCGCATCGCATAAGGATCGCGTCATGGAACATCGCCCCAAGGGAGCCAAGAAGGTCGAGATCGCCGCCGAACGCAGCCCGGCCGGGCAGTTCCCGCGCGTGCGCATGCGGCGCAACCGGCAGACCGACTGGTCGCGGCGGCTGGTGCGCGAGACCAACCTCACGGTCAACGACCTGATCTGGCCGGTCTTCATCAAGGACGGCGGCTCGAAGCGCGAGGCGGTGCCGGCCATGCCCGGCGTGTTCCGCCTCACCATCCCCGCTTTGGTCGATGCGGCCGAGCAGGCCGCCAAGCTCGGCATCCCCGCGATCGCGCTGTTCCCGGTCATCCCGGTCGAGAAGAAGAGCGAGCAGGCGGAGGAAGCCTGGCGCGCCGACAACCTGTGCAACCGCGCCGTCCGCGCATTGAAGAAGGCGGTGCCGGAACTCGGCGTGATGTGCGATGTCGCGCTCGACCCCTACACCTCGCACGGCCATGACGGCGTGATGAAGGGCGACCGCATCCTGAACGACGAGACGCTCGAAGCGCTGTGCAAGCAGGCGCTCGCCCAGGCGGAAGCCGGCGCCGACATCTGCGCGCCGTCGGACATGATGGACGGCCGCATCGGCCGCATCCGCGATGCGCTGGACGCGGAGAGCCATCAAGGCACACTCATCATGTCCTACGCCGCGAAATACGCTTCTGCCTTCTACGGGCCGTTCCGCGAGGCGGTCGGTTCGAAAGCCGCGCTCGGCAAGGGCGACAAGCGCACCTACCAGATGGACCCCGGCAATGGCGACGAAGCGATCCGCGAATGCGCGCTCGACGTTGCCGAGGGCGCCGACATGCTGATGGTGAAGCCCGGCATGCCCTATCTCGACGTGCTGCACCGCGTGAAGCAGGCCTTCAAGCTGCCGACCTACGCCTACCAGGTCAGCGGCGAGTATTCGATGATCAAGGCCGCGGCGCAGAACGGCTGGCTCGACCACGACCGCGCCATGCTGGAAAGCCTGCACTGCTTCAAGCGCGCCGGCGCCGACGGCATCCTCACCTACTTCGCAGTCGAGGTCGCGCAGAAGCTGCGGGGTTGAGCCGGCGCTAGCGGTTGGTGGCGAGGAACCGCAGCGCGACCTCATCGTGCCAGGACCGCTTGAGGCCGAGGGCGTGGAAGCCGACGTGGCCGCCCGACCACGGCATCAGCAGGCGCACGTTCTTCAGCTGTCCCCACTGGATCTCGCGAAACGCCCTGGACGGAATCCACGGATCGTCCTTGGCGTGGATGACGAGGGTTGGCGTTCGGATCGAGCCGAGGCGCGGCCCGGCCGAGCACTGCGCATAGTAGTCCAGTGCATCACGGAAGCCGCTGGCCGGCGCCACCACCCGGTTGTCGTAATCGAGGATCGATCTGACATCGTCGGGACACGGCCGCTCTATGCGCATGCGCTCGAGCAAATAGTGGTGATAGCGCCAGTTGCGCCGCACCGCGAGGCGTTGCTGCGCCGCGCGCAGGTCGATCGGCGGCGAGACCGCGACCGCGGCCCGCAGGTGCGACAGTCCGCCGCGCTCGGCCAAATATTTGAGCAGGATGTTCGCGCCCATCGAATAGCCGATGGCGACAATCCCATTGCCGGCGAGCGCGCCGGTCATGCTGCCGATCACGCCGGTCAGGTCGTCGCTGCGGCCAGCATGATAGAAGGCCTGGGTCTTGCCCGTACTGGGGCCTGCGCCACGCCAGTTCAAGCGCAGGACC
>DATEOK010000378.1:0-4992 GCA_035274225.1 Dongiaceae bacterium
CGACAAGGGACTGGTCAGCTTCGAGGATCATCGCGAAGGCGTCGGCCGGCCGAAGCGCGTGTGGTCCTTGAGCGAGGCGGGCAACGCGCGCTTCCCGGATTCGCACGCGACGCTGACGGTCGATCTCATCCAGGCGATTGGTGCCGCGTTGGGACCGGAGGCGTTGGATCGCGTGATTGCCGAGCGCGAGAAGGCAACGCGCCGGATCTATGCCGAGCGCGTGCGTCCCGGGCGCTCTCTGGCAGAGCGCGCGAAACTGCTGGCCGAGCAGCGCGCGGAAGAGGGCTACATGGCGGAAGTGAAGCGCCAGCCCGACGGCTCATTGCTGCTGGTCGAGAACCACTGCCCGATCTGCGTCGCCGCCAAGGCTTGCCAGGGCTTCTGCAAATCGGAGCTCAACCTGTTCCGCGACGTGCTGGGTTCGGAAGCGAAGGTCGAGCGCGAGGAGCACATCCTCGGTGGCGCACGTCGCTGCGCGTATCGGATCTCCGCCGCAAAGTAGCCCCGACGGGCGCTCACAAGCTAGGTTTCCAACCGACGATGTCGCGCAAGCGCTCCATCTCCGCGCGCACCGCCGGCACATGCCGAAGCATGTCGAGCACCTCGATATCCGGCTTCCGCGCCAGGTCGAAATCGGACTCTGGCCGGAGCACGCCGGGGGTCTGGGCACGGCCGCGGGCGCGCTTGAACTGGAACTCCTCCCATGACCGCGTGAAATAGTGATTGATGCGGGCGATGCCCGTGGCGGGCCTGGGCAGGATGCCCTCCGTGCGCGGATCGATTTCCGTCCCGCCGATGTCGACCAGACGGCCACGGAAGGCCTTTGGGATGTGGACACTCATTCTCGAAATGTCGCGCAGGCGGACTAGCGATTTCACGTGGCAATCGTTGATGGTGACGGCACGCGTGAACCGCTCGATGGTGAGTTCCGTGCCGCGATGCCGCTTCCCTGCCGCAGTATAGATGCGCCACGGTATGCCGATGCCACTGATGTCCGGCTCCCGCGGCACCAGATCGTCCAGCGTGCGGCTTGCATCCAGCGCCAGGAACTCGTCGACGTCGGCGTAGAGGCACCACTCGATGTGGCCGCGCATCCGCTCCAGCGCGTCGTTGTGCGCCTTCACCTGTTGCCTGCGGCGGCTTCGCCAGCGTCGAACGCTGATGACGCCGGCGCGCGCGAGCGGCGCGAGGATTCTGGCCGAGGCGTCGTTGCTGTCGTTGTCGTACAGCACGATCTGCTCGAATCCGAGCAGGCGGTGGTAGGCGATCCACTCAAGCAGATATGGCGCTTCGTTGCGGTGCATCGCCATGATGCCGAACTTCGCGGATCGCGGATCGAAGCGATACGACCGGCGCCGGCCGGATTTTCTGGCCACGCTCGGCGCGATGCCGGCGGAGGTCTCGTCCTTGCGGCCCAGGATCCAGGGGGTCGCCGCGCCGCCAAGCGAACAGGAATGCACACCCGGGAAAAGCGCACGCAATCCACGCCGCGATCCGTGCACGAACCCGAACGTGCCGCCAGTCGCGATGTCGAGCGGGCAGGAAACGCACGCAAACCAGCCGCCTGGCCTGAGGACGCGAAGAATTTCGCGGCCGGCATCCGAAGGACTCTCGCACCGGTGCAGCATGCGGCTCGCGATGACGAAGTCGCAGCTCTCGCTGAGCAGCGCGAGGTTTTCCGGCGTGAAATCCGGAAACGGCAGCACCAGCCGCTGCGCCTGGCGCAGACCGAGATGGTCGGCGAGCCGTGCCGATTCAAGGCCAACGATCACAGCCTTCCTGGCGGCGCCATCCTCGGAACTCAGGCGGTTGTGCAGGGCGGCCGGCATGCGGCCGGCGAAGGGCCGGAACTCAAGCGCCAACGCCGATCGAAACCGGCGCACCTTCGTCTTGATCGAAGCCACCTTGTCCCCCCGATGCCGCCTCGGGAGGATAGGCGCTGCGCGTTCCTCGTCAACCGATCCCGCTAATCGCAGCGGGACCGGCTATCGTTTCCGCACCGCAGGTCCGCAGGCCTATCTCTTCGCCACGTCCTTCGCCGTGAGATCGAGCGCGATGGTCGTCAGCCGCATGAACTCGTCGATGTCGCCCTTGGTCCAGGTGAGGGGCGGGGAGACCATCATCGTGTCCTTGGTCGCGCGCATGACGAGACCGTTGGCGAAGCAGTGATTGCGGCAGATGGTGCCGACCTCGCCGATCGGCTCGAAGGTCTTGCGGCTCTTCTTGTCCTTTACCAGCTCGATCGCGCCCATCAGGCCGACGTTGCGCACCTCGCCGACCAGCGGATGGTCGAGCAGCTCCTTGAGGCGCTTCGCGAGATAGGGCCCGGTTTCGGAGTGCACTCGTTCGACCAGCTTCTCGTCCTTGAGGATGCGGATGTTCTCGATCGCCACGGCGCAGCTGACCGGATGGCCGGAATAGGTGTAGCCGTGATTGAAATCGACCCCGCTCGACAGCACCTCCGCGACGCGGTCGGAGATCATGATGGCGGAGAGCGGCTGGTAGCCCGAGGTCAGGCCCTTCGCCAGCGTCATGAAATCGCTCTCGATGCCGAAATGCTCCGAGCCGAACCAGGTGCCGAGGCGCCCGAAGCCGCAGATCACTTCGTCGGCGATCAGCAGCAGGTCGTATTTCTTGCAGATCTCCTGCACCGCCCGCCAGTAGGTCGAGGGCGGAATGACCACACCGCCGGCGCCCATGATCGGCTCGCCGATGAAGGCGCCGACATTGTCGGGGCCGAGCTCCAGGATCTTGTCCTCGATCGCCTTGGCGCAGACCTTGCCGAATTCCTCCGGCGACATGTCGCCGCCTTCGGCATACCAGTACGGCCGCCGCACGTGCACGAAGCCGGGCAGCGGCAGGTCCGCGAGCTCGTGCATGTAGTTCATGCCGCCGAGCGAAGCGGCCGCCATGGTCGAGCCGTGATAGGCGTAGATGCGGCTGATGATGGTCTTCTTGTTCGGCTTCTTCTTGAGGTTCCAGTAGGTCCGCACCATGCGCACGATGGTATCGTTGGCATCGGACCCGCTGAGGCCGTAGAACACGTGGTTGAGATGTTTCGGCGTCAGGTCGACCAGGACCTGCGACAGCTCGGCGACCATCGGATGCGTGGTGTTGAAGAAGGTGTTGTAGTACGGCAGCTCGAGCAGCTGCTGGTATGCCGCCTCGGCGATCGACTTGCGGCCATAGCCGACGTTCACGCACCACAACCCGGCGAAGGCGTCGAGCAGCTTCTTGCCCTCGGAATCCCAGAGATAGGTGCCCTCCGCCTTGGTGATGACGCGGCTGCCGCGCTTATGCAGGTCGGCATGGTCGGTGAAGGGATGGACGTGGCGGCGATCCAACGCCTGCCACTCGGCGGTCGAATTGCGCTTCGGAAGAGCGGTCATGGATAGTGCCTCGCATTGAAACAGGCAAACGGAAGCGGCGCCGCGCTTTACGCACGCGCCGGGTTCAAGTCGCTCAACGCGTGATCACGGATTGAAATTGATGCGCGCGGTCAGGATCAGGATTTCCGCGCGCAAGGACCGCGCCGGCCCATGATGCCGGCCGGCGTTCATCAATCGGAGATGATCGGTCCTCATCCGCATGGCGCCAGTCTATCAGCCGCCTAGACATTCAACAACAGGTGCTCGCGCTCCCACGAACTGATGACGTTCTGGTAGGCCTCCAGCTCCGCCGACTTCACGATGTAGAGCGCTTTCACGAACTTCTCGCCCAGCACCCCCTTGACCGGCTTGCAGGCCAGGAACTTGGACAAGGCCTCATGCGCGGTCTTCGGCAGGGTGTGAGCCATGCGATAGGCGCTGCCCTCGATCTGGTTGGTCGGCTTGAGCCGCTCGGTCACGCCGAGATACCCGCACAGCAGCGAGGCGGCGATCGCGAGATAGGGGTTGGCGTCGGCGCCCGCCAGGCGGTTCTCGATGCGCCTGCCGGAGGCGTTGGAGATCGGCACGCGCAATCCGCAGGAGCGGTTGTCGATGCCCCACTGTACATTGATCGGCGCATCGAAGCGCGGCCGCAGGCGGCGGTACGAGTTCACGTTCGGCGCCAGCATCGGCACCACCTGCGGCAGGTAGCGCTGCAGACCGGCGACATGGTTGCGGAACATCGCGGTGTCGCGGCCCTTGCTGTCGGCGAACAGGTTCTTGCCGTTGCGCTTGTCGAGCACTGACTGGTGCACGTGCATGGAGCTGCCCGGCTGGTTGGCCAGCGGCTTCGCCATGAAGGTGGCGTAGACGTTGTGCTTCATCGCCGCCTGCCGCACCGTGCGCTTGAACAGGAACGCTTGGTCGGCGAGCTCCAGCGGGTTGCCGTGGTTGAAGTTGATCTCCATCTGCGCCGCGCCGGATTCGTGCGTCAGCGTGTCGACGTCGATCTCCGACTTTTCGCAGAAGTCGTAGACGTCCTCGAAGATCTGGTCGAACTCGTTGGTGGCGTCGATGCCGTAGGCCTGGCTGCCGGTCTCCGGCCGGCCGGAGCGCCCCGTCGGCGGCACCAGCGGCAAATCGGGATCGGTGTTGACGCTGACCAGGTAGAATTCGAGCTCGGGTGCGACGATCGGCTTCCAGCCTTTGTCGTCGTACAGCTCCAGCACCTTCTTCAGCACGTAGCGCGACGAATGCTGCACCGGCGTGTCGTCCGCGTTGAAGGCGTCGTGGATCACCTGCGCGGTCGGATCGGAATACCACGGCACCATGCGGACGGTGTCCGGGTCGGGGCGCAGATAGATGTCGGGATCCTCGTCAGAGCCGATATCGTCCTCGTCCAGATCGGGATATTCGCCGGTCACGGTCTGGAGGAAGATGCTTTCCGGCAGCCTGAGGCCATACTCGCGCACGCTCTTGGTGAATTTCTGCGCCGGCAGGATCTTGCCGCGCGGGATGCCGTTCATGTCGGGGACGAGGCATTCAACCTCATCCACTTTCCGTTCACTGATCCAATCGTCTAAATACTTCATGATAAAGAACCATATATGGCAAATGTGATGGT
>DATEOK010000379.1:0-12227 GCA_035274225.1 Dongiaceae bacterium
CCCCAGTTTGGGGGAGGGGGAAGAAGAATGAGTTTGAGGGGGAAGACGTGCAGAACAAAGTGCCGCTGTGGTCGATCCGGCTGCAGCTCGACCACAAGCCAGCCGAAGATGCGCGCCTCGCGCTTGAGTCCGCGCTGGAGCCGTTCGGCGAGGCGATGTCCAGCTTCGAGACCGACAACGGCAAGGGCTGGATGATCGAGATCATCGGGCAAGCGAAGCCAGCCGCGCGTGACGTGGCCGCGGCGCTGAAGCCGCTCGGCAAGCATCACGCCGTGATCGACCGGGTGCCCGACAAGGATTGGCTGGCGGAGAGCCGCAAGGGCTTGCCGGAGTTCCGCGCCGGGCCGTTCTTCTTCTACGGCTCGCATTTCAAGGGCAAGGTGCCGAAGAACCTGATCGGCCTGGAGATCGACGCCGGCATGGCGTTCGGCACCGGCCGGCACGAGACCACGAAGGGCTGTCTTCTCGCCGTGGCGAAGCTCGCCACGAAGCGGAAGTTCAGGCGACCGCTCGATGTCGGCACCGGCACCGGCATCCTCGCCTTCGGCGTCGCCCGGCTGTGCAACGTCAACGTGCTCGCCGGCGACAACGACGCCGACGCGGTGCGGGTGGCCAAGGAGAACGCCGCGGTCAACAAGCTCACCAAGCAGGTGCGCATCCTGAAGTCCGACGGCTACCGCGCCAAGGCGATCCGCGACGGCGCACCGTACGACCTGGTCACCGCCAACATCCTTGCCAATCCGCTAATCCAGCTCGCGCCAAGCCTTGCGCGCGTGCTGGCGAAGGACGGCCGTGCGGTGCTGTCGGGCCTGCTGAACGAGCAGGCGAAGGACGTGCTGGCCGCGCACGAGGCGGTGGGCCTCACACTCGATTTCCGGCTGCGTCTCGGCGACTGGTCGGTGCTGGTGCTGCGCAGGGCGTCGCCTCGAAGAGCGGGAAAGAAGTGAGTCTTACCCGCGGGCTCTCGCTGACGCTTGCTGCGATGCTGTTCAGCACGCACGCAATGGCAGCAGGCACCTACGTCGAGCTCTTGAAGGAGCGGCTCCCCGCCAGGGTGGCGGAGCGCAACGATCCGCGTGTCCTTGACGAACTCGAAATCGAGTATCTGGGCTGCCTGATGGATGCCTTCGTCGCGGCGAACATTCCGCCCGGAGATCTGGCCAAGCTCGACCAAGCGGTCGCCGCGGGGACCATCGAAACCGACCCGCTCGCCGGTCACTACAAACAGCTGGCCAACGACCCGCATGCCCTGAGGCTGATGGCTGAGGAGGCTCAGCAGCTCTGTCCTGATCTGCTGCAGGCCTACACCAGCGCCACGCAGTAGCGCAGTTCCTTAGGCGGTGAGCTTTTCCAGCGTGCTCTTGGCAAGGTATCGCGTCAGCTCACGCGACGTCATTTCCTTCGCCAGGCTGGCAGCCTGACCCGACCACAGGTTGGTGAAGTCGCCCGATCCCGCCGCCTCGGCCTTCGCCTTGAGCGGGAGGAGCGCGCCGGCGGCGAGCGGGAAGCTGGGCGCGGCGGGATTGGTCGCGCCGAGATCGCGCATCAACCGATTGACGAAACCGCGCGCCTGCCGGCCGGTGAACAGAGTCGTGAGCAGAGTGTGATGTTCGCCTGCGTTGCGCAGCGTCTGGCGGTGCAGCTCCGTCACTTTGGCCTCGGGGGTCAGCATGTAGGCGGTGCCGATCTGCACCGCCGCTGCGCCGAGGGCGAACGCCGCGACAATGCCGCGCGCGTCGGATATGCCGCCGGCTGCGATCACCGGCACCTTGACCGTATCGACGATCTGCGGCACCAGCGCAAAGGTGCCCATCTGCAGGCCGATATCATCCGACAGAAAATTGCCGCGATGTCCGCCGGCTTCGAGGCCCATGGCGATGACGGCGTCGACGTCGCGCTCCGCGAGCCAGCGCGCCTCGGCGACGGTGGTGGCGGAGGAGATGATCTTCGCCCCTGTCGCGCGCACGCGTGCGAGCAGCGCCGGTGCCGGCAAGCCGAAATGGAAGCTCACGACTTCCGGCCTCACCTCCTCGACCACGGCGCAGAACGCATCGTCGAACGGCACGCGGTTGGTTTCCGGGATCGGCGCATCGGGATCGAGGCCGAGCTCGCGATAGTACGGCGCCAGCAGCTTGCGCCAGGCGGCGATGCGCGCCGGCTCCGGCGCCGGCGGCGTGTGGCAGAAGAAGTTGACGTTGATGGACTTCTTGGTGCCCTGGCGGATCGTCGCCAGGTCCTTGCGCGCCTGCTCGACGCTGAGCTGCGCGCAGGCGAGCGAACCGAGGCCGCCGGCTTCGCTGACGGCGATCGCCATCTCCGGCGTGCTGACGCCCGCCATCGGCGCCTGGAGGATGGGGAGGTCGATGCCGAACAAGTCCAGGATGCGACGATCATGCCAGCTGTCCATCACCGACCTCCTTGCTGCGGCTAACGCTTCGCCGCATTCCGTTGTCGCCAGGCCTCGACCGGCAGGCCGCCGACGCCCCAGTCTTCCATGTCGACCTCGTTGATGACGACAAAGGTCGCGTCGAGCGGCTTGTTCAAGATCTTCAGCAGTAGCTCGCTGACACCCTTGATCAACTCGGCCTTCTGTTCCCGCGTCACGCCCTTGCTGCCCGGCGTGGTGCCCTCGCGGGTCACCTTGATGTTCACGTACGGCATAGTGCTCTCCTCCCTGTTTGATGCCTATCAGCGGCCGGCGTGCTGGCCGCCATCGACCCGCAGTACTTCGCCGGTGACGAAGCCGGCGCCGTCCAGATAGAGCACCGCGTCGACGATTTCCTTCACTTCGCCCAGGCGATTCATCGGATGCAGCTTGGCCAGGAACTCGTGCGTCTCCGCCTGGTGCATCGGAGTCTTGATGATGCCGGGCGAGATCGCGTTCACGCGGATGCCCTTGTCAGCATACTCGATCGCGAGGCCCCTGGTGACCGCGTCCAGGCCGCCCTTGGTCAGCGAGGCCATCGCGGCGGGGACGCCGGCAATCGGCTGGTCGACCAGGCTGGTGGTGACGTTGACGATGTGGCCCGAGCGCTGCGACAGCATCCGCGCCGCGGCCTGCTGCGAGACGTGGAAGAAGCCGGCGACATTGACCGATATCACGTTGGCGAAATCCTCGGCCGTATATTCGATGAACGGCTTGGAGATGAAGATGCCGGCGTTGTTGACCAGCGTGTCGACGCGGCCGAAATGCTGGATGGCGGTGGAGACCACCTTCTTGGCGACTTCCGGGTCGGCGATATCGCCGGCGACGGTCACCAGGTCCGCCCTGGTGCTCGGCTTGATCGAGCGGGAGTTGGCGACCACCCGATAGCCCTTGGCCAGGAGCCCGTCGACCAGACCGGCTCCGATGCCCTGCGATGCGCCCGTGACGATGGCGACTTTGCGTTCCGTGCTCATGACTGCCTGCCTCTGAATGGGTTGCGATGAGGCAAAGGTAGGCTCTTGCCAGTATCGGCAGAATGGCCGACGATGGGAAGTCACTCTTGCGTAGAACGGAATAATGGACCGGATCGACGCCATGCGGGTGTTCGTCGCTGCGCTGGATACCGGCAGCTTGGCCGGCGCCGGCCGCCGCTTGGGCAAATCGCCGGCAGCGGTGTCGCGCGCGATCGCCTTCCTGGAGGACTATGTCGGGACGCCGCTCCTCCACCGCACCACCCGCACCATCAAGCTGAGCGAGGCGGGCGAGCGCTATGCCGCCGCCTGCCGGCGGGTGCTGACCGACCTGGAAGAGGCCGACATGCTGGCCGCCGGCGAAAGCGCGGCGCCGCGCGGCGTGCTCAACGTTACCGGCCCGGTCGCCAGCGGCGCCATCATCCTGAGGCCGATCCTCGACGCGTATCTCGACGACTATCCGGCCGTGACGGCGCGGCTGCTGCTGCTCGACCGCAAGCTCAACATGGTGGAAGAGGGGCAGGACGTCGCCCTGCGCATCGGCCACTTGCCGGATTCGAGCCTGATCGCCATCCGCATCGGCGAGGTGCGGCAGGTGATCTGCGCGGCGCCATCCTACCTCGCAAAGGCGCCGCCGATCCGCCAGCCGGCCGATGTCAGCGCGCACCGGATCATCGCCTTGATGACGTTCGGGCAGGACAGCTGGAGCTTCGTGCCGACCGACCAGAGCACCGACATGCAGCAGGTGCCGATCGCGCCGCGCCTGATCGTCAACACGGTCGAGGCCGCCGTCGGCTCGGCGGTCGAAGGCAACGGCCTCACCCGCCTGTTCTCGTACCAGGTGGCGAACGAGGTGCGCGACGGCAAGCTGGTGGTGGTGCTGCCGGAGGCGGAATCACCGGCCTTGCCGGTGCATATCGTCACGCCAGAGGGGCGGCTGTCGGTGCCCAAGGTACGGGCGTTCGTGGACTTTGCCGTGCCGCGCTTGAAGGCGGAGTTCGCGCGCCTGGCGGACCTGCGGCTGCAAAAAGAAAAACCGGCGGCCGCTAGGGGCGACCGCCGGTCAGTCTTGTGAGGCGTCCCGCAATCGCAAACGGGACTGAGCAGATTGTGTTAGGCCGCGCGCGGATTGTGGCCGGTCGGCTGGTTGCGGTTGGCGGCCGCCTTGTAGGCGACTTCGCCGGCAACCCAATCGATGTCGCCGCGGACCACGCCGATGTCGAGCAGCATGCGGTCCTCCAGCTTGTAGAGCTGGTTGGCGGTCTGCCGGGCGCGGTTCCACGCCGCGATCGGCGCAACCAGGTCCAGCGACATCGCCGGATAGGACACCGACCGGTGCAGGCCCTTCACCACGTCCGAGATTTCCGCCCGGGCGACGCCGATGTCGGCGAGCATCCGGTTGTCCAGGCCATTGAGCGCGCTGTAGGCGGCGCGGCGGCGGTTCCACAGAACGACCGGCGCGATCGTCAGGTCTTGAACCAGCTGGCCGAACGCCACGGTCAGGCTTGGCGCCGCCGGGGCGGTCACACTGCGCGCGGCCACCGCCGGGATCTCGCTGCGGCTGAGGCCGATGTCGGCCAGCTCGCGGTCGTTCAGGGCACTGAGTTCGCGAGCGATCGAGGCGAACTCCAAAGTGCGGCGCACCGAGTTGGTGACATGCTTGGCGAACACCGCGAGGGCGCCGAAGCCGGTCTTACGGGCAGTCGCTTCCGGCATCTCCGCGCGGCCAAGCACCACCTTCTCATTTGCAATCGTCCGATACATGATCCTAGTCATCCGATGAGTTCGGCCGGGCCGAATGGTCCGGCAATCACGAGTAAGAATGTAGAGATTAACGGATGGATTTAGCAGGGGTCTGTGCTGCATTGCAGTAATGCAGACTGCGCATGAGAATTCCCTAATTCCTGTTAACTTTGCATGGCTTAGGACCCATCTATGTGGGCAAGAATGGTCGCTTTAGGACCCCTTTCGGGCGGAAAGAAGGCAGTGGCATGAACGAACCAGCAACGGGCGCGCAGCAAGTCGCCTCGGTCCACCAAAAACTCAAAGTTAACATGAGTTTAATGGAATTCGAGCAGTTCCTGGACGGCAATGTCGCAGCCCCCGAGGGGGAGCGTCCGGACGACTGGATCGCGCTCCTTGCGCCGGGCGCTGACGAGGATACCAGGCACCGCCTGAGCGCCGCCTTGGCCAGCCGGGCAGAGGACGTCAAACGACAGGTCCGGCCGCCGATCTGGGTGCGTCTTGCTGCACTGCGAAAAGAACTCGCCGGCCAGGGTCTGGCCGGGTTCCTGGTCCCCAGGGCCGACGAGCACCAGGGCGAATACGTCCCCAAGCGGGCCGAGCGCCTGGCCTGGATCGCCAACTTCACCGGCTCCGCCGGCCTCGTGATCGTGCTCCAGGACAAGGCCGCGATCTTCGTCGACGGCCGCTACACCATCCAGGTGCGCGAGCAGGTAGACGCCCAGCTGTTCGAGATCCGGCACCTCATCAACGAGCCGCCCGAGGCCTGGATCGCCGCCAACCTCAAGAAGGGCGAGGTGCTGGGCTTCGACCCCTGGCTCATCACGCCGGACGCCGCGCAGCGCTACCGCGAGGCCGCGCGCAAGGCCGGCGCCGAGTTGAAGGCCGTGGACCGCAATCCACTGGACGCTGCCTGGACCGACCAGCCGCCGGAGCCGATCGCGCCGATCTGGCCGCAGGCGACCCAGCATGCCGGGCAAAGCGCCGCCGACAAGCGTGCGCTGATCGCGAAGAAGCTGAAGGAGCGGGGCCAGGATGCGGCGGTGATCTCCGCGCCCGATTCCCTTGCCTGGCTGCTCAATATCCGCGGCGGCGACGTTCCGCGCACGCCGTTCGCGCTCGGCTATGCCGTCATCGACAAGGAGGGCAAGGTCGACCTCTTCATCGATCCGCGCAAGCTGACGGCGGAAGCCCGCACGCATCTCGGCAACGAGGTCGCGGTGCAGCCGAAGAGCGGCTTCCTGCCCGCGCTCGACACACTGGGCAAGTCGGGCGCCACGGTCGTCGTCGATGCGATGACGGCGGGCGTCGCGATCTACGACCGGCTCAAGGCCGCAGGCGCGAAACCGGCGGTCGGCGAAGACCCGTGTGCGCTGCCCAAGGCGTGCAAGAACTTGGTCGAAGTCGAAGGCTCGCGCGCCGCGCATCGGCGCGATGGCGGAGCGGTCTCGCAGTTCCTGCACTGGCTGTCGATCGAGGCGCCGAAGGGCGGTCTCGACGAGATCGCGGCGGCGGACAAGCTGGCTTCGTTCCGCCGGCGCAACGACCTGTTCCGCGACTTCTCGTTCGACACCATCTCGGCGGCTGGGGCCAACGGCGCGATCTGCCACTACAAGGTGACGGAGCAGAGCAACAAGAAGATCCCGGTCAACTGGCTCTACCTGGTGGATAGCGGCGGGCAGTATCTCGACGGCACTACCGACATCACGCGCACCATCGCGGTCGGGCAGGTTACGCCTGAGATGAAGGACCGCTTCACCCGCGTGCTCAAGGGCCACATCGCGCTCGCTACCACGCGCTTCCCGCGCGGCACCACCGGCAGCGCGCTCGATTCGATCGCGCGCCGGCCGCTGTGGGAGGTCGGGCTCGACTACGATCACGGCACCGGCCACGGCGTCGGCTCGTATCTCTCGGTGCACGAGGGGCCGCAGCGCATTTCCAAGATGCCGAACCGCGTGCCGCTCGAAGTCGGCATGATCGTCTCCAACGAGCCGGGCTACTACAAGGACGGCGAATACGGCATCCGGATCGAGAACCTGGTGACGGTGATCGAGGACAAGGCGCATCCCGGCATGCTGTGCTTCGAGACCCTGACCCTGGCGCCGATCGACCTCAACGCGGTCGACCGGTCGTTGCTCACGGCTGACGAGGTGGCGTGGCTCAACGCCTACCACACGCGCGTGCGCGAGACGATCACGCCCCTAGTGGATGCGAAGACCGCGAAGTGGCTGGAGGAAGCGACACGGGCTATCTGAACCGCGTCGCTATTCCATCGCGCGGATCGCTTCCTGGTCGTGCTGGAGCGAGAGGCGCCAGCGGCGGCGCGGCCGGATGGCAATCAGCCAATGCAGCCATCCCATCAGTGAACCGGTCGCGCTGAACCACAGCTCGAAACGAAGATTCGGTGGGCTGTCGATCAGGCCGGCCATGATGAAGGCGACGATCAGGCCGATAATGTTGCCGCTCGCGATGGCCCACCACACGGCGTCTCTTTCCCAGTGGGTCAGGTGATTGAGGGCGATCGCGTTGAGGGCAGCCGCGGGAATGGAGCCGATGAGGCAAATGAAAGAGCTGAATGCGATCATGGAGCCGAGGCTGCCGAGCTCGCGGGCATCCATGTCGGTGGCGCCCGGATCCGTCAACATCGCATAGATGCCGTAGGTCAGGATGAGCGTCGGACCGGTCGCAAAGGATGCGGCCGCCGCTCCCATGAACGCACTACCCGGTGCGTGCTCACTTCGCGCCATCGAACACCCCCGACGACCGATCATGGACGGGCATTGTGACACGGCTGCGGCGTGGGGAGGGCCAAATCGTGGGCCGTCAGCCGCGCTACAGTGTCGCGCGCGTTCCTATCCGGTCGCCGCATGCAATTGCCGCATTGACCGCATGAGGTCTGCTCGATTCCCACCCGAGGCATCGCGCCGGTAGAGTGCGAACCTCGCTTACCTGCTGGCCCGGCTCCATGCGCCCTCTCGACATTACCCTGCTCGTCCTGGTGCAGATCATCTGGGGCGCCAACTATGCGGTGCAGAAGGACGCGATTGCGGCCTTGCCGCCGCTGCTGCTGGTCGGGATCGGCTATCTCATCATCTCGCTGGCGCTGACGCCGTTCACGCGGCGCACCCATTCGCCGCAATGGAAGCTGGCGCTGCTCGCCTTGTTCGCCTGCACGCTGCCGACCGGCATGACGTTCTTCGGCCTGGCGCATTGCCCGGTGTCGCTCGGCACGCTGCTGATGCAGATGCAGGTGCCGTTCGGCATCGCGGTGGCGTGGCTGCTCAGCCGCGGCAAGCCGGACCTGCGCAACATCGCCGGCATCGCGGTGGCGCTGGCCGGCGCGGCGATCGTCGTCGGCGTACCGAGCTTCGAAGGCGAGGTTTGGGGCTGGGTGTTCGTCGTCATCGGCTCGTGCGTCTGGACCTCGTGCCAGGCGGTGCTGCCGATGGTGACGCGCGACGAGGGGCTCCGGCTCTATGCCGGCCTGTCGCGTCACGCGACACCGCAGGTGCTGATCGCCTCCCTGCTGTTCGAGGCCGGCCACCTGGATGCGATCCGCAACGCCTCGCCCCTCGCCTGGGGCGAAGTGCTGTTCGGGGCGCTGATCGGGGCCGTGCTGTGCTTCTCGCTCTGGTACAAGCTCATCATGCGGGTGCCGGCGGACAAGATCCTGCCCTTCCTGCTACTGATGCCGGCCACCGGCGTCATCGCCGGCTGGCTGATGCTGGGCGAGCCGTTGAGCGCCGGGCTGCTGATCGGCGGCGCCATCATCATCGGTGGGCTCGCGATCATCCTCTGGCCACGCAAGGCGGATGTAGTGCCCCTCGCCACAGCCATGCCGGAAGCCATCGCGCCGCCGGAAGTCTGAATCTCTATTCCATCGCGCGCAGCGCCAACGCACTCTGCTTCGCCAGTTTGCGCCGATTGCGCTCTCGGCGAACGGTAACTCGCCAATACAGCATAGCGAGCAATGCGGTGGCTGAGATCAGCAAGAGGTCACCTGTATCGAAGCTATAGCCCCAATCCCCAACAAGCACTGCGGCAACCGCTCTGATGCTGACGTAGCCAATGATCGCGCCCGAAACGATCGACACCCCGAAGAAGTCCTTCTCCAGCAGACCGAGCACATGATTGGCGACCGCAGTGATGACCATGATCGGCAGCATCAAAAGCGACATGGAACCACAGAATTTGAGAATACCAAGGTTGCGCATATCATCTAATGCAAGAGCGTAGGAACCGCTCTCGATTGTCAAGCCAACCAGAAATGCCAGAAGAACCAGCGGTCCGGCCGCGACCGAGCACATCGCGATGCCCTTGATGCGATCGATCGTAACGATGGCAGACCAGCTGGATGCCACCTATCCCCCGATCAGCTCCAGCCACGCATCCTCGCTCAGCATCTTGACGCCGAGTTCGGCGGCCTTGGCGGCCTTGGAGCCGGCGTCTTCGCCGACGATGACGTAGTCGGTCTTCTTGGAGACTGAGCTCGCGACCTTGGCGCCGAGAGATTCGGCGCGGGCCTTGGCTTCGTCGCGGGTCATCTTGCCGAGGGTGCCGGTGAAGACGACGGTCTTGCCGGAAACCGGCGAGTTGCCGGCGCGCGGCGCCTTCACCTCCTCGACGGTGAGTTCCTTGGCCAGCGCCTTGAGGGCTTCGAGGTTGTGCTTCTCCTCGAAGAAATCGAGGATGTCGCCGGCGACCGACTCGCCGATCTGGTCGATGTTGTTGAGGTCCTGGTAGGCCGCGCCCTCGCGGTCCTTGGCGGCGGCCAGCATGGCGGCCTGCCACTCCTCCAGGCTGTGATAGTGGCGCGCCAGCAGCTTGGCGGTCGCTTCGCCGACCTGACGGATGCCGAGCGCATAGATGAAGCGGTCGAGTGGGATGGTGCGCCGCGCTTCGATCGCGTCCAGCAGGTTCTTGACCGAGGATTCGCCCCAGCCCTCGCGATCCAGCAGCTCCACGCTCCGGCGATGCAGGCGGAAGATGTCGGCCGGCGTCTTGACCAGATCGTCCTGGTAGAACGCCTCGATATGCTTGTAACCGAGGCCTTCAATGTCGAAGGCGCCGCGCGAGACGAAATGGCGCAGCCGCTCCATCGCCTGCGCTGGGCAGATCAGGCCGCCAGTGCAGCGCCGCACCGCTTCGCCTTCCTCGCGCACGGCGTGGGAGCCGCACACCGGGCATTTTTCCGGGAACTTGTAGGGCTTGCCGCGGCCTTTGCGGTCGGCGTCGACCACGCCGACGATCTGCGGGATCACGTCGCCGGCGCGCTGCACGATCACCTTGTCGCCGATGCGCACGTCCTTGCGCGCGATCTCGTCCTCGTTGTGCAGGGTGGCGTTCGACACCACCACGCCGCCGACGGTGATCGGCTCCAGCTTGGCGACCGGCGTCAACGCGCCGGTTCGGCCGACCTGGATCGCGATGTCGTTGAGCGTGGTGACCGCCTGCTCGGCGGGGAACTTGTGCGCGGTCGCCCAGCGCGGCGCGCGGCCGACGAAGCCGAGGCGGTTCTGCAGCGCGAGGTCGTTGACCTTGTAGACCACGCCGTCGATGTCGTAGTTGAGGTCGGCGCGCTCCTTGGCCAGCTCGTCGTATAGTTCCAATGCATCGTCCAGCGTCTTGGCGACGCGGGTCTTGGGATTGACCGCGAAGCCCCATTTCTTCAGCCGGTCGATCGCCTCGGAATGCAGCTTCGGCTCGTTGTGCCAGCCCTGCACCTCGCCCATGGCGTAGGCGAAGAATTTCAGCGGCCGCGACTTGGTGATGCTGGGGTCGAGCTGCCGCACTGAGCCGGCCGCGGCGTTGCGCGGATTGGCGAACACCGGCTCGCCCTCCTTCTCGCGCTCCTTGTTCAACGCGAAGAAGGCGTCGTGCGGGAAATAGACCTCGCCGCGGATCTCGATCAGCTTGGGCGGGTGCGAATCCTTCAGTTTGGGCGGGATGCCGGCGACATGCTTCAGGTTCGCGGTGATGTCCTCGCCGACCGTGCCGTCGCCACGGGTGGCGCCGATGGTGAATTCGCCATCCTCGTAGCGCAGGTTGGCACTGAGGCCGTCGATCTTGGGCTCGACATTGAGCTCGATGTCAGCTTCGTCCTTGCGCCCCAGGAATCGGCGGATGCTGCCGATGAAATCGGCCACGTCCTCTCGGCTGAAGGCGTTGTTGAGCGAGAGCATCGGATGCAGGTGCCGGACCTTGGCAAAGCCGGCGGCCGGTTCGGCGCCGACCCGCGCGCTCGGCGAATCGGTGCGCTTGAGGCTGGGGAACAGCGCTTCGATCGCTTTGTTGCGCTTGACCAGCGCGTCGTATTCCGCGTCGGAGATCTCCGGCGCGTCCTTCTGGTGATAGAGCGCGTCGTGACGGGCGATTTCCTTGGCCAGCCGCTTCAGCTCGGTCTTGGCCTCGCCGGGGCTCAGTTCTTCGGGAGCCTTGTGGGATTCCTTGTTCATGGAGTGATCATCGCACGGCTTGGTAATGACAGTGTCAGGAGTCGCTAATGCACTATCCCCGAAGCCGCACGGCAAGCCCCTTCCCCCCTTGTGGGGGAAGGCTGGGATGGGGGGTGCCGCCGCACGACCGAAGTCGAGAAGCGACGATGTGCTTCGCGTTCTGAAGTGACAACATGGCGGTGCTCCACGACAGGGGTTCGTGCGGCGGCACCCCCCATCCAGCTTCGCCTAAGCTCACTTCGTTCGCTAAGGCTCCGCATCCTTCCCCCACAAGGGGGGAAGAGGAGTAATTGAGGGTCAGCGTCATTTTGCCTCGGCCAGCAGCTTGTCGGCGGCGGCGCGGGCTTCGTCGGTGATGGTGGCGCCGGCCAGCAGGCGGGCGATCTCCTCGCGCCGCTGCCTCTTGTCCAGCGCGGCGACGGTGGTGATCGCGTTGTTGCGGAAAGTCTCCTTGGCGACGCACCAATGCTGGTCGGCCATCGCCGCGACCTGCGGCGAGTGGGTGATCACCAGCATCTGGAAATGCTCGGAGAGGCGCTTCAGCCGCTCGCCGACCGCCGCGGCGGTGGCGCCGCCGATGCCGGAATCGACCTCGTCGAAGATCAGGGTCTCGGCCGCCTGGCCGCCGGCCAG
>DATEOK010000380.1:0-12427 GCA_035274225.1 Dongiaceae bacterium
CAGGTCCATGGTCGTCTTCCTCAGTGCTGCGAATTGATCGCCGCGACGGTTGCCGCCGCGGTGCGGGGCTGTTTAGGCTGTCCCCGACGGAGACGGAAATCGATTGATGATATGGGGCCTATCGACCGGATGAATTTGCCACGATGAATTTGAACGCGCTCGACCTCAACCTGCTGCGGGTATTCGACGCGCTGATGCGCGAGCGGAGCGTGACGCGCGCCGGCGAGCGGATCGGCCTCAGCCAGCCGGCGGTCAGCGCCGCGCTCAACCGGCTGCGCCATCTGGTCGGCGACCAGCTGTTCGTGCGCCGCGGCAACGACATGGTACCGACGCCGCGGGCCGAAGACCTGTCGGCGCCGGTGCGCAGCGCCCTTGCCGAGATCGAGAAAGCGTTTGCCGGCGGCGCCGGATTCGATCCGGCCACGGCGCAGCGCACTTTCACTTTCATGGGCGCCGACTACTTCTCGGTCCGCCTGATGCCGGAGCTTGCGCGGCGGATTTCGGCCTCGGCGCCCGGGATCATCCTGCGCCTGCTGGACAGTGCGCGCGGCGACGTCGACCGGCTGCTCCAGGAGGACCTGATCGACGCCGCTTTGGAGCGGCCCTTGCAAGTGCCGGAATGGATCTCGAGCGAACTGCTGTTCACCTCGCCGTTCGTGGTCATCGCCGCCGCGGGCAATCCCAAGCTCGCCGGCATCGCGCCGGGCGAGGCGATCCCGCTCGATCTCTACTGCGACTTACCCCAGGCGATCCGGTCGATCGACGGGTCGCTGAACGGCTTTGTCGACGGCGCGCTGGCCGGCATCGGCCGCCGGCGGCGGGTCGTGCTCGCGCTGCCGCATTTCCACGGCATCGCGCTGTCGGTCGCCGCCAGCGGCCTGATCGCCGCCGTGCCGCAGCAGGTGGCGGATATCCTGCCCGACACCCTCGGCCTGGCGATCTATCAGGTGCCGATCGCCATGCCCGAGCCGGACGTGCGGATGTATTGGCATTCGCGCCATGACGACGACCCGGGGCATCGCTGGATTCGGGCTGAAATCCGCGCCGTCCTGCAGCCGGTAACGGCGGCTTCCGAAGCCTGAAAACAACGGTGCCAGAGTCGCTCGCGGCGGGCCGATCTTTCTAGTTATAACCCTTTGATATAGCAGGGTGTTTTTGCGGATGCGAAAAGTTGTTTCGGCAGATCGAATCTGCTATCAACCGAGAGCCGGACTTAAGGGCGATTCCTGCCCCTTCGCCAGCCCCAAAATTCGAGTTCAAATTCAGTGAACGATACACCCAACACGCCGCCCAGATTCGACGTCGCGCCGGTCCCGATCGAAGAGGAGATGCGGCGCTCCTATCTCGACTACGCGATGAGCGTGATCGTCAGCCGTGCGCTGCCCGACGTGCGTGACGGCTTGAAGCCGGTCCATCGCCGCATCCTCTACGGCATGTTCGAGGGCGGGTTCGGTTCGGCCGGCCAGACCAAGAAATCCGCCCGCGCGGTCGGCGAGATCATGGGTAAGTACCATCCGCACGGCGACCAGTCGATCTACGACGCCCTTGTGCGCATGGCGCAGGATTTCTCCATGCGCGTCACGCTGGTGGAGGGACAGGGTAATTTCGGCTCGATGGACGGCGATCCGCCGGCGGCTATGCGCTACACCGAGGCCAAGCTGAACAAGGCGGCGGAGGCGCTGCTCGATGACCTCGAGAACGAGACGGTCGATTTCCAGCCGAACTACGACGACAAGTCGCAGGAACCGACGGTCCTGCCGGCGCGCTGGCCGAACCTGCTGGTCAACGGCGCGGCCGGCATTGCGGTCGGCATGGCGACCAACATGCCGACGCACAACCTGGCGGAAGCGATCGACGCCTGTGTCGCTTATCTCGAGAACCCCGAGATCGCCATCGACCAGCTGATCGAGATCCTGCCGGGGCCGGATTTCCCGACCGGCGGCATCATCCTGGGCCGCAACGGCATCCGCGAGGCCTACCACACCGGCCGCGGCTCGATCATCATGCGTGGCCGCACCCATATCGAGGAGCTGCGCGACCGCGAAGCGATCATCATCACCGAAGTGCCGTACCAGCAGAACAAGTCGAAGCTGGTGGCGCGCATCGGCGAGGTGGTGAAGGACAAGCTGATCGACGGCATCTCGCAGGTCCGCGACGAAAGCAACCGCGAGGGCGTGCGCGTCGTGATCGAGCTGAAGCGCGACGCGATGTCCGACGTCGTGCTCAACCAGCTGTTCCAATTCACTCCGCTGCAGACCAGCTTCGGCGTCAACGCCCTGGCGCTCAACCGCGGCAGGCCCGAGCTGCTGAACCTGAAGCAGATCGTCGCGGCGTTCATCGAGTTCCGCGAAGAGGTCATCACCCGGCGATCGGCCTACCTGCTGCGCAAGACGCGCGAGCAGGCGCACAGCTTGATGGGCCTCGCGGTGGCGGTCGCGAACATCGATGCCATCATCGAGCTGATCCGGCGTTCGCCCGATCCGCAGACTGCGAAAGAGCAGATGCTGGCGCGCGCTTGGCCGGCGGAATCGGTGATCGAGCTCATCAAGCTGATCGACGATCCGGCGAACCTGGAACAGGTGGCGCGGGCCTACCAGCTGTCCGAGGCGCAGGCCAAGGCCATCCTCGACCTGCGCCTGCAGCGCCTGACCGGCCTGGAGCGCGACAAGATCGCCGGCGAGCTGCGCGAGATGGCGGTTAAGATCACCTACAACCTCGAGATCCTCGACAGCCGGCCGAAGCGGCTCGACCTGCTGCGCAGCGAGCTCATCGAGATGAAGGAGAAGTTCGGCTCGCCGCGCCTGACCGAGATCCAGGATCTGGAGTTCGAGGCCGACATCGAGGCGCTGATTCAGCGCGAGGGCATGGTCGTGACCGTCACCCACGGCGGCTACATCAAGCGCGTGCCGCTGTCGACCTATCGTTCGCAGCGGCGCGGTGGGCGCGGCCGCACCGGCATGGCGACGCGCGACGAGGATTTCGTCAGCCAGGTGTTCGTCGCCGACACCCTGACGCCGATGCTGTTCTTCTCGACCCGCGGCATGGTCTACAAGATGAAGGTCTATCGCCTGCCGCTCGGCAATCCGCAGGCGCGCGGCAAGGCGCTGATCAACCTGCTGCCGCTGGAGGAGGGCGAGACCATCTCCACCGTCATGCCCTTGCCGGAGGACGAGAGCACCTGGGCACAGAGCCAGATCGTGTTCGCGACGGCGAGCGGCTACATCCGCCGCAACGAGCTCAGCGACTTCGTCGACGTGAAGGCGAACGGCAAGATCGCCATGAAGCTGGAAGAGGGCGACCGGCTGATCGGCGTCGGCGTCTGTACCGAGGCCAACGACATCCTGCTGGCGGCGCGCAGCGGCAAGGCGATCCGTTTCGCGATCGGCGACGTGCGCGTGTTCGCCGGTCGCGATTCCATCGGCGTGCGCGGCATCAAGCTGGAGGAGGGCGACCGCGTCGTCTCGATGTCGGTACTGCGCCATGTCGAGATCGAGCTGGCGGAGCGCGATGCCTACCTGCGCTATGCCATGGCCAAGCGGCGCGCGTTGGGCGAAGCGCCGGCGAGCGAAGAAACCGACGGCGACAACGGAACGGAGGCGGCGGAGGTGCCCGCCATCGACCTGCCGCAGGAACGCCTGGTCGAGCTTGAGGTGCTGGAGGAGTTCATCCTCACCGTCACCTCCAAGGGTTTCGGCAAGCGCACCTCGGCCTACGAGTATCGCGTCATCGGGCGCGGCGGGCAGGGCGTCGCCAATATCGAGGTGACGCCGCGCAACGGCCCGGTGGTGCAGTCCTTCCCGGTGGGCGAGGACGACCAGATCATGCTGGTGACCAACCGCGGCCAGCTGATCCGCTGCCCGGTGCACGACATCCGCATCGCCCGCCGCCAGACCCAGGGCGTCACCGTGTTCCGCGTCGGCGACGAGGAGGAAGTGGTGGCGGTGGCGCATCTCAGCGATCTGGGCGAGGATGAGGGCGGCAACGGCGGCGACGAGGCGACGCCCGAGGGCGACGCGCCTACGGACGGCAGCGGCAAGTAACGGCATCCACGCCACTGGGAGGGGCGGACATGGCGGACAAGCGTATCGGCATCTATCCGGGCACGTTCGACCCCGTCACCAACGGGCATGTCGACATCATCCGCCGTGCCGCGCGCCTGGTGGACAAGCTGATCGTCGCGATCTCGGTCAACGCCGGCAAGGGGCCGGCCTTCTCGGTCGAGGAGCGCGCCGAGCTGCTGAAGGGCGATATCGCCGATGCCAAGAACGGCTTGTCGTCTGCCATCGAGGTGGTGACCTTCGACGGCCTTTTGATGCATTTCGCCGAGCAGATGAAGGCGAAGATCATCGTCCGCGGCCTGCGCGCGGTGTCCGACTTCGACTATGAGTTCCAGATGACCGGTATGAACGCGCGCCTCGATCCGGACATCGAAACCGTGTTCCTGATGGCCTCGGAACGCAGCCAGTTCATCTCCTCGCGCTTCGTCAAGGAGATCCACAAGCTCGGCGGCGACGTCAGTCAGTTCGTCTCCCCAAGGGTGGTCGAGGCGCTGAACAGGAAGTAGCAGCGGCGGCCACACTCCAGCATTCCCACTACTCCGTCATGCCAAGGCTTGGCCTTGGCATCCACGAATTTTACCTGCAACTGCCCGGTTTAGCGTCTGGAAACTCGTGGATGGCAAGGCCAAGCCTTGCCATGACGAATAAGAGAGCATGCCTCCCAAGCAAGTCCGCGGGCGTGGACTCTGTCCAGCCTTGTGCTAGCCTCCGCTCGTCAAGGGGAGTTGGCATGCAGGATTTCACCCATCGGCAGAACGAGATTCTCGCGCTGGCGCGCTCGGCCGGGCGGGTCAGCGTCGACGATCTGGCGGCGCGCTTCGACGTCACGCCGCAGACCATCCGCAAGGACCTCAACGACCTGTGCGACCGGCGGCTGCTGAACCGGGTCCATGGCGGCGCGGTGGTCGCGTCCGGGATCGAGAATCTGGCCTACGAGGCGCGGCGCTTCATCGCAGCGGAGGAGAAGCGGGCGATCGGCAAGGCGGCGGCGGCGCTGATCCCCAACCAGAGCTCGCTGTTCATCAACATCGGCACCACCACGGAAGAGGTGGCGGCCAACCTGATGGGCCACGAGGAGCTGCTGGTCATCACCAACAACCTCAACGTCGCCATGGTGCTCTATCGCCACCCGACCATCGAGGTGATCGTGGCGGGCGGCGTGGTGCGGCGCACCGACGGCGCGGTGGTGGGCTCGAGCGCGGTCGACCTCATTCGACAATTCAAAGTGGACACCGCCGTGATCGGTGCTTCGGCGATCGACGAGGACGGGGCGCTGCTCGATTTCGATTATCGCGAAGTGAAAGTGAGCCAGGCCATAATCGAAAACGCGCGCAAGGTGATCCTGGTGGCGGACCGCCTGAAGCTGGAACGGGCGGCCCCGGTGAAGATCGCACATTTGTCGCAAATTCATACGTTTATCACCGATTCTCTGACCTCCGCGGAGCTTCGTGACCTATGTGCAACGCATAATGTGCAGGTCATTGAGACGAGCGGGCCCGCGGTATTCGAAAGCGAAAACTCCGCAGCTTAGGCTTCGGTTCTTTCGAATGAACTCTATTGCGAACGTCAAAACGTTCATCTAGGGTTCGCTTCCGAAACGATGCGAAACAAAAACAATGCATCGGTCAGGGGGCAGGTTGGCTGGCACCTTCGACGTCGCGATCATCGGCGGCGGAATCAACGGATGCGGGATTGCTCGGGACGCGGCGGGGCGCGGCCTTTCCGTCTATCTGTGCGAGCAGGCCGACCTCGCGAGCGGGACCTCCTCCGCCTCCACCAAGCTGATCCACGGCGGCCTGCGCTATCTCGAATATTACGAGTTCCGCTTGGTGCGCGAATCGCTGCAGGAGCGCGAAGTGCTGTGGCGCGTGGCGCCGCACATCGTTCAGCCGCTGCGCTTCGTGCTGCCGCATCACAAGGGCCTGCGCCCGGCATGGATGCTGCGGCTCGGCCTTTTCCTCTATGACCATCTCGGCGGGCGCGAGCTGCTGCCGGCGACGCGCACCCTCGACCTGCGCTCCGATCCGGCCGGCAAGCCGCTGAAGCCCGGCGATTTCGCCAAGGCGTTCGAATATTCCGACTGCTGGGTGGATGATGCGCGGCTGGTGGTGCTGAACGCGGTCGATGCGGCGCGCCGCGGCGCCGACATCCGCACCCGCACGCGCGCTGTCTCGGCAGAGCGGCGGGGCGATCACTGGGTTCTCACCACCGAGCACGTCGAGAGCGGGGAGCGCGAGCAGATCCAGGCGCGCACGCTGGTGAATGCCGCCGGCCCGTGGGTCGCGCGCACGTTGTCCGACGTCGCGAAGGTGGAGACCAAGGCGCGCATCCGCCTGGTGCAGGGCTCGCACATCGTGGTGCCGAAGCTGTTCGACCACGACCGCTGCTACATCTTCCAGAACACCGACGGGCGGATCGTGTTCGCGATTCCGTACGAGCAGGACTTCACCCTGATCGGCACCACCGACCAGGATTACCAGGGCGAGCTCGGCGACATCCGCATCAGCGCGACGGAGACGAGCTACCTGTGCAGCCTCGCCAACGGCTACTTCTCGAAGCAGATCGCGCCCAGGGACGTGGTGTGGAGCTATTCCGGCGTGCGCCCGCTGTATGACGACGGCGCCAGCGCGGCCCAGGCGGCGACCCGCGACTATGTGCTGGCGGTCGACAGCGATAACGGCCAGCCGGCGCTGCTGTCAGTGTTCGGCGGCAAGATCACGACCTATCGCAGGCTGGCGGAACACGCGCTGGAGAAACTGTCCCCTTTTCTCGGCACGACCGCGGCCGGCAACAAGGGGTGGACCGGACGCGAGCCGTTGCCGGGTGGCGAATTCCCGGTGGAGCGGATCGCCGCCCAGGTCGACCAGCTCATCAGCCGCTACGGCTTTTTGACGCGGCCGCACGCGGCGCGGCTGGTGCGGATGTATGGCACCCGCGCCAAGGACATGCTGGGCGAGGCACACGCGGCGGCGGACCTGGGGCGCGATTTCGGCGCGACCCTGACCGAGGCCGAGATCGACTACCTGATGCGCGAGGAATGGGCGGAGCGCGCCGAGGACGTGCTGTGGCGGCGCAGCAAGCTGGGCCTCAGGCTCAGCGCCGAGCAGGCCGCGGCGCTCGCAGACGCGATGGACGCGCGCCGGCGCAATGCCGCGCCGCAGCCGGCCGTCGCGGGAGCAAGGCCATGATTTGGAATCTGGATCGCACCGAAGTTCGCCAGACGACTGGCAAATCGGCCCGCGCTGGGTGCGAGCGCGGATCGGACGTGGGAGCGTACCAAACGCAAATCGACCGGACGTGTGCGCACTGGTCGAACGCGGACAATCAAAGGCGCACTTGAGGAGGAAGCGATCATGGCGATACGTAGAACCGTGTCGTTAGCTGTCCTGATGCTGGCGTCTGGAATGGCGCCGGCGGTCGCGGACATGGCGGCGGCGGAAAAATGGGTCAATGACGAGTTCCAGCCTTCAACGTTGTCGAAAGCCGACCAGCTGAAGGAGATGGAGTGGTTCATCAACGCGGCGAAGCCTTTCGCCGGCATGGAAGTCAACGTGCTGTCGGAGACCATCCCGACCCACGAGTATGAATCCAAGGTCCTGACCAAGGCGTTCGAAGAAATCACCGGCATCAAGGTCAACCACCAGCTGCTTGGCGAAGGCGAAGTCGTGCAGGCGGTGCAGACCCAGATGCAGACCAACCGCAACCTGTACGACGCGTACATCAATGACTCCGACCTGATCGGAACGCATTCGCGTCTGCAGAGCGCGGTCAACCTGACCGACTGGATGGCGGGCGAGGGCAAGGACGTCACCGACCCGATGCTCGACATCGACGACTTCATCGGCAAGTCGTTCACCACCGGTCCGGACGGCAAGCTGTGGCAGCTGCCCGACCAGCAGTTCGCCAACCTCTACTGGTTCCGCAAGGACTGGTTCGACCGCAAGGACTTGCAGGCGGCGTTCAAGAAGAAGTACGGCTATGAGCTCGGCGTGCCGGTCAACTGGTCGGCCTACGAGGACATCGCCGATTTCTTCACCAACGACGTGAAGGAAATCGACGGCGTGAAGGTCTATGGCCACATGGACTACGGCAAGCGCGCGCCGGACCTCGGCTGGCGCATGACCGACGCGTGGCTGTCGATGGCGGGCGAAGGCTCGGCGGGTCTGCCGAACGGCCGTCCGATCGATGAGTGGGGCATCCGGATGGAAGAGGGTTCCTGCAACCCGGCCGGTGCTTCGGTGAGCCGCGGCGGCGAGACCAACGGCCCAGCCTCGGTCTACGCCATCGCCAAGTGGGACGAGTGGCTGCGGAAGTACGCGCCTCCGGGCGCTGCCGACTACGACTTCTACCAGTCGCTGCCGGCCCTCAGCCAGGGCAACGTGGCCCAGCAGATCTTCTGGTACACCGCCTTCACGGCATCGATGGTGGCCCCGAAGTCCTCGGGCAACAACACCGTCGACGACAACGGCAATCCGCTGTGGCGGATGGCGCCGTCGCCGCACGGCCCGTACTGGAAGGAAGGCCAGAAGCTCGGCTATCAGGACGCCGGCTCCTGGACTCTGTTCAAGTCGACCCCGCTCGAGAACCGCAAGGCGGCCTGGCTCTATGCCCAGTTCGTCGTCTCGAAGACGGTCGACGTGAAGAAGAGCCACGTCGGTCTCACCGTCATTCGTGACAGCACCATCCATCACGAATCCTTCACCGAGCGCGCGCCCAAGCTGGGCGGCCTGGTCGAGTTCTACCGCTCGCCCGACCGCGTCAACTGGACGCCGACCGGCATCAACGTTCCCGACTATCCGAAGCTGGCGCAGCTGTGGTGGCAGCAGATCGGCGACGTGAACTCCGGCGCCTTCACGCCGCAGGAAGCGATGGATCGTCTGGCCGGCGAAATGGACCAGGTCATGGCCCGCATGCAGGCTGCCGACGAAGCCAACAAGACCTACGGCGGCTGCGGCCCGCGCCTCAACGAGGAGAAGGACGCCGCCGAGTGGCTGGGCAAGCCGAATGGCCCGCACGCCAAGCTCGACAACGAGAAGCCGAAGGGCGAGACCATCGCCTACGACGAACTCGTGAAGCGCTGGGCCAAGTAGGGCGTACCGAGTAACGCACTTTCACTTTGGAAGTGTGCTAGTGTCCTGAACCGGCATCCCCGGGGGTTAACAGCCCCCGGGGCTTGCTGGCAGGGAAAACCAAGTCAAAAAACAATGCGCGGCTGGGAATGACCCTCGAACTACGGAAGGTGACCAAGAGCGTCGGCGGTAACGTGCACATCCACGAGACCAACCTGACGCTGGAGGAGGGGACCTTCAACGTCCTGCTCGGCACCACTTTGTCCGGCAAGACCACGTTGATGCAGCTGATGGCCGGGCTCGACAAACCGAGCGGCGGCGAGATCTGGTTCCGCGGCAAGAACGTCACCGGTGTCGCGGTGCAGCAGCGCAACGTCTCGATGGTCTATCAGCAGTTCATCAACTATCCGCATCTCACGGTCTACGAGAACATCGCATCGCCGCTGCGCGTGATCGGCGTCGACAATGCCAAGATCAAGGAGCGCGTCGGCAAGGTCGCGGAATTGCTGCGCTTGGTGCCGATGCTCCAGAGGAAGCCCGCCGAGTTGTCGGGCGGCCAGCAGCAGCGCACGGCGATCGCGCGCGCGCTGGTCAAGGATTCCGACATCATCCTGCTCGACGAGCCGCTGGCGAATCTCGACTACAAGCTGCGCGAGGAATTGCGCGACGAGCTGCCGAGGTTGTTCCACGACCGGAATTGCATCGTCGCCTATGCCACCACCGAGCCGGTGGAAGCGCTGCTGTTCGGCGGCAACACCGCGACCCTGCACGAGGGGCGCGTGACCCAGTTCGGGCCGACCGCCGCGATCTATCGCCAGCCGACCGATCTCCTCAGCGCGCAGGTTTTTTCCGATCCGCCGATCAACACCGCGCCGGTCACCAAGAGCAACGGCCGCCTTCAGCTCGATGACGGCACCAACTGGCCGACACCGGCTTCCGTGGCGCACGCGCCGGATGGCCAGTACACGCTGGCGATCCGCGCGCACCACATCACGCCGACGCCGCAGAATGGCGGCGCGGTGACGGTCGACGGCCGCGTGCTGGTGGCGGAACTGAGCGGTTCCGAGAGCGTGCTGCATTTCGACCGCGGCGGCCGGACCTGGATCTCGCAGTCGCATGGCGTGCATCCGTACGAGGTCGGCAAGACCGCCAGGCTCTATGTCGATGTCGGCCGCTCGTTCCTGTTCGGGCAGGATGGCCAGCTGGCCAGCAAAGTCTCTGGGGGCAGCGCCTGATGGCCAAGATCACGCTCGATACCCTGCGCCACAGCTATATGCCCAACCCGCAGCGGCCGGACGACTGGGCGCTCAAGGAGATGAGCCAGGAGCTGAAGGACGGCGGCGCCTATGCGCTGCTCGGTCCGTCTGGATGCGGCAAGACCACGCTGCTGAACCTGATCTCCGGCCTGCTGCGACCAACCCAGGGACGCATCCTGTTCGACGATGCCGACGTGTCGGAGTTGACGCCGGAGCAGCGCAACATCGCGCAAGTGTTCCAGTTCCCGGTCATCTACGACACCATGACGGTGTATGACAATCTCGCCTTTCCACTGCGCAACCGAGGCGTCCCGGCGGCGGAGGTCGACCGCCGCGTGAAGGAGGTCGGCGAGATGCTGGACCTCGGCCATATGCTGAAGAAGCGCGCCTCCGGTCTGACCGCCGACGGCAAGCAGAAGATCTCTCTGGGCCGCGGGCTGGTCCGCTCGGACGTCAACGTCATCATGTTCGACGAGCCGCTGACCGTGATCGACCCGCACCTCAAGTGGGTCCTGCGCTCCAAGCTCAAGGAGCTGCACCATCGCATCAAGCGCACCATGATCTATGTGACGCACGACCAGACCGAGGCGCTGACCTTCGCCGACCGGGTGGTGGTGATGAACAACGGCGAAGTGGTGCAGGTGGGCACACCGGTCGAGCTCTTCGAGCGGCCGACCCATACCTTCGTCGGCCATTTCATCGGCTCGCCCGGCATGAACGTGCTGCCCTGCAGCGTCGATGGCGGGCGGGTCGGCTTCATGGGACTGCCGATCGAGACCGCGGGTCAGGTGCAGACCGCGCAAGCGAACGGCAAGCTGGAGCTCGGCGTGCGCCCGGAATTCATCCGGTTCGATACTGCCGGCATCCCGGTCGACGTTGTGAAGGCGGCGGATGTCGGCCGCTTCCGCATCGTCGAGGCGCGCCATCGCGAGCATCGCATCCGGCTGCTGGTGCCGGAAGGCCAGCCGATGCCGTCCGGCACCGCGCATGTGCGGTTCGATCCCAAGCATACCCACGTCTACCGCGACGGCTGGCTGGTGAACTGAGGACCGGGATGTACAAGCAGCTCAATCAAAAAGCCTGGTTCCTGGTCCTGCCGGTGGTGGCGCTGGTGGCGTTCAATGCCATTATCCCGCTGATGACGGTGGTGAACTATTCCGTCCAGGAGACCTTCGGCGACAATCAGTTCTTCTGGGCCGGCGTGCAGTGGTTCGAGCAGGTGCTGACCTCCAGCCGCTTCCACGAATCCCTGCTGCGCCAGATGCTGTTCACGTTCCTGGCGCTGGTGATCGAGGTGCCGCTCGGCCTCATCGTCGCGCTGTCCATGCCGCGCAAGGGCGCGTGGGTTTCGGTCTGCCTCGTCACCATGGCGCTGCCGCTGCTGATTCCCTGGAACGTGGTCGGCGCGATGTGGAACATCTTCGCGCTGCCGGACATCGGCCTGATGGGCCGCGGTCTCAATGCCATGGGCATTGATTTCAACTATACCCGCCAGCCGTTCAGCGCTTGGTTCACCGTCGTCCTGATGGATGTCTGGCATTGGACCTCGCTGGTCGTGCTGCTGTGCTACGCCGGCCTGGTCTCGATTCCGAACGACTACTACCAGGCTGCCAAGATCGACGGCGCCAGTGCCTGGTCGGTTTTCCGCTATATCCAGCTGCCGAAGCTGCGGCGGGTGCTGACCATCGCGATCCTGCTGCGCTTCATGGATTCCTTCATGATCTACACCGAGGTGATCGTGCTGACCGGCGGCGGGCCCGGCAACTCGACCACCTTCCTCTCGATCGACCTGGTGAAGACGGCGCTCGGGCAGTTCGACTTGGGGCCCGCGGCTGCGATGTCGCTGATCTACTTCCTGATCATCCTGCTGTTCAGCTGGCTGTTCTACACCCTCATGACCCGGAACGAGGCGCAGTGATGGATATCTCCGTCTCCATGCCGGTGGCAAAGTCGGCGTCGTCGGCCCGCGTGGTATTGCGGACGATCCTGCGCGCCGCGATCACCGCGCTCTACATCCTGTTCCTGATGCTGCCGATTTATTGGC
>DATEOK010000381.1:0-5263 GCA_035274225.1 Dongiaceae bacterium
GCGCGATGGCCTGGCCGACGGCCGCAAGGTGGTCCTCGGCGTCCGCCCGCAGCATGTCACGCGTGCCAACGGCAGCAGCCGGCCCGGCCACCAGCGCCTCGGGGTCACGGTGGAGCTGGTGCAGCCGACCGGGTCGCGCGCTTATATTACCTTCCCGCTCGGCGGCGTGCCGACCGTGGCGGAGCTGGAATCGCACGACGTGCAGCGGCCGGGCGAGCAGATCGACGTCGACGTGGACATGAACCGCGCCGTGCTGATCGATCCGGAAACCAATCGCGTGCTTTGAGGGGGATGGGAATGGCCAAGCAGCCGAAACGCGCTATCAAACTGTTCGGCACTGAGGTGCTCGAGCCCAAGCTCAAGACGCTGCGGGCCGGCGCCTTGTCGGCGGTGCTCGACAACGGCGCGCTGCGCTACATCAAGCTCGGCGAGACCGAGGTGCTGCGTGCCATCGCCTTCCTGGTGCGCGATGAGAACTGGGGCACCTTCACGCCGGAGATCAGCAACCTCAAGATCAAGCAGGGCAAGAGCGACTTCCGCGTCACCTACGACGCGCGCTGCAAGGACGCCAAGCGCTCGCTCACCTATCGCGCGGAAATCTCCTGCGGCGCCGACGGCGCGCTGCGGTTCGATGCGGTCGCTTTCCCGGAGAGCGATTTCCTCACCAACCGCACCGGCTTCATCGTGCTGCACCCGCTGACCGGCGTCGCCGGCTTTCCGGTCGAGGTCGAGCATGTCGACAAGCGCATGGTGAAGGACAAGTTCCCCGCTATCATCAACCCGGTGCAGCCGTTCTACGGCATCCGCTCGCTGCGGCACAAAGTGGCGGACGGCGTGTTCGTGACCTGCCGCATGGAAGGCGACACCTTCGAGATGGAGGATCACCGCAACTGGACCGATTCCTCCTTCAAGACCTACGTGCGGCCGCTGGCTGAGCCCTGGCCCTACACCCTGCGCAAGGGCGTCGAGATCAAGCAGTCAGTCAGCCTCACCTTCTCTGGCAAGCTGCCGCGCGCCAAGGCCGCGGGCCGCGCCAAGCCGATCGAGATTTCACTCGGCAAGGCCGGCGGCGCTCTGCCTGCCATCGGTGTCGCGGTTCCGGAGGGCGAGGCGGATGCCGCCTTCGCCAACGCCGCGCTGATCGCGCAGGCCGGCACGCGCCACTTGGTCTGCGAGGCGGACGGGCGCCGGGGCGGATTGTCCGGCGCGCTCGGCGTGTACCAGCGCCTCGCCAAGGCGACCAATGCCGACGTCATCCTGGAGATCATCCTGCCCGGCGCGCAATCGCCGGCCACCGAGTTCGGCACGATCGCTGCGGCGGTGAAGCGCAATGGGCTGGTGCCTGCCGCCATCTCAGTTTCGCCCGCGATGGATTTGCGCGGCGTGCTGCCGGGCAGCAAGGGGCCTGATGGCCCAACGCTGGCGGAGATCTATCGCGCGGCGCGTGCCGCGTTCCCCGGCGTGCGGATCGGCGGCGGCACGTTCGCCTTCTTCACCGAGCTCAACCGCAAGCGCCCGCCGACCGAGAATCTCGATTTCGTCACCCACACCACCTGCCCGATCGTACATGCCGCGGACGACGTCTCGGTGATGGAGACTCTGGAGGCGCTGCCCTACGTGGTGCAGTCGGCCAAGGCCTTCATCAACGGCAAAGCCTACTGCATCGGGCCCAGCTCGATCCCGGCGCGTCTCAATCCGTACGGCGCCTCGACTGCGTCCAATCCCGGCAACGGCCGTGTCTGCCTCAGCGATATGGACCCGCGCCAGCGCGGACTCTTCGGCGCGGCGTGGACGCTCGGCTATGTCGCGGCGCTCGCCGACGGCCGCCTCAGCGCGATCACCCTCGGCGCGGCCACCGGGCCCGCCGGCATGATCTATCGCCGCGCCAACTTCGCGCAGCCCTATTTTGACGAAGCGGGCGCGCCGTCGGTCTATCCGCTTTATCACGTCGTCGCCGGCCTGGCGGCCGCGAGCGGCGGCAAGGTGATTGCCACGAAGTCGGCGGCGCCCGGCAAGGTCGCGGCGCTTGCCGTGCGTGGCGGCCGCGGTGCGACGCTGTGGCTCGCCAACCTGACCGGCGAGACGCAGACCGCGAAAGTCTCCGGCTTCAATGGCGCGGCGCAGCTGCATGTGCTCGACGAAGGCAGCTTCGTCGCCGCCACCAAGGACGCCGGCTGGCTCAGCAAGGGCGGCAAGGCGCTGAAGAAGGTCGGCTCGGTCGCGCTGGCGCCCTACGCCGTCGCGCGGATCGCCGCGGTCTGATGGCCCTGCTCCTCGGCTGCATCGCCGACGATTTCACGGGTGCGACCGACCTCGCCAACACCCTGGTGCGCAACGGCATGCGCACCATCCAAGTGATCGGGGTGCCCGATGGTCTGGAGGTGCCGGCGGAGGCCGAGGCGATCGTCGTCGCGCTCAAGTCGCGCACCGCGCCGGTCGCGGACGCGGTCGCGCAGTCGGTCGCGTCGTGCCGCTGGTTGCGCCAGGCCGGCGCGCGGCAGATCTATTTCAAATACTGCTCGACCTTTGACTCCACGGACCAGGGCAACATCGGCCCGGTCGCCGACGCGTTGCGGGCGGAGCTCGGCGCCAATTTCGCGACGGCCTGTCCGGCGTTCCCGGAGACCGGCCGCACCATCTACAACGGCCATCTGTTCGTCGGTGACGTGCTGCTGTCCGACTCCTCGATGCGCAATCATCCGCTGACGCCGATGACCGATGCCAACCTGGTGCGCGTATTGGGCCGCCAGACCAAGGCGCAGGTCGGACTCGTGCCCTATGCCACGGTGCGGCAGGGGACGTCGGCGATCCGCGGCGCGTTCGACAAGCTGCGCCAGCGCGACATCGCCTATGCCGTGGTCGACGCGATCGAGGACGAGGACCTGCGCTGCCTCGGCGCTGCCAGCGCCGACCTCGCCCTGGCGACGGGTGGTTCGGGCGCCGCCATCGGCCTGCCGGGCAACTTCCGCCGCGCCGGACTGCTGGCGACGCGGCCGTCCGAGGGCGATCTGCCGGGCGTCGGTGGCGCGGCAGCCGTGCTGTCCGGCTCCTGCTCGACCGCGACTCTGGCGCAGGTCGCACGCATGCAGGCCAAGCATCCGTCGCTGATGCTCGATCCATTGGCCTTGGCGGAGCGCGGCGAGGCGGCGATCGCCGATGCCATGGCGTGGGCGGCCGCCAATTTGAAGACGGGGCCGGTTCTGATCTACGCCAGCGCGCCGCCGGATGCGGTGAAGGCCGTGCAGGCGAAGCTCGGCCGCGATCGCGCCGGCACGCTGGTGGAACATGCGCTCGCGACGCTGGCGCGAGGCCTGGTGACGACCGGCGTACGGCGCTTGGTGGTCGCCGGCGGAGAGAGCTCCGGCGCGGTGGTGCAGGCGCTCGGCGTGCGTGCGCTGCGCATCGGGCCGCAGATCGATCCTGGCATTCCGGCGACTTTGTCGCTGGGCGAGCCGCCGCTTGCGCTGGCGCTGAAATCCGGCAACTTTGGCGCCGAGGATTTCTTCCTCAAGGCGATCGAGGCGCTGCGATGACCGACGCGCGGGAGCAATTGGTTGCCTACGGCAAGTCGATGTTCGAGCGCCGCCTGACCTTCGGCAGCTCCGGCAACATCAGCATCAAGAGCGGCGACGGTTGGCTGATGTCGCCAACCAACGTCTCGCTCGGCGGGCTCGATCCGGCCAAGCTCTCGCACCTGGATGCGTCCGGCAAGCACGTCGCCGGCGATGCGCCGACCAAGGAGAGCTTCCTGCATCTCGCGATGTATCGCGAGCGGTCAAACGCCGGCGCGGTGGTGCATCTGCATTCCACGCACTCGGTGGCGGTGTCCTGTCTCGACGGCCTAGATCCCGAGGACGTGCTGCCGCCGATCACGGCTTACTACGTGATGCGCGTCGGCAAGCTGCCGCTCATTCCGTACTACGCGCCCGGCGATCCAACGCTTGGCGAGGCGGTCGGCAAGATCGCCGCCAAGCACTCCGCCGTGTTGCTCGCCAACCACGGCCCGGTCGTTGCCGGCTCATCGCTCAGCGCCGCGGTCAACGCGATCGAGGAACTGGAGGAGACCGCGCGGCTCTACCTGCTGCTGCACGGCCGCCCAACGCGCTATCTGACGCCGGAGCAGGTCGCGGACCTGCGGAAGCGGTTTCCGAATCCGTAATTGACGGGTTCACTCTTTCCGTCATCCCAAGGCTTGGCCTTGGGATCCACGAGTCTGTCAGCGGCAATTCGCTCTCTCCCGTGGATACTCGTGGATGGCAAGGCCAAGCCTTGCCATGACGGGAGAGAGTAAACCTGAGGCCGCGCCTAACTCGGCGGGAAGTCCTCGATATAGGCCCGCACGATCGAATCCAGGTCCGGGTCCTTCGGCAGCCCCAGGCTGAGCGCGCGCTCGAACGTGGTGCCGATCGGCCAGCCGGCGACGATGCGCTCGATCACCGGGTCCTTCTCGACGCGGATGTCGCCGAGCTTGCGGTTGCCGGCGACCCGCTTCAGCGCCGCGATCATGTCGGCGACCGTGACGTCGAGCGAGGGCAGGCTGACCGCGCGGTCCTCGCCCAGTTTGGCCCCGTCCGCCTCGTGCAGCTTGACGAAGCCTTCGACGATGGTGCGGTAGCCGGCGAGCGGCATCACCGCGTCGATGCCGACCGGCAGCACGCATTCGACGCCGTTCAGCGGCTCGCGGAACACGCCGCTGGCGAAGCTGGAGGCCGCCTTGTTGGGCTTGCCGGGCCTGATGATGACGGTCGGCAGGCGCGCGGAGCGGCCGTCGATGTAGCCCTTACGGGTATAGTCGTTGACCAGCAGTTCGCCGATCGACTTGGTCATGCCATAGGTGGTCTGCGGCACCTGCTTGGTGGCATCGCCGACGTGCTTCGGCATCGCCTTGCCGCCGAACACCGCGATCGAGCTGGCGAACACCACGCGCGGCTTCGAGCCCATCGCCCGCGCCGATTCCAGCACATGCAGGTTGCCGTCGAGGTTCACGCGCATGGCGAGGTCGAAATCCAGCTCGCCGCCGCCGCTGACCACCGAGGCGAGGTGGAACACCGACAGGTCCGGCCGGTCGAACAGCTTTTTCACCGTCGCCCTGTCGGCAATCTCTCCGCTGACGAACTTGGCGCGGTCATCGAGGCCGGCGGGCCGCTTGTCCGGCGTCACCACGTCGAACAGCTGCAATTCGTCGATCTTCTCCGCCTTGCCGGAGGTGCCGGTGAGGGCGCCGAGCGCGGTCAGCCGCCGCGCCAGTTGCACCCCGATAAAG
>DATEOK010000382.1:0-10342 GCA_035274225.1 Dongiaceae bacterium
TGCTGCGGGCAGCGCCGGGACGGGTGGCGATGCTGCCGGCGATTCCAGCGAGGGTAGTTCCGGAGATGGCCATGCGGAGTCCGGCGATGGCGAGGACAGCGAGTTCGGCGGCATCGGCGGCGCGATCGATGGCGCGCTGGGCGCGGTCGGCGATGCGCTCGGCGGCGCAGTCGGCGGCGGCAAGGGCAACCCGGACAGCAACGACAAGGATCAGAGGAACTAGGGTCGCTCCGATCCTACATTATCCAGCAAAATCCTAGACGATGCCGCTGCCGCCGCGCGCGACCGCGGGCCGCTTCTCGGCCACCTTGGCGCGATAGCCGCTGGCGCGGTAGGCGGCGATGGGATCGATCGCGCCGCCGGCATCCAGCCGCGCCTTTCGGAGGATCGGCTCGACATCGGTGCGGAAGCCGGCTTTCAAGGTCTCCGACGCCAGCATCGGATCGTTGCGGTCCTGCGCCTCTTCCAGGATCTTGCGGTCGACCAGCAAGGCCTGCGCGTAGGCGCGGCGAATCTCATTCGCGCTGCGGATCAGGCTCTCGATCGGGTCGGTGATGTTATGCGACTGGTCCAGCATATGCGCCGGCTCGAAGCGCGGCGCACGGCGCAGTTCCGCATCCACCAGCTCGTTGAAGACGAGGAACAGGCGGAACGGATCGATCGTGCCGGTGTCGAGATCGTCGTCGCCGTATTTCGAATCGTTGAAGTGGAAGCCGCCGAGGCGACCGAACTGGATCAGGCGGGCGACGATCATCTCGATGTTCACGTTCGGCGCATGGTGGCCGAGATCGACCAGGCAATAGGCGTTGTCGCCGATGCTGGTCGCAGTCAGGTAGTTGGTCCCCCAATCCTGGACCACGGTCGAATAGAAGGCGGGCTCGTACATCTTGTGCTCGGTGAACAGCTTCCAGCCTTGCGGCAGCTTGGCGTAGATCTGCTTCACCGAATCCAGGTAGCGTTCGAACGCCCTAGTGAAATTGCTCTGGCCCGGGAAGTTCGAGCCATCCGCGATCCACACCGTCAGCGCCTTGGAACCGATCGCCTTGCCGATCTCGATGCACTCGATGTTGTGCTCGATCGCCTGCTGTCGCGTCGCCTGGTCGGTGTGGGAGAGTGAGCCATATTTGTACGACAGCTTCTGCCCGGCCTGGTCCTGGAAGGTGTTGGAGTTCATGGCATCGAAGCCGAGGGCACGCGCCGCGGCATACTGCTTCAGTTCGGCGGCGTCGCGCGGCTTGTCCCAGGGTATGTGCAGCGAAACCCGCGGTGTGGCACGCGACAGCTGGTGGATGACGCAGCAGTCGTCGAGCTTCTCAAGGATGTTGCGCGGCTCGCCGATGCCGGGGAAGCGCGCGAAGCGGGTGCCGCCGGTGCCGACGCCCCAGGATGGGACGGCGACATGGAACGCGGCGACCTTCCGGGTAATGCCTTCGATGTCGACGCCACGGCGCGCCAGCTGCTCGCCCAGCGCCGCATAGTCGGCGGCGAGCGCCTTGCCCTGCGGCTTGTTGTGCGCGTCGACTGCGTCGGGTGAAATCTGCCAATCGGTCATTGCACGCTCCCAGACCTTTGCGCCGGCTATCGCGTGAAGGACTGCGAATTGCCCGCGTCGACATTGATGATGTTGCCGGTCGACTTCGCCGCCAGGTCGGAGGCGAGGAAGTACGTCGCTTCCGCCACGTCCTCCGGATAGACCGAGCGCTTGAGCATCGACCGCTTGCGGTAGTGCTCTTCGAGCTCGTCCGGCTTCATGTTGTAGGCGGCGGCGCGCTGGGCGCGCCACTCGCTGGACCAGATGCCGGAGCCGCGCAGCACCGCATCCGGATTGACCACGTTGACGCGGATGCCGTGGTCGGCGCCCTCGAGGGCGAGGCAGCGCGCCAGGTGGATCTCCGCCGCCTTCGCGGTGCAATAGGCCGAGGCGTTGACCGAGGCGGCGAGGCCGTTCTTGGAGGCGATGAATACGATGGCGCCGCCCAGCTTCTGCCGCTTCATCACGCGGAAAGCCTCGCGCGACACCAGGAAATAGCCTTTGCCCAGGATGTCCATGTTGCGATCCCAGATCGCAAGGTCGGTCTCGTCGATCGGCGCGGCGGAGGAGATGCCGGCATTAGAGACCAGGATGTCGAGGCCGCCATACTCGGTCGCGGCGTGGGCGAAGGCGGCGGCGACGGCGTTCTCGTCGGTCACGTCCATCACGGCGTTGCGCACCTGGTCCTTGCCGAAGCTCTTGGCGAAACCGGCTTCGGTCTCCGCCAGCGTCTTCTGGTCGATGTCGGCGAGCACGACGCAAGCGCCCTCGCTCATCAGCTTGGCGGCGATGGCGCGGCCAATGCCGCCGGCGCCGCCGGTCACCAGCGCGATGCGGCCGGCCAGCGACTTGGGCTTCGGCATGCGCTGCAGCTTCGCTTCCTCGAGCAGCCAGTATTCGATGTCGAACGCTTCCTGCTCCGGCAGGCCGACGTATGAGTCCACGAGCGCCGCGCCGCGCATCACGTTGATGGCATTGACGTAGAACTCGCCGGCGATACGGGCGGTCGCCTTGTCGCGCGCAAAGGTGATCATGCCGATGCCGGGCACCAGATAGACCACGGCGTTGGGGTCGCGCATCTTCGGGCTGTCGGCGTGCTTGCAGCGGTCGTAGTAGGCGGCGTAGTCGGCGCGATAGTCGGCGATCGCCTTGTCGAGGCCGGAGACCGCGGTGTCGAGATTCTTCGACACCGGATCGAACGGCACCACCAGCGGCGCGATCTTGGTGCGCAGGAAGTGATCGGGGCAGCTGGTGCCCATGGCGGCGAGCCTGCCGAGCTCGCGCGAATTGACGAACTCCAGCACACCGGCCTGGTCGTCGAAATGACCGACCTTCTTCTCATCGCCGCCGATGCGGGCGCGGATTTCCACCATCAGCTGGCCGGCGATACGACGCCGGTCGGCCTGCGGCAGCGGCCGGTATTGCGCGCCGCCGAAGCCCGCCTTGCCGCGCGTCTCTTCGGCGAACCAGCGCACCGCCTTGTTGATCGCGCGCAGCGTGATTTCGTAGCACTCCTTGGCGCTGTTGCCCCAGGTGATGAGGCCGTGGCCGCCGAGCACGGCGCCTTTCGCCTTCGGATGCTCCTTCACGAAGCGCTCGAGGTCGAGGCCGAGCTGGAAGCCGGGGCGGCGCCAGGGCAGCCAGCCGATCTCGTCGCCAAACACCTTCTGCGTGATGGTCCGGCTGTTCCTCATCGCGGCGATGGCGATGACCGCGTCCGGGTGCATGTGATCGACGTGCGCATAGGGGATGAAGGCATGCAGCGGCGTGTCGATCGAGGCGGCGCGCGGGTTGAGGTTGAAGGTGCAGTGGGGCAGATAGCCCACCATCTCGTCTTCCTGCGCCTCGCCGCGATAGATCGTCTTCAGGTGCTGCAGCTTCTCCATGTAGAGCGTGGCGAAGCCGTCGAGCTTCATGGTGCCGACGTCGCCGCCGGAGCCTTTCACCCACAGCACCTCGACATCCTTGCCGGTCAACGGATCGCGCTGCTGCACCTTGGCGGAGGTGTTGCCGCCGCCGTAGTTGGTGATGCGCATGTCGGCGCCGAGCAGATGCGAGCGATAGAGCAGCCGGCCGGGCTCATCCATCGCGGCGGCCTTGGCCTCGTCCCAGCGGTTTTCCAAAAGCTCAATCGCGGCCAGATCGGCCATGTTCTGTCTCCCAGCCGGGCATGAAGAATGGCGAAGCATCGTCCTACCCTCGGACACCTGTCAATCTTTTTCAGTCATAAACAGTCACTTTGCACTGCAATATGATCGATTACGACTGAATTTGATTGACTTGCTCCAAGGCGGCCGGAATCATGGCTTTTGGAAGGGTGAGCCGATGCACGAACGCGAACGTCACCGCATCATCTTGAGCGCGCTCCAGGAACGGGCCGTCGTCACGGTCCAGGACGTGATGGAATACACCAGCGCGTCCGAGGCGACGGTGCGCCGGGACATCGCGGCGCTCGCGGATGAAGGCCGGCTGCGCAAGGTGCGCGGCGGCGCCGAGGCGATCCAGCCGGCCGGCAGCCTCAGCGCACGCTCGTTCCGGCAGAGCCAGTCGGTCAACCTCGCGCAGAAGCGGGCGATCGCGCGGCGCGCCGTGGAGTTGTGCCACGACGGAGAGGCCATCATCATCAACGGCGGCACCACGACCTTCCAGATGGTGCACTACCTGACCGGCCACAGGCTGCAGGTGTTGACCAACTCCTTTCCCATCTCCGAGCATCTGCTCAAGCATTCGCGCTGCACCGTCATGGTGCCGGCCGGCACGATCTATCGCGAGCAGAGCATCATCTTGAGCCCGTTCGAGAATGACGGAACGGTGCATTTCTACGCCAAGCGCATGTTCATGGGCGCGCAAGGGGTGAGCCCGCTCGGCATCATGGAATCCGACGCGCTCATCATCCAGTCGGAGCAGCGCCTGATGCGCCAGGCGGAAGAGCTGGTGCTGCTGGTCGATTCCGGCAAGTTCCAGAACCGCTCCAGCTTGGTGCTGTGCCCGCTGGAGCGCGCCACCACCATCATCACCGACGACGGCATCACCGAAGCGGCGCAGCGCATGGTGGAGGATGCCGGCATCACCCTGCTGATCGTGGCGCCGGAGAGCGCCGGCGATCGGGAGGACTCATCGCTGGTCGCCTAGACGGAAACGCGGCGCAGAACAGCCGCCAAGAGCATGACAATGGGAGGAGAAACTTGATGTCATCGACCGGAAGACGCCCCACGGCAGTTTGGTGCAGGCGGAGTGTCGGCACGGCGTAGACCGCGAGTTCATCAGGGGACAAGCCACATGATCGGATCGAAGCGGCCCGCGGCGGGGCGCGTGCATTGAGCGCCCTCATCGAGCTTTCCGGCATCTCCAAATCCTTTGCCAGCGTCCGCGTGCTACAGGACATCTCGTTCGACGTTGGCACCGGCGAAGTGCATGCGCTGCTCGGCGAGAACGGTGCCGGCAAATCGACCCTGATCAAGATCATGGGCGGCGTGCACCGCGCCGATGCGGGTGAGATGCGGGTGAACGGTACCGGCGTGACCTTCGCGTCGCCGCGTGCCGCCGGCGCCCATGGCATCGCGGTGGTGCATCAGGAGCTGCTGTTGTTCCCGGACCTCACGGTCGCGGAGAACATCTTCATGGGCCACGCGCCGCGCACCAAGTGGGGCGGGCTGGACTGGCCGCAGATGCGGGAGCGGGCGCGTGAGCTGCTGGACCGGCTGCAGAGCCAGCATATCGATGTCGATGCACGGGTCGGCGCGCTATCGGTCGCCAACCGGCAGCGGGTCGAGATCGCGCGGGCCCTGTCGCGGGATGCGCGCGTGCTGATCATGGACGAGCCGACCGCCTCGCTGGTGGAGGAGGATGTCCAGCAGCTGTTGTCGATCGTGCGTATGCTGCGCGACAAGGGCGTCGGCATCGTCTATGTCAGCCACAAGCTGCCGGAAATTTTCGCGCTGGCCGACCGCGTGACCGTGCTGCGCGACGGCGCCAGGGTCGGCACCGCGCCGATCGGCGAGCTCGACGAGCGCAAGCTGGTCTCGATGATGGTCGGCCGGCCGATCGACCAGCTGTTCCCCAAGCAGGAGACGAGGATCGGCGCGCCGCTGCTGGAGCTGCGCAAGCTCGGCTTCGGCAGCGTGGTGCGCGATGTCTCGCTGACGCTGCGCGCGGGCGAGATCCTCGGCGTCGCCGGGCTGATCGGATCGGGCCGCACCGAGACCGCACTCACCATCTTTGGCATCACGCCCGCGACCTCCGGCGAGATCCTGGTCGATGGCAAGGCTGTGCACATCCACAGCCCGCAGCAGGCGCGCGATCTCGGCATCGCCTACGTGCCGGAGGACCGCGGCCTGCAAGGCCTGGTGCGGCCGCAGAGCATCCAGGAGAACGTGTCGCTGACCGTGCTGAAGACGCTGGCGAAAGGCGGCCTGATCGATCACCGCAAGGAAGAGCGGCTGGCGCGCGAGTCGATCGCGAAGTTCGGCATCCGGGCCCGCGGGCCGCGCCAGATCGTGAAGCAGCTGTCGGGCGGCAACCAGCAGAAGGTGGTGCTGGCGAAGTGGCTGGCGACCGAGCCGCGCATCCTCATCATGGATGAGCCGACGCGCGGCATCGATGTCGGCGCCAAGTCGGAGATCCATGCGCTGATGAGCGCGCTCGCGGCGCGCGGGCTCGGCATCCTGATGATCTCCAGCGAGCTGCCCGAGGTGCTGGGCATGAGCGACCGCGTGCTGGTGATGAAGAACGGCACGCTGGTCGCCGAATTCGACCGCGCGCAGGCAACGGCCGAAGCGGTCGGCGCGGCCATGACGATTGCGAACGCGTCAGGGGAGGCGGCGTGATGGCGCTCGCGGGTGTCCTCAATCATCGGCGCTCCGGCCTGTCGCGGCTGTTCGAGGCCTACGGACAGGAGTTCGTGGTGCTCGGCGCGATCGTCGCGCTGTTCGTGATTGTGGGCGCGGTCAACCCGCGCTTCCTCGGCAACAATAACCTGGTCAACATCTTTTCCGGCAACGCCTATATCGCAGTCGCGGCGATCGGGATGAGCCTGGTCATCATCACCGGCCACATCGACGTGTCGGTCGGATCGCTAATCGGCGTGCTCGCGACCATCGCAGGGACGCTGGCAGTCGAGGGCTATCCCATTTGGGTGGCGTGGACCGTGCCGGTGCTGGTCGGGGTCGCGGTCAACACCTTTGTCGGCGCGCTGATCGCCTATGCAAAGATCCCGTCGATCGTGGTCACGCTCGGCATGCTGTCGATCCTGAAGGGCGGCCTCATCAGCGTAACCGGCGGCACCTGGATCACCAACATGCCGCCGGAATTCTTCATCGCCCAGGCACGGCTGTTCGGCATTCCGGCTCCGGTCTATTTCATGGTGATCCTGACCGTGCTGATGGCATTCTGGATGCGCTACGCCAGTCTCGGCCGCGCGATCTATGCGGTCGGCGGCAATCCCGAGGCGGCGCGCGCGTCCGGCCTCTATCCCGAGCGCGTCTGTGTCCTGGCCTTTGCCATGCACGGTTTCTTCGCAGGGATCGCGGCGCTGCTGTTCGCGACCCAGCTGCAGGTCATCCAGTCGACCGTGCCGCCCAACCTGGAGCTGACCGTCATCACCGCGGCGGTGATCGGTGGCGTCTCGATCCTGGGCGGCACCGGCACCGTAGTCGGCTCGACGCTGGCGGCGATCCTGTTCGCCTGCATCAGCTCGGCGCTGGTGTTCCTCAACGTGTCGGCCTACTGGCTGCGCGCGGTCCTCGGCCTGCTGATCCTGGCGACGGTACTGGCCGACATGGCGCGGCGGCGCCGGCACCGCGCGGCGGGGAGGCTGTGATGAGCCGCTACCTGCTGCGCCACGAATCGATCCTCGCCGTGCTGCTGGTGCTGGCGCTGGCGGTGCTCGCGATGCAGTCGGACCGGTTCTTCACCGTCGACAACCTGCTGAACCAGGGCCGGTTGATGGCCGAGGTCGGCCTGGTCGCGCTTGCCATGACCTTCGTCATCGTGTCGGCAGGCATTGATCTCTCGGTCGGCTCGATCCTCGGGCTGGTTGCGATCCTGCTTGGCGTGTTCTGGCAAAAGCTGGGCATTCCTTTGCCGCTTGCGATGGTCCTCGGCGTCGTCGTTGGGGGCATCGCCGGCCTGGTCAACGGCATCATCATCACGCGCTTCCGCGTGCCGCCGCTGATCGCGACGTTGGCGACGCTCGCGCTCTACCGCGGTCTGGCCGAGGGCATCAGCCAGGCGCGCTCGGTGCGCGGCTATCCGGAGTGGTTCTTCGTGCTGGGGCAGGGCGAGGTGCTGGGCGTGCCGACGCAGCTCTGGATCTTCCTCGCCTGCGCCGTGGTCGCAGCGATCGTGCTCGGCATGTCGACCTTCGGGCGCGCCACCTACGCGACCGGCGCCAACATCGTGGCCGCGCGCTTCTCGGGCATTCCGGTGGATCGCACGATCCTGCTGATCTACGCGGCCTCGGGCCTCATCTCCGGGCTCGCCGCCATCATCTTCGTGTCGCGGGTGTCGACCACGCGTTCCGACATGGGCACCGGGCTGGAGCTCGACGTCATCACCGCCGTGGTGCTGGGCGGTACCAGCATCTTCGGCGGGCGCGGCACCATCATCGGCACCTTGCTCGGCCTGATCCTGATGCAGGCGCTGAAGAACGGCTTGGCATTGGCAGGCGTGAAAGGGGATGGCACGATCGTGGTGATCGGCCTCATCCTGATCGCCACCATCATCATCAGCAATCTGGTGCGACGGGATTCAGACGGCTAGCTGCGCGCAGATCCGGGCCGCGGCTAAAGCCATGACAATCCGGGTCAATGGATGGAGGAACGGATGATTAGGACAAGCTTGCTTGCGGCCGTGGCGTTCACGGTCCTGACCGGAACCGCGTGGGCCGAAACCTGGACCGGCGGCGACGACCTGCCGACCAACCCACTGGCGTGCGATGCGACCCCGGCCGCCGCCGCGGCCAAGCCCTATGACGGCGCCGAGCCGACCGGCGCGCCGGACCGCAAGGGCAAGAAGATCACCGTGGTCGACGTGCCGAAGCTAATCGGCATCGGCTACTTCAACGCGACCTCGAAGGGCATCGCCGATGCGGCGGCCGAGCTCGGCAACGTCGATGCCAAGACCGACGGCCCGACCAAGGCCAATATCGACGAGCAGATCACCTTCATCGACAACTACATCACCAGCGGTGTCGACGGCATCCTGTTCGCCGCCAACGATCCGGTCGCGATCGCGCCGGTGCTGAAGAAGGCGCTGTCGAAGGGCATCAACGTGGTCGGCTACGACGCCAACTCGACGCCGGACGCGCGCCAGTGGTTCGTGAACCAAGCCGAGTTCAACGGCATCGCCAAGGCGCTGGTCGACAACATGGCCAAGGAGATCGGCGAGGAAGGCGCGTTCGCCATCGTCACCTCGACCTTCACCACGCCCAACCAGGCGCGCTGGATCGCGGAGATGGGCGCCTATGCCGAGAAGTGCCACCCGAAGATGAAGTGGCTCGAGACGGTCGAGGCGCAGGAGGACAACGTGCTGTCCTTCAACCAGGCCAACACGCTCATCAGCAAATACGGCGATGAGCTGAAGGGCCTGTTCGGCATGACCTCGGTCGCCACGCCCGCCTCGGCGGAAGCGGTGACCCAGGCCGGCAAGTGCGGCTCCATCGCGGTGGTCGGCCTCGCCACGCCGAACGCGATGAAGCCTTATGTCGAGAAGGATTGCGTGAAGTCGGTGGTGCTGTGGAACCCGGTCGACCTCGGCTATGCCGCGATGCAGGTGCTGCGCGCGGTCGCCGACGGTGACCTGAAGCCGGGCGCCACCTCGGTGAAGGCCGGCAAGCTGGGCGAGCTCCAGGTCATCAACGGCTCGGAGATCCTCCTCGGCGCGCCCTACACCTTCACCAAGGAGAATATCGGCGGCTTCGACTTCTAAGCTGAACCGCCATTAGCAACGGCGCGTCTGTCGCAAGGCAGGCGCGCCGTTGCTGTTTCTGATCCGGATTCGGCGATAATGTCCGCTTTGTGCCAATGACAAGGAGTAGGATCGATGCGGGGGACATACGCCGCTTTCTCGGAAGGCGAACACCGGACGCGGCTGGAGCGGCTGCGCACCCTCATGCGTCATCGCGGCATCGAGCACTGCATCAGCGTGGCCCCGGAGTCGCTGTACTACTATGGCGGCTACGATTCCTGGGTCAGCGTGAATAGCCCGCAGGCGCTGATCTTCACGGCCGGGGACGACGAGCCGGCCATCGTGCTGCGCGACACCGACCTGTCGCTCGCTTATGAGAGCTCTTGGGTGCGCGACATCCGTCCCTACCGGCTCATGTTCGATGATGTCGCGATCGCCATCGCCAACGTTGCCAGGGAGAAGGGCCTTCGCGGCGGCAAGGTCGCGATCGAGATCCAGTCCTACGCCATTCCCCATGCGCTCGGCCTCGCCCTTTCTGCGGCCCTCGCGCCGGCCGACATCGTCGACGGGACAGTGCTGCTCGGCTTGCCGCGGTTGATCAAGTCGACGACGGAAATGGCCTACCTGCGCGAAGCGGCCCGCCACGCGCAGGCTGGCCTCGACGCGATGCGCCGGACGCTGCGGCCCGGCATCACCGAGATCGCATTGGCCGCCGAGATCGAAAATGCCATGCGCGTATCGGGAAGCGACTATTGGTCGATCCCCACCGAGTTGGCCGGCGGCGGTCGCTCCGCCGGCGGGCACGCCACGCCGCGCAACCGCGTCATCGCGCCGGGCGATCTCGTCCATGCCGAGTTCGCGGGCGTCGCCGCGCGATACCACGCAACGGCCATCCACACCATGGCG
>DATEOK010000383.1:0-6580 GCA_035274225.1 Dongiaceae bacterium
ATCGCCTCAGCCCCGCGGTCGAGGAAGTGCTCTATCCGGCGATGGAGGATTTCCAGCTCGACCTCATCATCGGTGAAGGGCCGGCGGCGCGCTCGGTGCGCATCGACCTGCCGAAGTTCACGCTGGTCGGCGCGACCACGCGCCTCGGTCTCATCACCACGCCGCTGCGCGAGCGCTTCGGGATTCCGATGCGGCTCAATTTCTATGAGCCGAAGGAGCTCGACCTGATCGTGCGGCGCGGCGCGCGCGTGGTCGACCTCAACATCAACGACAGCGGCGCGATGGAGATTGCGCGGCGCTCTCGCGGGACGCCGCGCGTGGCCGGCCGGCTGCTGCGCCGGGTGCGCGATTTCGCCAGCGTCGCCAAGATGAAGATCGTGGACCAGAAGGCCGCCGACGAGATGCTGAAGCGGCTCGACGTCGACGACCTCGGCCTCGATGCCATGGACCGACGCTACCTGCGCCTGATCGCCGACCATTACGGCGGCGGGCCGGTGGGCGTCGAGACCCTGGCTGCGGCACTCTCGGAGCAGCGGGACACCATCGAGGATGCGATCGAGCCCTACCTCATCCAGCAGGGCCTGCTGCAGCGTAGTCCTCGCGGTCGCATGCTGACCATCACCGGCTACCGCCATCTCGGCCTCACCCCGCCACGCAACCAGGCGCAGCTCGATCTGTTGGCGGCGCAAGGAAACGAGGCTGCCGATGAATGACGTGAGCAAGCCGAAGATCGCGATGACACCCCACCGCCAGGCGATCCGGGTCTATTTCGAGGACACCGACGCGGCGGGCATTGTCTATTACGCCAACTACCTGAAGTTCGCCGAGCGCGCGCGCACCGACCTGCTGCGCGATCTCGGCATCTCGCACGCCGAGATGATGAAGCGCGACGGCCTCGTCCTGGTCGTGCGCCGCTGCGAGATCGATTACCTAAAGCCCGCCAAGCTCGATGATCTGCTCACGGTCGAGACCGATGCGGCCAAGATCGGCGGTGCATCCATCGATCTCAGGCAGCGCGTGCTGCGCGGCGACGACGTTCTGGCGGACCTCAAAGTGCTGGTGGTGTGTATCGGCCAGGATGGCCGGCCCGCCCGCATTCCCGATTACGTGCGCGGGGTTTTGCCCCGCATGACCCAATCCGAATGACACAGGTGTAGAGAGATGGAACAAGAGGCACCCCAGGCAGTACCGGTCGCGCCGGTCGACGCCGGCCAGGCGATGGATCAGCTGCAGGGCGGGATGGTCGCAACCGGTCCCGGCGTCGGCGCGGCGGCGCATGATCTTTCGGTCTACGGCCTCTTCGTCCAGGCCGACTGGATCGTGAAGGCGGTGATGATCATGCTGCTGCTGGCTTCGATCTGGAGCTGGGCGATCATCATCCATAAGCTGATCCGCCTGCGCAGCCTGCGGGCCCAGGCCAAGCAGTTCGAGGATGCGTTCTGGTCCGGCGGCTCGCTGGAAGAGCTGTTCGACCGCATCTCCAACCGTCCGACCGATCCGATGGCCTCGATCTTCGTGGCGGCGATGCGCGAATGGCGCCGCTCTGCCGCCAAGGGGCTGCTGACCAACGAAGCCTTGCGCGAGAGCCTGCGCGACCGCATCGAGCGCGTGATGAATATCGCGCTCGGCCGCGAGGTCGACCAGCTCGAGCGCTACATGACCTTCCTCGCCTCGGTCGGCTCGGCCGCGCCGTTCGTCGGCCTGTTCGGCACGGTGTGGGGCATCATGAACTCGTTCGCCGCGATCGCCGGCTCGAAGAACACCTCGCTCGCCGTGGTGGCGCCCGGCATTGCCGAGGCGCTGTTCGCCACCGCCCTCGGCCTGGTCGCCGCCATTCCCGCGGTGCTCGCCTTCAACAAGCTCAACAACGACATCACGCGCTATGGCAACCGGCTGGAGGCGTTCGCGGGCGAGTTCGGCGCCATCCTGTCGCGCCAGCTTGAGGAGAAGCACTGACCATGGCTGTCAGGCTCGGCGCCAAACCGCAGCGCGGCCTCCATCGGCGCAAGGCGCATCCGATGGCGGAGATCAACGTGACGCCGATGGTCGACGTCATGCTGGTGCTGCTGGTCATTTTCATGATCACGGCGCCGCTGCTGACGGTCGGCGTGCCGGTTGATCTGCCCAAGACCAAGGCCGAGGCGATGCAGGACCCGGACGAGCCGCTGGTCGTCTCGATCAACAAGGAAGGCAAGATTTTCCTTCAGGAAGCGGAACTTACCGCCGATCAACTCGGCCCCAGAGTTGCCGCAATCTCGAACAACAATCCGGAAGTGAAGATCTTCATCCGCGGCGACCAGGCGGTGAACTACGGCAAGATCGCCGAAGTGCTGGGCCAGCTGGTCTCGGCCGGCTTCCGGCACCTGGCGTTGATCTCGGACTCTGCCGCTCCGCCGCCGGCCGAAGGCGCCGTGCAGGGGGGCACGGTGCCTGGCGCGCTCATGGAGAAGTCGAACCCGTGACGACGAAGCGCGAGCAGTGAAAGCGTGACCCCCTTTTCGCAACATGTCGGCTCGAAGCAGAACCAGCCGCCGCTCAATTCCAGCAGCAGCGGCTCGCTCGGCGCCGGCGTGCTGCTGAGCGTCGGCGGACATATCGCCCTCATCAGCTTCGTCATCTTCGGCCTGCCGATCTTCTGGCAGCCGGAAGTATTGCCGGGCGCAATCGGCATCGAGCTGGCGCAGCTCTCGGACATCACTGCGGCGCCGAAGGTGCAGAAGGAAGGCAAGCCCAACAAGCAGCCTGAGCCGCAGCCGGAAGTGAAAAAGGAAGAGCCGAAGAAGGAAACGCCTCCACCACCCCCTGCGCCGCCGAAGCCTGCTGCCGCGCCGCCACCGCCTGCTGCGGAGCCTGAGCCCGAGGTTGCCGAGGCAATTCCCGATCCGGAAGCCGAGAAGAAGAAGGAAGAGGAAAAGAAGAAAGAGGAGAAGAAGAAAAAGGAGGAGGAAAAGAAAAAGAAGGAAGCCGAGAAAAAGAAGAAGGAAGACGAGATCAAGAAGCAGCAAAAGCAGGACGACGCCGATCTTCAAAAGCTGCTCACGGATCTCACGCCCGACAAGCCCGCGCCCGAAACCGACAAGAAGCCGGAGAAAAAGAAGGTAGATGCAAAACCGGCCGAGCCAAGCACCGGCCCGCAGACCGCGGATGTCTCGGAGGTTCCGATGACCGCTTCCGAGGAAGACGGCATCCGCGGCCAGATCGAGCGCAACTGGAACCTGGGCAGCCTTGCCGGCGCGCCCGACCTCACCGGCATGCTGATCGAGGTGCGCATCACGCTGCAGCCGGACGGCACGGTGACGGGCGCTAGAGTTATCAATCAGGGCTCGAGCCCGATGTTCCGGCAGGCCTCGGAGGGAGCGGTGCGCGCTGTGATGATCTCGAGCCCACTGAAGCTGCCGCCGGGTAAGACCTATGACACGATGGTCCTGCGCTTCCGCCCGGACCAGGTGATGCAGTAGCCGTGAGCCGACTGCGTCCCATTTTCTTGTCTGCATCCTGTTGCGTAGCTCTGGCGGCATGTGCGGCCGACAAGCCAAGTCCAGTTGCCGAGGCGCCTGACGAGGACGGTATCCGGCCGCAGGTAGAGCGCAGCTGGAATATCGCTGACTCCACCGAATGCCCAATCGAACAGAGCGAGCCGGTTGAGGTGCGGGTCTATTTGGAGCCCAACGGAACAGTAACCAAGGTCGAGCCCCTGACTGATGTCTCGAAAGACCAATGCTTGTTCAGGACATATGACGGCGCGAGACGGGCCGTGATGATCTCCAGTCCTCTGAAGCTGCCGCCCGGCAAGAGCATTCCGATGCTGACGATCAGGTTCAGTCCAGCGGACGTCCTGCAATAGGCCCCAAGGCCCCACAATTGCCACGATCTTGCGGCAGGAAGCTCTCAGGAACCTCACGGGGGTTTGTTCGTTCCTGCCACGGGTCCGGTAGGCAAGCTTCCGAGGATCAGTATAAATTCGGCCAACCTGCCGATTCGGCACTTCCACCAATGCAATCCAAGAGCTGAGGCATGACGATGGTTTGGACGGTACGGGCTGCTGTAACTGCGGCAAGGGCGGTTACGATGGCTGCCGCGATGTTTGGCGTAGCTTGCGGTTTGGCGGCGGCGCCCGCCAAAGCGGAGCCGGTGATCGATATCACCAAGGGCGTGGTCGAACCGATGCCGATCGCTGTGCCGGTCTTCGGTGGCGCCAATCCCGCCGACAACCAGCTGGGTGCGGAGGTCGCGCGCGTCGTGGCCGCCGACCTCGAGCGCTCCGGCCTTTTCAAGCCGATCGACGACCGGGCCTTTATTCAGCAGGGTCTCACCTCCGACGCGCTGCCACGTTTTCAGGATTGGCGTTTGATCAATGCCCAAGCGGTGGTCGCGGGCTCCATAAAGCCGGGCGCAGGCGGCAAGTACAGCGTCGAGTTCCGCTTGTGGGACGTGTTCGGCGGCGCGGAGATGTTCGCCCAGTCGTACAACATGTCGCCGGACATCTGGCGGCGCGTGGCGCACATCATCGCCGACGACATCTACAAGCGCATCACCGGCGAGGAGGGCTATTTCGACACCCGCATCGTCTACATCGCGGAATCGGGCCCGAAGGACAACCGCCAGAAGCGTCTCGCCATCATGGACCAGGACGGCGAGAACCATCAGTTCCTGACCAACGGCGCCGACCTGGTGCTGACGCCGCGCTTCTCGCCGGCGGCCCAGGACATCACGTACATGTCCTATTACGGGAACAAACCGCGCGTGTATCTCTTTAGCATCAGCACGGGGCAGCAGGAGGTGCTGGGGGACTTCCCAGGCATGACCTTCGCGCCGCGCTATTCGCCGGATGGGAACAGCGTGATCATGAGCCTGGCGCAAGGCGGCAACACCGATATCTACGTCATGGACGTCCGGACCCGGCGGTCCAAGCGCCTGACCGACCATCCCGCAATCGATACTTCGCCCTCCTACTCACCGGACGGGGCCCGCATCGTCTTCAACTCGGACCGGGGCGGGGAGCAGCAGCTCTATGTGATGAACGCCGACGGCTCGGGCGTCGCCCGCATCAGCAAGGGGCAGGGCCGCTATGCCACCCCCGTCTGGTCGCCGCGCGGTGACCTGATCGCCTTTACCCGGATCTATCAGGGCAGCTTCTACATCGGCGTCATGCGCCCCGACGGGTCGGGCGAGCGCATGTTGTCGCAGGGCTGGCTGGTGGAGGGTCCGACCTGGGCCCCGAACGGACGGGTCCTTGCCTTCTACACGCAGGACCAGGGAGGCCGTACACAGCTCCATTCGATCGACCTGACGGGGCACAATGAGCGGGCCATGAAGACCCCCATGGATGGCTCCGATCCGGCTTGGTCACCCTTGCTGAGTAAGCAATAATGCTTTATGTTCCGCGCGATTCCGGGGGTTTTCTGAGGGCCCGGCGACAGCCAACCATCAGTTGCGGAATTTCCGAACAAGCCGGCGTTCTTGGTTCCTGGTAGCGGGGCTGAGTCGCGTACGGTTTGAGACAAACAAAGAGGATGAGAGGACAAAATGCGTCTTAAGATGATCTCGGCGATGGCTGCAGCGCTGCTGCTCGCAGCTTGCGCCTCCGACGAGGCTGCGACCACCGGCGATGCGAACGCCAGCGGTGGCAGCGGCACCACCAACGGCATCACGCAGACCGTGACGCCGGGTTCGCCGCAGGACTTCCAGCAGAATGTCGGCGACCGCGTGTTCTTCGACACCGATCGCTATGACCTGTCGGCCGAAGCCCAGTCGCAGCTGCAGAAGCAGGCGGCCTGGCTCGCTCAGTATCCGTCGGTGACCGTCACCGTCGAAGGCCATGCCGACGAGCGCGGCACCCGCGAATACAACCTGGCGCTTGGCGAGCGCCGCGCCAATGCGGTCGCCAACTACCTGACCGCCCTCGGCGTCGATGCCGGCCGCCTCTCCGTGATCTCCTACGGCAAGGAGCGTCCGGAGTGCACCGAGTCGAACGAAGGCTGCTGGGCGCAGAACCGTCGCGGCGTGACTGCGCCGAACGGCTAATCGGAGACGGAGAAGAGCGAGCGGGAGAGGATCGGGATCTTCCGCCTCGGCTCTTCGTTCTCTGACACGACATCGACCCCCTCCCGGGCGTTCCGCTACCGGAACAGGCTAGGGAGGGGGTTGTGTTTTCTGGCGGGTGCTTCAACCGACCGCCGCAAATCCGCCATCAAATCTCCGTGACGCCGCCTTCGGCCTGCCGTCGATCGGCCGCAGGCATGAGCGAGGCTTTCCCCGTCCGTATCTCCTGGCGCCCTCTGCATCCTTCCTCGCGCCGGGCGGACCGTTGCAACGCAACTTGGGGAACAACATGTCAAATGCTCAAATCGGACTTAGCCGCGCGGCGCTCGCGACCGCTGCGCTGTTGTTGCTAGCATTGCTCTCAGCCTGCCAGAACAAGGACGGCTCGGAGAAAACACCCGGTGAGGTAGCCGGCGCCGATGGTCAGCCGGTCGGCGACCCAGCACCGCAGGCGCTTCCTCCCATCAACACCGAGCTCGTACGTGTCGGCGACCGGGTGCATTTCGAACTCGACCGCTACGATCTTTCGCCTGAGGCG
>DATEOK010000384.1:0-2931 GCA_035274225.1 Dongiaceae bacterium
GGCACGCTCCTCGACCGATTCTATCGCCGCGAGCTCGATATCCGGCCTGGCGACGCACTTCGCTGCCGCGTCGACATCGAAACCGCCTATGCGCCCGATCACGAAGTTCTCGCCGAGCGCTATCGCATCTCTGAGATTTTAGAGGTTCTGCCGGCATCCAGGCCGGACAACAATGCGCTGGGACCCCACGCGGACCAAGTGCCAGCGCGCCAGGACGTTGCCCAATATGAGGAAGCGGCGTCCTAATATCGTCCACAGCTATCGTTTTGCGGTGCAACATTCGCCTTGCACGGGGCGTTGATGGCGGTCACACCGTGGCAAAGGGCGCAAAACGTGAGGTTCGATGCTCTACGATGCTTATGAGGTCCAGCGCTCTCTTCTCGCAGGTGCGAGCAAGCTAGCCGGGCTTGGAGCCGGTTGGCTCAACAATCCCGCCAATCCCTGGGGTTACAGCTCGATGGGGCCGCTGGTCGCCGCGAGCCTTGAGGTGTTTGCGCATGCGGCGGCGCCCCGCGGCAAGCCCGAATTCGACATCGACAGCATCAAGATTCGCGGCAAGCAGGTCCAGGTCCATGAAGAGATCCTGCTTCGCAAGCCGTTCGGCCAGCTGAAGCATTTCGATCGCGAGGGCGTCGAAGGCGGGCCAAGCGTTCTGATCGTCGCGCCGATGTCAGGCCACTATGCGACTTTGCTGCGCGGAACGGTCGAGCGGCTGCTGCCGTCGATGGACGTTTACATCACCGACTGGCGCGACGCGAAGCTGGTGCCGCTGTCGGATGGAAGCTTCGATCTCGACGATTACATCGATTATCTGATCGAATTCCTCGAGCTGATCGGAAGCCGGACCGGCGAGCGTCCGCACATGCTCGCCGTCTGCCAGCCGTCCGTCCCGGCGTTCGCCGCGACCGCGCTGATGAACGAAGACAAGAATCGCTGGCGGCCGAAGACGTTGACGATGATGGGCGGCCCGATCGACACGCGCCAGGCGCCGACGGCAGTGAATACGCTCGCCACGCAGCGGCCGTTCAGCTGGTTCGAGCAGAATGTCGTGGCGACGGTGCCGATGATCTACGCCGGCTCCGGGCGCAAAGTGTATCCGGGCTTTCTCCAGCTGGCCGGGTTCATGACCATGAACCTCGGCTCTCACCTCATCAGCCACTGGGAGATGTTCAAGCATCTCGTCGTCGGTGATGACGAAGGCGCCGCGGCGACGCAGAAGTTTTACGAGGAATATCGCTCGGTCTGCGACATGACCGCCGAATTCTATCTCCAGACCGTCGACACCGTGTTCCAGCGGCATCTGCTGCCGAAGGGTGAGATGAAGCATCGCGGCCGGCTGGTTCGTCCCGACGCAATCCGCGACACGGCGCTGCTGGCGATCGAGGGCGAGCGCGACGATATTTCGGGGCTCGGCCAGACCAGGGCGGCGCTCGACATCGCGACCAAGCTTCCGGCCTCAAAGAAGCAATATTTCATGGCCAAGGAGGTCGGCCACTACGGCATCTTTAACGGCCGCAAGTGGCGCGAGAAGATTGCGCCGGTGATGGAGAAGTTCGTAGCCGCCAACGATTAGGCGGCTTTTTTCATCCTTACGCCACCGAGCATCGTCAGGCCGACGATTCCAGCCGCCGCTGCGACGGCAGCCGACACCATCATCGCGGCGTGAAATCCGTCGAATAAAGCCTGGCCCGTGCTTGCAAGCACCGCGCCGAGCAACGCGGTGGCGATCAGGCCACCGGTCCGCGCGACCGCGCTGTTGAAGCCGGACGCCATCGCGACATGTTGCTCCTCGACCGATCCGAGCACGGACGAGGTCAGCGGCGCGACCGCGATGGTCATGCCGAGCGCCATCACCAGAATCGTCGGGAAGGTGCCCAGCCAGTAGATCGCATCAGGAGCCATGAACTGGGAGATGACCATGCCGGCGCCGACAATTAAAGGACCTACCGTAAGCGGGATGCGTGGGCCGATCCGCGCCGCGAGGCTGCCCATCGTCGGAGAGACAGACGTCATCAGGATCGGCAGCGGCAGCATCGCGAGGCCAGCCTTCACGGGCGAATAGCCGCCGCTGGTGATCAGCACATAGGGGATCAACAGCATCGCCGCCGCGAACGCGCCGTAGAGCAGGAAGGTCAGCAGGTTGAGGCCGGAAAAGCAGCGCCCCTTGAACAGCGCGAGCGGCATCATCGCGCGGCTTCCGCGGCGATGCTCGACCCATAGGAATGCGCCGAGCGTGAGGACGCCGATGGCGAGCGCAATCTGCGCCTCGACTTCAAAGCTACGCGTCGCCGACCACAGTGTCAGCGCGTAGGTGAGTCCGCCAAGTCCGGCAGTCGCCAGTAGCGCGCCCGCATAATCGGTCCGGCCGGCGCCAGCCTCGCGACTCTCCTCGACAAACTTCAACGCCAGCAGGATCGCCCCGAGAGCGAGGGGCAGGTTGATGTAGAAGATTGCGGGCCAGCCGACGGTGCCGACCAGCCAGCCGCCGATAAGCGGCGCGACCGCCGCCATCGCCGCGCCCGACGCCGCCCAGATGCCCACCGCGCGGCCGCGCTTTTCGCCGGAAAATGCCGCGTTGAGCAGCGCGAGGCTGTTAGGGAGCAGCAATGCGGCGCCGACGCCCTGCGCTGCCCGCGCTCCGAGCAGGACCGGCAGGCTAGGGGCGAGTGCGCACACCAGTGACGTCAGCGCGAAGACCGTGGTCCCGATGACCAGCAATCGCCGCCGCCCGAAATGGTCGCCGAGCGCGCCGCCAAGCAGGAGCAAGGCCGACAGCGGCAGCAGGTACGAGTTTACGACCCACTGCACCTCCTGCGCGCCCGCACCGTATGTCGCGCGAATTGCAGGCAGGGCAACGCTAAGGACCGACCCTTCGACGAAGGACAGGCTGGAGGCGAGGACGCAGGCGACGAGCGTCCAGCGCGGGTCGGA
>DATEOK010000385.1:0-2634 GCA_035274225.1 Dongiaceae bacterium
TCCTTCGCGCAACTCGCACAATACGACGATCGAGGTGATCTGGACCCTGGTGCCGGTGCTGATCCTGGTCGCGATCGCGATCCCCTCGATCCGCCTTTTGCGCCACACCTATTCGCCGCCGCCGGCCGACCTGACGGTCAAGGTCACCGGCCACCAATGGTACTGGTCTTATGAGCTGCCGGATTACGGCGTGACCTTCGACAGCTACATGCTGAAGGAAGCCAATGACCCCACGCGCCAGGCCAACCAGCGCGCCCGCACCGACGTCGACGGGCCGCCGCTGCTCGCGGTCGACCAGCGCGTCATCATTCCGCAGGGCAAGGTGGTGAAGTTCATCGTCACCGCCGATGACGTGATCCACAGCTTCGCCGTGCCAGCCTTTTGGATCAAGCAGGACGCCAACCCCGGCCAGCTTCATGAAGCCTGGGTGAAGGTCGACCGGCCGGGTGTCTATTTCGGTCAATGCTCCGAGCTTTGCGGAGCCCGCCACGGCTTCATGCCGATCGCGGTCCAGGTCGTCCCGCCCGCGCAGTTCGCGGCCTGGGTCGCTTCGAAGGGCGGCCACATGCCCGGTGCGACACCGCCGGCCGCAGGAGTTTCGGAAGCGGCCCAGACCGGCGCGGGCCTGAGCAAGCCGGCTCCCGCAGTGCCGGGCGTGGAGAAGGCGAACGCCACGCCCGCCCCGACCAATCCCGATGTCGCCAACCGCGCCAACCAGTAAGACGGACACCGAGTAATGAGCACGACCGCTGACACACTCAATCTCCAGCCCCACGAGGCTCATGGCGCGGAGCATCACGAAGACCACAAGCCGGGCTTCTTCGTCCGCTGGTTCATGTCGACGAACCACAAGGACATCGGCACGCTCTACCTGATCTTCGCGATCCTCGCGGGCACGATCGGCGGCGCCATCTCAGGGATCATGCGCTGGGAGCTGATGGAGCCGGGAATCCAGGTGCTCAACCACGCCTGGCCGATCGGCGCCGGCACCGCGAACTTCGACGAGTGGACCCACCACTGGAACGTGCTGATCACGGCCCACGCGCTGATCATGATCTTCTTCACGATCATGCCCGCGATGATGGGCGGGTTCGGCAACTGGTTCGTGCCGCTGATGATCGGGGCGCCGGACATGGCGTTCCCGCGGATGAACAACATCAGCTTCTGGCTGCTGGTGCCCTCGTTCCTGCTGTTGCTCGGCTCGACCATGGTTTCCGGGGGAACCGGCCTCGGCGCAGGGACAGGCTGGACGCTCTATGCGCCCTTGTCGACGTCCGGCTCCTCGGGGCCCGCGGTCGACATGGTCATTTTCTCGATGCACCTCGCCGGCGCGAGCTCGATCCTCGGCGCGATCAACTTCATCACCACGATTTTCAATATGCGCGCGCCCGGCATGACGCTGCACAAGATGCCGCTGTTCGTGTGGTCGGTGCTGGTCACGGCCTTCCTGCTGCTGCTGTCGCTGCCGGTGCTCGCGGGAGCGATCACCATGCTGCTGACGGATCGCAATTTCCAGACGGCGTTCTTCGACGCCAGCGGCGGCGGCAACGTCGTCCTCTACCAGCACCTGTTCTGGTTCTTCGGCCACCCCGAGGTCTACATCATGATCCTGCCGGGCTTCGGAATGGTCAGCCAGGTCGTCGCGACCTTCAGCCGCAAGCCGGTGTTCGGCTATCTCGGCATGGCCTACGCGATGGTCGCCATCGGCGTGATCGGCTTCGTCGTCTGGGCGCACCACATGTTCACCACGGGCATGAGCGTCGACGAGAAGATGTACTTCACCGCCGCAACGATGATCATCGCCGTTCCGACGGGCGTGAAGATCTTCAGCTGGATCGCCACGATGTGGGGCGGATCGATCACCTTCGAGACGCCGATGCTGTTCGCGATCGGCTTCATCTTCCTGTTCACGGTCGGCGGCGTGACCGGCGTCGTGCTCGCCAACGGCGGCGTCGATACCTACATGCAAGACACCTATTATGTGGTCGCGCACTTCCACTACGTGCTGAGCCTCGGCGCGATCTTCAGCATCTTCGCGGGCTTCTATTACTGGTTCCCGAAGATGAGCGGTCGCTTGTACAACGGGCTGCTCGGCAAGATTCACTTCTTCCTGATGTTCATCGGGGTGAACGTGATCTTCTTCCCGATGCACTTCCTCGGCCTCGACGGAATGCCGCGGCGAATTCCGGATTACACGCCGGCTTTCGCGCATTGGAATTACGTCGCGACCGTCGGCTACATGATCACGGTCGCGGGCGTGGCGGTGTTCTTCGTCAACCTGTTCTGGTCGCTGGCGGCAGGGCGGAAGGCGCCGAACAACCCGTGGGGCGAGGGCGCGACGACGCTCGAATGGACTCTGTCGAGCCCGCCGCCGTTCCACCAATATTCGACCCTGCCGCGGATCGACTAGCCGCGGCCGAGCCGACCGAATGGAACGCCCCGGCCGCTCACGCCGGGGCGTTTTCCTATGCGCCGTCGAGCGCCTCGATTCTGGCGTCGATGTCGGCGATGCGTCGCGCGATGTTTTCGACGACGCCGGCGCGCTCGACCTCGTCGAGGTGGTCCATGGTCCCGGCCTGGTAGTCCTCGAGCGCTTTGCACAGCATCGCGCGGTCGTGCCGCAGACGCCGGCTG
>DATEOK010000386.1:0-21051 GCA_035274225.1 Dongiaceae bacterium
TGAGAAGCTGTTTGTGCTTCAGGACTGATGCTCGTGCGGCGGCACCGCCCATCCAGCTGCGCCTAAGCTCACTTCGTTCGCTAAGGCTCCGCATCCTTCCCCCACAAGGGGGGAAGAGGGTTCATTGGGGTTTGGTCCTAAGCCCGCAGTGCTTCACAATGAAGTCTGCAATCGCCGGCACGTCGTTGAGGTCGATCACCGGCAGCTTGGTGTCGCTCACCGGCGTATCGGTGAGAATGGCGACATAGGTGGAATCGCCGGTCGACAGCAGCGGCTTGTTGTTTTCCGCACGATAGATTTCCAGCTTGTCGTGCGGCTCGCGCTTGAAGCCCTCCACCAGCAGCAGGTCGACGGGGCTCATGTGTTTCGCGAGATCGCCAGCTGTAGGTTCATGCACTTCGCGCACTTCGTGCATCAGCGCCCAGCGCTTTTCCGAGGCGACCAGCACTTCGGTGGCGCCGGCCTGGCGGTGGACGTAGGAGTCCTTGCCCGGTTGGTCGACGTCGAAGCCGTGATGGGCGTGCTTCATGGTGGAGACGGTCACGCCGCGGCGGATGAGCTCAGGGATCAGCTTGCTGAGCAGCGTGGTCTTGCCGGCGCCGCTCCAGCCACCCAGGCCGAGTATCTTCATCGAGTCTGGCGTGCGTCGGTTGTGTTGCGCGGCTCGGGCTGGGGCGGCTGCGACTTTGGGGGTTGCCCGCCCGCCATGTGCTTGAGGCCGATGGTCATGTAGTCGTAGCCGGTGATCACCGTCATCGCGGCGGCGACCCACAGCAGGATCTCGCCGATCAGCATGGCCCTGATCGGCAGCTCGCTCTCCGGCTTGGCGACGATCAGGAAGCCGAGCGCGATCATCTGCACCGTGGTCTTCCATTTCGCCAGCATGCTGACCGGCACGCCGACCCGCAGCTCGGCCAGGAACTCGCGCAAGCCGGAGACCAGGATCTCGCGGCACAGGATGATGAGGGCCGCCAGGATCGACCAGCCGTCGATGTGCCGGATCGCGACCAGGACCAGCAGCACGGCGGCCACCACCAGTTTGTCGGCGATCGGGTCGAGGAAGCGGCCGAGCGGCGAGACCTGATCCAGGCGCCGCGCCACGTAGCCGTCGAACCAGTCGGTCACGCAGGCGATGACGAACAGCGCCAGCGCGACCCAGTGCCAGACCAGGCCGGGGACCAGCAGCAGGCCGACGATCGCGGGAATCGCCGCGATGCGCGACATGGTGAGGATGTTGGCGAAATTCAGCATGAAAGGTGGCTCCGATCGGCGGCAAGGATAGCAAATTGCCGTTTGGCTGTCATAGTCGGTAAGTCATGGGACGGCTTGTCGCGGGCTCGCGATGTTGACCGCGCCTTTATGTCAAATCCCGGCATTCGACCTGGGTTCCATCAGCCGCCGTGGAAGTGATCGTAGATCTTCTTCGCCACGGTTTCGTTGATGCCCTCGACAGCGCACAGGTCCGAAAGACCCGCGCGTGCAACCGCGCGTGCCGAGCCGAAATGCAGCAGCAGGGCCTTCTTGCGCTTGGCGCCGATGCCGGCGATCTGGTCCAGCTCGGACTTGCCGATCAGCGACGAGCGCTTGGCGCGGTGCGCGCCGATGACAAAGCGGTGGGCTTCATCCCGCAAACGTTGCAGGAAATAGAGCACGGGGTTCTTCGGGTCGAGCAGGAACGGCTCGCGTCCCGGCAGGAAGAAGCGCTCGCGCCCGGCATTGCGGTCCGGCCCCTTGGCAATCGCAGCCACCGGCACGTCGTCGAGGCCGAGCTCGCGGAACACGTCGAGCGCCGCCGACAGCTGGCCGAGGCCGCCGTCCACCAGCACCAAGTCCGGCCACATGCCGCGCTGGCGGTCGGGATCCTCTTGGATGGCGCGCGAGAAGCGGCGCGTCAGTACCTGGCGCATCATCGCGTAGTCGTCGCCGGGCTGGACCTCGGGCTTGAGCGACGCGTCGTCCAGAGCGACGGCTGCCCGCTGCGCTTCGCTCTCCGCCTCCTCGGCCTGCACCTCGCCCGCGGGGCCGATCTCTGCCGGCGTTTCGCCCACCGGTTCGCCCACCGGTTCGCCCACCGGTTCGCCCTGGGCTTTCTCCTGTGCGACGCGGCGGATCGCGAACTTGCGGTACTGGTTCTTCATGAAGCCGTCGGGTCCGGCGACGATCATCGCGCCGTACGGATTGGTGCCGGAGATGTGGCTATTGTCATAGACCTCGATGCGCTTGGGCGGCTGGTCCAATCCGAACAGGTCGGCGATGCCGCGCAGCAGCTTCATCTGCGTGCCGGATTCGGCGATGCGGCGGATCAGCGCTTCCTTGGCGTTGAGCATGGCGTGGTCGACCGCCTTGCGCTTGTCGCCGCGCTGCGGCGCCAGGATTTCCACCTTCGCACCGGCGCGCACCGTCAGCGCCTCGCCGATCAGCTCGCATTCGGTCGGCTCGTGGCTGACCAGGATGAGGCGCGGCGGCTGCTTGTTCTCATAGAACTGGCCCATGAAAGCGGCCAGCACGTCGGGCAGCTCCGCGCTCTTGTCGTGCGAGGGGAAATAGGCGCGATTGCCGTAGTTTCCGTGGTTGCGGAAGAAGAACACCTGGATGGAGGTCTGGCCGGCTTCCTGCCAGATCGCGATCACGTCGGCTTCCTCGACCCCGGCGAGGTTGATGTCCTGGCGCGACTGGATCTGGGTCAGTGCCTGGATGCGGTCGCGCAGGCGCGCCGCGCGCTCGAAGTCCAGCGCGTCGCTGGCGCCGCGCATTTCCAGCACCAGCCGGTCCTGGATCTCGCGGCTCTTGCCGGTCAGGAAGTCGCGCGCTTCGTGCACCAGCTCGCCATAGTCCGCTTCGGAGATGCGCTGCACGCAGGGCGCGGAGCAGCGCTTGATCTGATACTGCAGGCAGGGGCGCGTGCGCATCGCGAACATGCTGTCGCTGCAATTGCGCAAGAGGAACGCGCGCTGCAGGGCGACGATGGTGCGGTTGACCGCGCCCGCCGATGCGAACGGCCCGAAATATTCGCCCGGCCGGTTGCGCGCGCCGCGATGCTTGGTGATCTGCGGGATTGCATGGTCGCCGGTGATGGCGATGTACGGGAAGCTCTTGTCGTCGCGCAGCAGCACGTTGTAGCGCGGCAGGTAGCGCTTGATCAGATTGGCTTCCAGCAGCAGCGCCTCGACCTCGGTGTGGGTCGCGACGAACTCCATGGTCGCGGTCTCCGACACCATGCGCTGCAGCCGCATGTCGAGCCGGTAGATCTGGGTATAGGACGAGACCCGCTTCTTGAGGTCGCGCGCCTTGCCGACATAGAGCACGTCGCCGCGCACGTTGATCATGCGATAGACGCCAGGCGCCGCCGGCAGCGTCTTCACCCGCTCGCGGATCACCTCCAGTCCGTTTCCCAGGGAATCCCCGGGCCCGCCACCGATAGCCTCCGCCTCGACCGGCTCCGGCTGGTCGTCGATCGCTTCCACGGGATCGGGCTTGTTGGCTTTCGCTTTGGTGCTCATGTCCGTCGATTACGCTGCGCAGGACCCGCGGTCAAATCCCGACAGGAGCGTTCCAGCGCACCTGCCTATGTGTCGCTCGGGGACAAGTTTGCGAGGAGTGAGTCGCGGGATTCCGCCATTCCGTTTACCAAACGGAGTCGTCGGTTGACCAACCAGTCCAGATATCCACGAATCCTGTGGATAAGTCTGTCGAAAAAGCCGCTGCACAAATGTGTCAGTCTCGGATTCCTGCGGCCGCACCCAGTTGCACAAAAATTAGGCACAAAAAGCTATGTCATTGAAATCATGTGATTTCACTGAATCATTCCGTCATCAGGTAGTCACGGACTTGAATCAGTACTTGACTCTTTACGGACACCTAGAGACTCCAAGGCCTCTGTGCACAACTTATCCCGGAATCCCGCAGGACTCCGCCGTTTTGCCGGGTTCCCCTGCGAATAAGTGGCGGATTCCCGCCAGAATCGCTGCGATCCCACAGGCCTGCTAAACGAATTTGGCGCCTGAGAATTAACGATTGACCCGGTGCCGCTCGATCTCGACCCCGACGGCACTGGCCTCCGGCATGATGTCGAGCTTCTCGACGCGCACCTTGGCGGCGAGGATCCGGTGGTCCTCCAGGCACTGCGCGGCGATCCGCTCGGCCAGGGTCTCCACCAGGTTGATATGGCCCTCGCTGATCAGGCGGCGGATGTCGTCCACCACCTCGGCATAGCACACAACGTTGTGGTGCTCGTCGTTGATCGCCGGATGCTCGACGCAGGTCAGCTCCAAGTTGATGCGCACGCGCTGCTCGGCGTGCTGCTCGTGGCTGTAGACGCCGATCCGGCAGGGCAGGATCAGGTCTCGCACGAACACTTTCATGGTGCGGCCGTGCAAGGCGGCCGGCAATACGGTCACTCTCTCCGCGGGAGACGACATGATGGCTTGGATCCTTTCGGACGCTCGCCGCACTCTGGGGCTGGTGTGAGGAGGGCCGCACCCTGGGGCCCTCGCTGACGATTTTATCGGGCCGCACAGCGGCCATATTGATGACCCTAATATAGGAACCGGCCCTGAGCGAATCTATTCCGCAGGCGAAGGGAATCGCCGCGAACAGGCCAGTAATTTCACGGGTTTTCTGTGGGGATTGGGCGCTATTCGCGCGGCTGGTAGCCCTTGCCCGGCACCTGCCAGCCGAGATGCTCGCCGCCGTCGAGGGCGATCATCTGGCCGGTCATCGAGGGTGAATCCAGGATGAACTGCACGGCGCGCGCGATTTCGCGCGGCGTGGCGCCGTGGCCGAGCGGCATGGATGCCGACTGCGCCGCGAACTGCTCCTGGGTCTGGCGCGGCGAGGGCAGGGTCGGGCCCGGCCCGATGCCGTTGACCCGGATGCGCGGCGCATAGGACAGCGCCAGGGTACGGGTCAGGGTCCAGAGGCCCATCTTGGCGACAGTGTAGCTGAGGAAATAGGGCGTCAGCTTCCACACCCGCTGGTCCAGCAGGTTGATGATGTTGCCCTCGCGGTCGGCGGTGAACTGGCGCGCGAACGCCTGGCTGAGGACGAAGGGCGCGCGCAGGTTGGTCTCGATGTGCTTGTCCCAGCTGGCGCGGGTCGCGGTCTCGGCCTTGTCCATCTCGAACACCGAGGCGTTGTTGACCAGCAGGCTGACCTCGCCCAGGTGCTCCGCGACCCTTGGGATGATGGCCTCGACCTCTCGCTCGTTGGCGAGGTTGGCCTCGACCGTCATGGCCTTGACGCCGCGCAGGCGGGCCTCAGCCGCCACAGCCTCGGCCTTGGCGGCGGACGAACGGTAGTGGATGGCGACGTTCCAGCCGTCCTCGGCCAGGCGCAGGGCGATCGACTTGCCGATGCGCTTGGCGGCGCCCGTCACGAGGGCGACCTTGAGCGCGTTCTGGTTGGCTGGCAGGCTGGGCATCAGGCCCCGAATCGCTGGAAAGAGCGCAGGCACGCATCCTGGCCGCCGCGGCAGGCGGAATCAAGGCGTTGGCGCATCGACGGCCTCGGCCGGCTTGTGGCAAGATCGCGGCGGGATCCAATCGGGGGAAGTGCAGGTAATGGACTGTCCGCAGTGCGGGGTGCGCAATGAACCCGCGAACGCCACTTGCGTGCGCTGTGGCGCCGCGCTTGCTGTGGTCGCCACGTCGCCGGTTCCCGGCGCTGCGCCGGCACCGGTCTCGACGGCCAGGCCGACCGGTCGCCCGTTCCGCGATCCCAAGCGGCTGACCCAATGGCTGCGTTGGCTGCTGATCGCCAGCATCGCTACCGATGCCGTTTTCGCCGTCTCGGAATTGGCACAGCATCAGCTTCTACTGCGCATGCGCGACGGTACGTTTGCCTCGCAAGCCGAGATGATGGCGGCCGCGGAGGCGAACGACTTTCGCCACGGCATCATCAGCGTCGCCGTCATGCTGGTCGTCATCGCCACGATCGTGCTGTTTGCCATGTGGGTCTATCGCGTGAATTCCAATGTCCACGCGCTCGGCAGCCCGGATCTTCGCTTCACGCCCGGATGGGCGGTCGGATGGTATTTCGTGCCAGTCGCCAATCTGTGGAAACCATATCAGGTGATGAAGGAGATCTGGCGCGCCAGCAGCAACCCGGGCGCGTGGCAGTCCGAGACCACGAGCCCGGTGCTGGGCTGGTGGTGGTTCTGGTGGATCGTGTCGTCCATCGTCAGCAACGTCTCCATGCGAATGTCGCTGCGGGCCGAGGACCTGGATGAGTTGATCTCGGTCGGCCCGATCAATATCGCGTCATGTGTGCTCGACCTCGTCTCCGCGATCTTCGCCCTGCTGATTGTCAAGAAAATCGGCGACTTCCAGGCGAGGGCGGCGGATCGGTCGCTCAGCGCTGTATTCGCATGACCGGTCGGGGAGATTCGCCCCGCCCGCCTGCCGGTGCTATCCTCGAGGCCCGATGAGCGCACTGACGCCTGCTCCGTCCTTCATCGTTGCCGACGATCACCCGATGGTCCGGGATGCGTTGGCGCTGGCGTTGCGCGCGGCGTTTCCGAAGGCGGAGGTGGCACTGGCTGGCACGCTCGACGAGGCCAGCGGCGCGATCGCCGCGCGGCCGGATGTCGACCTGGTGGTCCTCGACCTCGACATGCCGGGCATGCAGGGCCTGGCGGGCGTCTCGGCGCTGCGGGCGAATTATCCCAGCGCGCCACTGGTGATCGTGTCGGCGACGCGCAATGCAGCCGCGATGCGCCAGGTGGTGGAGATGGGCGCCGCCGGCTTCATTCCAAAATCCTCGCCGATGGAGGAGATCATCGCCTCGGTGCGCGCGGTGATGCGCGGCGAGATCGTGCTGCCGCCCAGTGCCGGCGACGGCGCGCTGTCCTCGACCGACGCCGACCTCGCCACCCGCGCCGCGCGCATGACGCCGCAGCAGCATCGCGTGTTCGCGCTGATGGCCGAGGGCAAGCCCAACAAGATCATCGCCTACGACATGCAGATCGGCGAGGCGACGGTGAAGGCGCATGTCACCGAGATCCTGCGCAAGATGGGCGTCCACTCGCGCACCCAGGCGATCGTGCTGGCGCAACGCCTGGCGCTCGATCCGGGCGCCCCGCCGCCGGCGCCGATTGCGGACGAGGCGTAGGCGCACAAAGCATCGTCCGTACCCTTTCGTCATGGCAAGGCCAAGCCTTGGGATGACGGAGTGAGGAGGAGCAGTGGAGGCTTGTCGCCCTCTACTCCGCGCTCGCGGCGCGTTGCGCGATGAGTGCGCGCAGTTGCGCCGGCTTCACCGGCTTCAGCAGGATGTCGACGCGCTGGCTGCGCGCCACGGCGACGGCGGCGGGGTCGCGGTTGGCGGTGATGAGGGCGGCGGGCAGGTCGGCACCCCAATGCTGGCGCAGGCGCGTGATGATCTCGAAGCCGTTCTCGCCGTTGCCGAGATGCAGGTCGATCAGCAGCAGGTCGGGCGTGCGGCCGGCGACCGCGGGGGAAGCCAGCACCTCCGCGGCGCTCTCGCCCAGCACGGTCTCGCAGCCCCAGGAGCCGAGCAGCGCGGCCATGCCGTCGCGCACCTGCCGCTCATCGTCGATGCACAGCACCAGCGGCGCGTGCGCGAAGCGGCGCGAGCGCGGCGTGACCGGAACGCTCGGTGGCAAGCGCACCTCGTGCACCGGCGCCAGCGGCACGGCGATCGCGAAGGTCGAGCCCTTGCCCGGCCCGGAGCGCAGCTGGATGCGGTGGCCGAGCACCCGCGCGATGCGGTCGACAATAGCGAGGCCGAGGCCAAGGCCGCGCTCGCCGTCGCGCGGCGTCGCGCGCAGGCGGGTGAATTCCTGGAACACCAATTGCTGCTGCTCCGGCGCGATGCCGGGGCCGTTATCGAGGACGGCGATGGTCAGCTCCGTACCGACGCGCCGGCAGCCGAGCAGAACGCGCGCCCGCTTGCCCGGCCGGTGGCTGTAGCGGATGGCATTGCTGAGGAAGTTCTGCAGCACGCGGCGCAGCAAGGCAGGGTCGCTCTTGGTGACGGCATTGGTCGGGACATGGCGCAGCTCGACCCCGTGTTTCTCGGCGATCGGCGCGAAGGAGGCGACCAGGGAATCCAGCAGCGGGCCGAGCGGCACTGCGCGCACCTCCGGCTTCACCGCGCCGGCATCGAGCTTGGCGATGTCGAGCAGCGCGTCGAGCAGCGACTCCACCGCGCCCAGGCCATGGTCGATCTTCTCCACCAGCTCGTCGCGCGGGTGCCGCTCCGCCATCGCGGCAACGAACAGCCGCGCGGCATGCAACGGCTGCAGCAGGTCGTGGCTGGCGGCGGCGATGAAGCGGGTCTTGTCGATGTTGGCCTCTTCCGCCTTGGCGCGCGCCGCTTCCAGCTCGGCGGTGCGCTGGACCACGCGGCGCTCCAGCGATTCGTTGGCGATGCGCAAGGCGGCCTCGGCGCGGCGCCGCTCGGTGATGTCGACATAGAGCAGGAAGAAGCCGACCACCTGGCCCTGGGCGTCGAAATGCGGCAGGTAGGTGCCGCTCGCCACCTCGATCTGCGCGTCGTTGGTCGGGAACTCGACTTCGAAATGCTGCGGGGTCCCGGTCAGCACCGCCTCGACATAGGGCTGCAGGTAGCGATAGCGCGCTTCGCCCAGGATCTCGCGCACGTGCCGGCCTTCGGTCTCGGCCTCCGCCGTGCGCATGGTCGCCTGGTAGAGGCGGTTGGTGAAATGATAGCGCTGGTCGCGGTCGACATAGGCGATCAGCACCGGAACATTGTCGGTGACGATGCGGATGCGCCGCTCGCTGTCTCGCAGCGCCTCGGCGGCGCGCACGCGCTCGGTGACGTCGCTGGCGGTCACCACGATACCGCCGCCGGTCAGCGGATCGATACGCAACTCGGTCGAGCTGCCGTCGGGGAGGCGTAGCTCGCGCATCGGCGGCGCGTTCCAGGCGGTGAGCTCGGCCAGGATCGGTGCGCGGTCGGACAGCTGCGCCGCCGACACGCCGGTGCCGAGCAGCTCGCGCGGGACACCGACTAGGGCCGCGAAGCGCTCGTTCCAGATCTCCAGCTTGCCCTCGGCATCGAACACTGCGATGCCGAGCCCGACGTGATCGAGTGTCTTGCGCAGCAGGTCGGCGTTGTAGCGGATGGCGGCGGTGGCATCGTGCAGCACCTCGCGCACCGAGCCGGGCATCCACAGGGCGCGGCCGCGCGCGGTACTGACCACCACGCGCGCGGAGGCGGCGCCGATGGTGCCGGAGAGCAGCCGCTCCACGAACTCGTACGCCGCGGGGCCTGAGACGGTGACCCCGGCGAAGGCCTCCGCCGCGCGTTCCTCCCCGATGAAGCGCCCTGCCAGCTCTTGCAGCTGCGCCAGGTCACGCGCCTGCCCGCTGGGTTCGGCGACCAGCGCGTCGGGGTCGGCATCGCCCACGAAGGCTTCGGCCTGCCGCTGGTCGCGGCCTTGCGCGCGGGTCAAAAGAGAAACGCTGACCAGCAGCAGGACATTGACCGTCAGCCCGACGAGGAAGCCGCGCGGCAGGGGGTCGAACCAGGCCAGCGGCCCGGCGGCCGGCAGCACCAGCAGCCCTTGGCCATGCTCGATGGTCGGCCACAGCACGGCAGCGAACCAGACGAAGAAGCCGGCGGCTAGTCCAGCGATCACGCCGTAGCGGTGCGTCCGGCGCCAATAGAGTCCCAGCACCAGGGCCGGCGCGAAGTTTGCAACCGCGCAGAACGATACCATGCCGATGGTGGCGAGCGGCAGCAGGCCGGCGATGGTGCGGTGATAGGCATAGGCGGCGAGCAGGATCGCCACCACCGACAGGCGGCGCACCAGCAGGGCGCGCCGGCCGATGTTACTTTTGATATCTTCGTCGCGGCGCAGGATCAGCGGCATCACGAGCTCGTTGCCGACCATGCCGGAGAGGGCCATGCAGGCGACCGCCACCATGCTGGTGGCCGCCGACAGGCCGCCGATGAAAACGAAGATCGACAGCCAATCGTTCCCACCCGACATCGGCAGCGCCAGCACGAACAGGTCTGGATTTTGCCCGGGGCCGAGCAGCGCCAGACCGGCGAGCGCGATCGGCACGACGAAGATGTTGATCAGCAGCATGTAGAGCGGGAACAACCAGCGGGCGCTGATCAGGCTCTTGGGGTGGTCGTGCTCGACCACCGCGACATGGAACTGGCGCGGCAGGCACAGAAAGGCGAGGCCGGCGAGCGCCGTGATCGCCAGCCAGTTGCCGTTGGGGGCGAGCGCGGTCAGCGTCGGATTGTGCACGACGCGTTCGACCGTCGCCGCCAGATCGCTGGGACCGTCGAACATCCACCACACCACGAACGGCCCCACCGCCAGCAGGGCGGCCAGCTTCACGATCGATTCGAAGGCGATCGCCATCATCATGCCGCGATGCTGCTCGCTGACCTGCACGTGGCGCACGCCGAACAGGATGGTGAAGACCGCCATCAGCAGCGCGACGATGAAGGCGGTGTCGTACCACACCGGCTGGCCGGTCGCCGGCGAGATGGTGATCGGGCCGGCGAGGGCGGCGAAGGTGGTGGAGACCGCTTGCAGCTGCAGCGCGATGTAGGGCAGCACGCCGATGATGGCGATGAGGGTGACGGTGACGGCGACCGCCCGGCTCTTGCCGTAGCGCGCGGCGAGGAAGTCGGCGATCGAGGTGACGTTGTGGCGCTTGGCGAGACGGATGATCTTGGCGAGGATCGGCCAGGCGAACAGGATGACCAGCGCCGGCCCGACATAGATCAGCATGAAGTCGAGCCCGACCGTCGCCGCGCGCCCGACCGCGCCGTAGAACGTCCAGGACGTGCAATAGATCGACAGCGACAGGGCATAGATGATCGGGCCGGCGCGACTGCGCGACCAGCCCGCCGCGCTGCGCTCGCCGAAATGCGCGACCACGAACAGCAGGCCGAGATAGGCCAGCGACAGGCCGAGGATTAGCGTCGATTGGGACATGCCTTAAGGAAGCACCGAGCGGCGGCCTTGTCCATGGCTAGGCAGGCAGACCTAAGTCGGATAGACCAAGGTCTAAGGCGATTCTTGGGGAGGGGAACTTGAACGGCTTTCGGCGACCGATCCGAGCTGCACTTCCAGGATTGGTGATGGTGCTGGCGGGCTTGCTCGCTGGCTGCTCCGAGCCGCCGGCGCCGGAGCCGGTCCCGACGGCGTCCATGGCAGCAACCGCTCAGGGAGACAGTTCGAAGCAATGCGGCGCCATGCCTTGCCGGTCAAGCGGCGCGCCTTATGTCACCGACGAGGGCGCGATCGTGATCTTTCCCGGCGAGCAATTTGCGATCGCCTTCGAGGTCGAGAACGGCAAGATCGTCGGCGCGCAACCGAATTCTGCTGGCGGCTCGCTATCCAATGCGGTCGAGGTGAGCTTCAGCAGATCGATAGCGGCATGATGCTGACGGTCGCCAACAACCTGTCGAAGACGGTCAAATATGACGCGACCATGAAGGCACCGGATGATCGGATGGTCTACACCAGCTCCTGCCCGGTCGACGCGGGCCTCAGCAATTTCGAAAGCTGGCCACATCCCGTCAAGTTCCTGGAACTGTCGAACTTCAGGTTCCAGGATGGCGGGTCGTGCGAGTGAACGAGCGCATCAGTATGGCTTCCGGCTTCGCATCCAGAATCGAAACCATGAATCCGCCGCTGGAGCTTGACCGTGGTTACTTCGCGCCGCGCTCCTTCACGTTTGCATGCTCGTTCGCTGCGTCGGTATCCGTTGCCGGAGTTTTCTGTTCTTCTCCGGCAAATGGGCTTCCTTGGCCCGGCGCCAGGTCCCCACTATGTCCTGCTTTGTTGATATCGAAGGCATGGGTGTGAGTGACGGCGTTACCATCGGAGCTGAGGCCGTGCTGCTGGGCCTCAAATAGGTGATCGTCCGCTTTGGCTGCTCCGATGCAAGCGATCAGCGATGCGCCAAAGATAAGGCAAATCGGCTTCTTCATGGCTAGGTCTTTCTGTCAGCACCAAGCCACCCCAGCTCGAATCACCTACTTTGGAGCCTTGAACCTGATCCTGTCCTGACGCGTGAGGGGTCAGGTAACAATCTCGGCTGTGACGATTTCTTAGCGCGGCTTCCGCCGCCCCTTGAATTTCGGCGCCTCTCCCGGCCTTCCGGCCTTGGAGCGGCCGCGCACCATATTGGCAGGGCCGGGCTTGTAGGAGCCGAACTTGGGAGAGGCTGCGGCCTTGAGGCCGCTTGGGCCCATCGCGCCACCGCCGCCCACCGGGATTTCCAGGTCCATCGCTTCCAGGCGGCGGATCTCGTCGCGGACGCGGGCGGCGTCCTCGAACTCGAGGTTGGCGGCGGCCTCGCGCATCTTCTTCTCGAGGTCGGCGATGGTGGCCTTGAGGTTGTGGCCGAGCATGTGGGTTTCGCCGGCGATGCCGGTGTCGACCGTGACGTGGTCCTGCTCGTAGACCGAAGACAGGATGTCGCTGATCGCGGTGCGAACCGATTCCGGGGTGATGCCGTTGGCGACGTTGTAGGCCTGCTGCTTCTCGCGCCGGCGGTTGGTCTCGTCGATCGCGTATTGCAGCGAGTCGGTCATCTTGTCGGCGTATAGGATGACGCGGCCGTCGATGTTGCGCGCGGCGCGGCCGATGGTCTGCACCAGCGAGGTCTTGGAGCGCAGGAAGCCTTCCTTGTCGGCGTCGAGGATGCACACCAGCGCGCACTCCGGGATGTCGAGGCCCTCGCGCAGCAGGTTGATGCCGACCAGCACGTCGAACGCGCCGAGGCGCAGGTCGCGGATGATCTCGATGCGCTCCAGGGTTTCGACGTCGGAGTGGATATAGCGCACGCGGATGCCGGCCTCATGCAGGTACTCGGTCAAATCCTCCGCCATGCGCTTGGTGAGGGTGGTGATGAGCACGCGCTGCGCCTTGGCCGCGGCGTCCTTGCATTCGGCGATCACATCGTCGACCTGGCTCTCGGTCGGACGGATGATGGTGACCGGGTCGATCAGGCCGGTCGGGCGGATCACCTGCTCGGTGAACACACCGCCGGTTCGCTCCAGCTCCCACGGGCCGGGCGTCGCCGAGACATAGACTGTCTGCGGCCGCATATGCTCCCACTCCTCGAACTTGAGCGGACGGTTGTCGCAGCAGGAGGGCAGGCGGAAGCCGTATTCCGACAAGGTCGACTTGCGGTGCCAGTCGCCGCGGAACATGGCGCCGAGCTGCGGCACCGTCACATGGCTCTCGTCGACGATCAGCAGCGCGTCGTTCGGGAGGTATTCGAACAAGGTCGGTGGCGGCTCGCCCGGCTTGCGGCCGGTCAGATAGCGCGAGTAGTTCTCGATGCCGGCGCAGGAACCGGTCGCCTCCATCATTTCGAGATCGAACTTGGTGCGCTGCTCCAGGCGCTGCGCTTCCAGCAGCTTGCCGCTGGCTTCGAATTCCTTGAGCCGGACCTTGAGGTCTTCCTTGATCTGCATGCCGGCCTGGGTCAGCGTCGGCTTCGGCGTCACGTAGTGGCTGTTGGCGTAGATCTTCACTTCGTCCAGCGCCGCCTGCTTCTCGCCGGTCAGCGGGTCGAATTCGTGGATCGACTCGATCTCGTCGCCGAACATCGAGAAGCGCCAGGCGCGGTCCTCCAAGTGGGCGGGGAACAGCTCGAACGAATCGCCGCGCACCCGGAACATGCCGCGGTAGAAGTTGGCGTCGTTGCGCTTGTATTGCAGCTCCACCAGCCGGCGCAGCAGCGTCGCCATGTCGAGATGCTGCCCGACCTTCAGCGTGATGGTCATGGTGGAATAGGTCTCGGGCGAGCCGATGCCGTAGATGCACGACACCGAGGCGACGATGATGACGTCGCGCCGCTCGAACAGCGAGCGCGTCGCCGAGTGACGCATGCGGTCGATCTGCTCGTTGAGCGAGGATTCCTTCTCGATATAGGTGTCGGTGCGCGGAACGTACGCTTCCGGCTGGTAGTAGTCGTAGTAAGAGACGAAATACTCGACCGAGTTGTCCGGGAAGAAGCTCTTCATCTCGCCATAGAGCTGCGCCGCAAGGGTCTTGTTGGGCGCCAGGATGAGGCTCGGGCGCTGCACATTCTGGATCACCTGGGCCATGGTGTAGGTCTTGCCGGAGCCGGTGACGCCGAGCAGCACTTGGTCGCGGTCGCGCCGCACCAGGCCTTCGGTCAGGTCCTTGATCGCAGTCGGCTGGTCGCCGGCCGGGCGGTATTCGGACTTCAGCTCGAACGGCTTGCCCGGCAGCGGCGCGGCCAACTCGGTGGCGCGCTCCTCAACTACCGGATCGGAATATTGCGGTTTGCTGGACATCTCTTTCCTCGAAACGCGAGGGAAATGCTAGGACGAACAAATGCGAAACGCCAGCACCGAGATGCTGGCGTTCCTGCCAGGTTCTGTCAGCAGTGAGATGGTATTGGATCAGTCGTAGCGCAAGGCCGGTTGGAGCGGGCCGGGCGTGCGGCCATGCAGCGGCTCCTCGCCATCCTCCAGCGCGATGTCGTTGGCCGCGATCGGGGCATGCGGCGTTGCCATCTCGCCCTGGTGCGGCGCGAGGGCGCGGTCCATCCAGCGCGACCAGAAGTGCCGCGACGGTGCCGCGCCGTCCACCACTAGGATCGCCTCGCGCATCCAGGCGGCGGTGAGTTCGCGGGTCACCCGTGCCATGTGTCGCTCCAATGCGTGCTGTTCTGGACCGCGACGGCGCGCGGGCTGGAGTTGAGCGGAAGCGTGGCCATGGCGAGCAGGGCGACCAGCGCCGCGAAGCTTATCCAGCGCGCGATGCGGTCTTTGGTCTTGGCCTTGGGCTTGGGGTAGAAGAAGGCGGGTCTCATGGTGTTTCCCCTTACTCTTTACTCTGCGACTCAACCTAGCGATCGAGCCTGACCGTTCTCTTGCGGGAGCGCGGCGTTTTGATGATCGATTTGGGCGAAACTGTGACGCTGAGTCCGGTTCACGGCTTTGACATGGCCGGTGACCTTGGGAGTCATATCGCAATTGCCTGACGGGAAGCGGACGACTAGCATCGCAGCGCATTTTGACGCGGCATTTCCGGAGAGTTGTCGATGCCCGACATCAGGGCGGTGGTATTCGATTTCGGCGGCGTTTTGTTCGACTGGAGCGCGGAGTATCTCTATCGCGAGCTGATCCCAGACGATGAGGAGCGGCGCTGGTTTCTGACGCATGTCTGCTCTCCGGCTTGGAACCTGAAGCAGGATGGCGGCCGGCCGATCGCGGAAGGCGAGGCGGAGTTGATCGCGCTCCATCCGGATCATGCCGACCTCATCCGTGCTTTCTACGGCCAGTGGCCGAAAACCCTGCGGGGGCTGCTCGACGATGGCGTTGAATTGCTCGAACAGCTGCATGCGGCGGGCGTTCCGCTCTACGGCCTCACCAACTGGTCGGCCGAAACCTATCATCACGTCGAGGACAAATACGATTTCATGAGGCGCTTCCGCCATGTCGTGGTGTCGGGGCGCATCGGCATGGTGAAGCCGGACCCGCGCATCTATGCGCACCTTCTGGAGCAGGCGAAACAGAAGCCGGAGCATTGCGTTTTCATCGACGACAACGCCAAGAACGCCGAGGCGGCGACCGCACTCGGCTGGCACGGCATCACCCATCGCAGCGGCGCGGAGACGGCATCGCGTCTGCGCGACCTCGGCGTGGCGTTTTGACGCGGGAGAACGTCCAGGAGTTCGCGCACTGGCTGGCGGAAGGCGGCCTGCGCAACATGCCGCTCAGCGACCTGTTCAACGGCTTCACCCAGCACCTGCTCGAAGGCGGCGTGCCGATCGGGCGCGCCTATTTCGGCATGTCGACGCGCCATCCGCTGATCCAGGCCTTCGACATGACGTGGGAGCCGGATTCCGCGCTCTACCACACCCAGTTCGACCACACCTGGCGCCGGCGCCCGGCCTGGACCGATTCGCCGCTGCGCCACATGATCATGGAGCATTTGCCGCGCATGCGCCGCGCGCTGCAGGGGCCGCAGGCGGTGGTGGATTTCCCGGTGCTCGAGGAACTGGCCGAGCGCGGCTTCACCGACTGGTATGGTGCCATCAGCGGCTTCGAATCGGATTCGATCCTCGATCAGCCGGGCTCGCTCGGCATGGCCTGCTCCTGGTCGACCGACCGGCCGGGCGGCCTCTCGGCCGAGAACATTGCGCTGATCAACCGGCTGTTCCCGATCTTCGCCGTCAGCATCAAGGCCTCGGTGCTGCCGATCATCACCCGCACCCTGCTCGGCGCCTATCTCGGCACCGACGCGGCGCAGCGGGTGTGGTCGGGCGCCACCGCCCGCGGCTCGATCGAGCGGGTGGACGCGGCGATCTTCTTCTCAGACTTGCGCGGCTTCACTGCCTTCGCCGAGCAGGCGAGCTCCGAGCTGGTGATGGCGACCCTGAACCGTTATTTCGATTCGGTCGGCGCCGCGATCGTCAAGGAAGGCGGCGAGATCCTGAAGTTCATGGGCGACGGCATCCTCGCGACCTTCGCGCAGCCGGACGCCAACGTGTGCGAGCAGGCGTTGCGCGCGGCGCGGACGGCGGTGCGCGACGTCGCGGCGCTGGCGGCGAACAGCGGCGAGGCGGCGGGCAACCTCGACCTCGGCATCGCCCTGCACAAGGGCGAGGTGCTGTACGGCAATGTCGGCACGCCGGAACGGCTCGACTTCACCATGATCGGCCCGGCGGTGAACGAGGCCGCGCGCATGGAGAAGCTGACCAAGAGCCTCGGCTGCGCGATCCTCGCCTCGGATTCGTTCCAGGCGGGCCTGGGCGAAAGCCGGCGCCTGCTGCAGCCGGCGGGCGTGCACGCCATCTCCGGCCTCAGCGCGCCGCGCGCGCTCTACGCGGTGGTGCTGGACGACAAGGCGGCGGCGTGACAATCTCAGGTTGCCGCCAACAATCCGGTTGCAACCCATGGCTCGCCGACACGTCACGACCAACCTGCCTCCGCCGTTTCTGAAGCGACTGAGTTTCCTCGAGGATCGGGTGGACGCAGATGAGTTCCCGTTCACGATCCCGGCGTTTCAGCGCGGTAAGCTGACACTCGATTTCGAACGTCCGATCACCATCATCGTCGGAGAAAACGGGACGGGAAAGTCCACTCTGCTGGAAGCGATTGCGATCCAGGCCGGGTTCAACATCGCCGGAGGTAACCGCAATCATGTTTTCGGCCAGGACCTGAACGACGCGCCGGCAGCCAAGGCCATGCGCCTGTCGTGGCTGCCGAAAGTGACGCGCGGCTTCTTCATGCGCGCCGAGAGCTTTTTCGATTTTGCCCACTACCTCGACCAGGTGGACAGGGACCATCCCGGACATGGCACGCTCGATCCATACGGCGGCAGGTCGCTGCATGCGCAGTCGCATGGCGAATCCTTCCTCGCCCTGTTCAACAACAAGTTCGGGGGCCAGGGTTTCTACATCCTGGACGAGCCGGAGGCTGCGCTTTCGCCCAGGCGCCAGTTGCAGTTCGTCAAGACGATGCGCCTGCTGGAGCTGGAGGGGCAATCGCAGATGATCATCGCCACGCACTCGCCGATCCTGATGGCCTATCCGCGCGCGCAACTGCTGATGTTCGATGGCCGCGTGATTCGACAGGCGTCCTTGAGCGAGACGCCGCACTACCAGCTGACGCGCAACTTCGTCATGAACCCGAAGGCGATGATGGACGAGCTCTTTGCCGAGGTCGACGCGGAGCTGACCGACGACACGTAGGCAAGGTCGTGTCCTTTATACTCCGTCATCCCCCGCCGACGAAGGTCGGCCTACGCCGACGGTGCTTGGCCTTGGGATCCACGAGTTTGCCTCCGACCGCACGATCCGTCCCATCGAAACTCGTGGATGGCAAGGCCAAGCCTTGCCATGACGGAAGTGGGATAGGTCAATGCGTCAGCCGATGTCCGTCAGCGCGCCGTAGGTCTCCGGCCGGCGGTCGCGGAAGAACTGCCAGGTGTTGCGCACGGTGCGGATCATCTCGAAATCCATGTCGTGCACGATCAGTTCATCCTGGTCGCGGCTGGCGATCTTCTCGATCTGGCCGCGCGGGTTGACGAAGTAGCTCTGGCCGTAGAACTCGCCGATGTTCCACGGCGCTTCCTTGCCGATGCGGTTGATGGCGCCGATATAGACGCCGTTCGCGACGGCGGAGGCCGGCTGCTCCAGCTTCCAGAGATATTCGCTCAAGCCCGCGACGGTCGCCGACGGATTCACGATGTAGTCCGCGCCGTTGAGCGCGAGGGCGCGCCAGCCTTCGGGAAAGTGGCGGTCGTAGCAGATGTAGACGCCGAGCCGGCAGTAGCGCGTCTTGAACACAGGGAACTCCGACGCGCCGGGCTTGAAAAAGAACTTCTCCCAGAAGCCCGCGACCTGCGGGATGTGGGTCTTGCGGTATTTGCCGAGATAACTGCCGTCGGCGTCGATCACCGCGGCGGTGTTGTAGTAGACGCCGGTCATCGCCTCCTCGTAGATCGGGACGACGATCACCATCTGGTACTTCTTGGCGAACTCCTGCATCAGCTTGACGGTCGGGCCGTCGGGGATGCGCTCGGCGGCGGCGTACCACTTTGGATCCTGGCTGGGGCAGAAATAGGGCTGAGTGAAGACCTCCTGGAAGCACAGGATCTGCACGCCCTCGCCGCCGGCCTTCTCGATCAGCGGGACATGGGCATCGATCATCGCCTTCCTGATTTCCTCGGGCGATTTCTCGGTCGGCGCCTTCAGCGCCATCTGGATCAAGCCGCCGCGCACTTTGGTCATGGCGAAGTCCTCCCGTCGCGTTTGGCTTTCATTCTGAGCGCCCGGCCGGCAATCCTCAAGCGCGGGACTTGAGTGCGGTCCTCAGGAACTCGAACAGCCGCTGATGCTGGCTTTGCGGCGCGTTGAAACGCAGGGTGTCAGGCCAGGCCTGGGTCGGGCTGAAGACATTGCCGGGCGCCAGCACGATGTTCTGCCGTAGGGCACGCTTCGCCAGCTCTGCCGCATCACGACCGTCCGGCAAGCGCATCCACAGGAAGAGGCCTTCGCGCGGCTCCTGCCAGTATGTAAAGCCGAGCGCTTCCAGCTTGCTGCCGACCTGGCCCATCGCACCGGCGAGGCGGCGGCGGATGCGCTCGGCATGCTTGCGCTGCGTGCCGTCAGCGATCAGCCGGTGCACCATCTGTGCGGCGGCGAGGTCATTGCCGAAGCAGGTCGCGATCTTGAGATCGAGCAGGGCGTCGACGGTGGCTTCGTCAGCCGCGACGAAGCCGCAGCGTACGCCGGCCGAGAGGGTCTTGGAAAAGCTGCCGAGATGGATGACGCGCTTCAGCCCATCGAGCGCCGCCAGGATCGGCGTCGGATAGCGGCGGAAGTCGGCGAACACATCGTCCTCGATGATGCGGAAGTCATGCGTCTCCGCCAATTGCAACAGCCGGTGCGCGATCGCCGGCGACAGCGCGCCGCCGGTCGGGTTATGCGGCGCGGCGTTCATCAGATACAGGCGCGGCTTGTGCTCGCGCGCGAGGGCGGCGAGGCGGTCGAGATTCGGCCCGTCCGGCTTGCGCGGCACAGGGAGCGATACGGCGCGGTGCGCACGCAGGTTGGCGTGGTAGTTGAAATAGCTGGGATCGTCGACCAGCACGGCATCGCCGGGCTGGATCAGGTGGCGCAGCGTCAAGTCGATCGCTTGCGTGCCGCCGTCGGTGAGCAGGATGCGCGTTGGCGGTGCGTCGATCTCCAGCTCCGCGAGCCGCGCCTGCAAGGCCTGGCGCAGCGGCAGATAGCCGAGCGGATGGCCGTATTCGAGCAGCTTGGCGTGCGGCGCCTGCGCGACGCTGCGCAAAGCGCGCCGCAGGTCCGATTCCGGCAGCCAACTCTCCGGCAGCCAACCGCAGCCGGGCCGCAGCGCGCGCTCCTCCGTCTCCAGCGACTGGCGCGCGACCCACACCGGATCGATGGCGCGGTCGAGCTTCGGCGCCAGCTCCTGCAGGCTGGGTGCCGCGCGCCGGGCCGTCACGGTGAAGCCCGAGCCGCGCCGCGCCTGGATGTGGCCGGATGCCACCAGCCGGTCGTAGGCCTCGACCATGGTCGACTTGCTGACGCCGAACTCTCCGGCGGCGGCGCGGATGGAGGGCAGCCGCGCGCCGGGTGCCAGAATGCGCGCCTCGATCCGCGCCAGGATGTCGGCGCCGATCTTCTCGGTCAGGGTGGGTGCCGCCAGTGTCATGACTTCTGTACCAGTACAGTTATTCTAATTGTAATGCATCTGTGCCTGGGTTGTGAAGTCCTCCTCCCCCAACTTGGGGGAGGTAGGGAGCGGGAAGCCGCGTCTCGGTGGCAGGCAATCTTCGCTCGCTTCCCCCACCCCAACCCTCCCCCGTTTCGGGGGAGGGGGAGCACCAAATCGAGAGAGTGGAAATGACCATCAGCATTGCGAGCGAGAATCGAAACAGCGATTGGGCCGCCTGGGCGCATGGGATGGCGGGGATGCTGATCTTTTCCGCCTCGCTGCCGGCGACGCGGGTGGCGGTGGCGGCGCTCGATCCGTGGTTCGTGACGGCAGGGCGTGCGCTGATCGCCGGCCTGCTGGCCGTGGTTGCGCTGCTGGTCCTGCGTGCGCCGCTCCCGACGCGGCGGGATTGGCGCGATCTCGCCTGGACCGCGCTCGGCGTGGTGGTGGGATTCCCGCTGTTCTCGGCGTTGGCGCTGACATTCGTGCCGTCGAGCCACGCCATAACCTTCATCGGCCTGCTGCCGCTGGCGACGGCCGGATTCGCCGCGCTGATCGGGCAGGACCGGCCGCGGCCGCTGTTCTGGCTGTTCGCGGTGCTGGGATCGGCGCTGGTCGCGGGCCACGCCTGGCTCAGCGGCGGGCTCACCTTCGAGGCGGCCGACCTGCTGATGCTCGCGGCCATCGTCACCTGTGGCATGGGCTACGCGGTCGGCAGCAAGCTGACGCGCCGGCTGGGCAGCCTGGCGGTGATCTCCTGGGCCCTGGTGCTGTCGCTGCCGGCGTCGGCGGTCGTGACGGTCGCGCTGTGGCCCACAAGTCTGGCGATGGTGCCGGCATCGGCCTGGGCGGGCTTCGCCTATGTCT
>DATEOK010000387.1:0-19553 GCA_035274225.1 Dongiaceae bacterium
GCACTTCTTCGGCGCCGATCCCACGCTCTATCCCGATCCGTACGATCCTGCCCTGGCGCGTCATCTGCTCTACAGCGCCGGCTATCCCGACGGCCTGACCCTGGCGGTTGCCGCGATGGAGGATGTCGAATCCGATGGTCGTCAGCTGTTGCGCGCCTTGACCGTGCAGCTCGCGACCGTCGGCATCCGCCTGCAGCCGACCTACGGATCCCTGCGCGATTTCTCGCGCTACGATCCCAATCCGAGCTTCGGCCTGTTCGTGATGAGCTGGGTGTCGTTCCTGCCCGATGCGGAGATGGTGCTGCGCGATTTCGTCGCCCGCTTCGATCCGGAGCAGGGCTTCGGCGCCTGCAACTACAGCCTGATCGCGATCCCGGAAGTGGACGACGCAGTGCGGCGCGCGGCCAGTACTCTCGATCGCATCGAACGGGGCCAACTGCTGAAGCAGGCTTGCCGCGCTGTCGCGCACGAATGCCTGCTCATCCCGCTGACGCTGCAGATCGAGTGCCTCGCCTGCCGCGGCCACCTCGAGATCACCAGCCGCCCGCACATGTGGACACGCCCCGACCAGGTGGTGCCGCGCGATGCCGAGATGCTGCTGTTCGATCAGCTGCTGGCGGAATAACCGTTCATTCGGTCGCGTAGGCCGTCGGCGCCGCACCGTCCTTGGTGACAGCGTAGATCACGAACGGTTCGCTCTTCTCACACCTCATCCCGGGTGATCCCATCGGCATGCCGGGCAGCGTGATGCCGGCGATCGCGGGCCGCTCCGACAGCATCTTCTTGATCACCCCGGCCGGCACGTGGCCACCCACGACATAGCCGTCGATGAAGATGGTGTGGCAGCCTTCGAATTCCGGCGGGATGCCCGCCTCGGCGCTGATCCGGGAAAGGTCCGCGGTCTCCTTGACGTCCAACGCGAAGCCGTTCTCCCGCAGATAGGCGGCATGACCCTCGCAGCAGCCGCATTGCGGCATCTTGTACAGCGTGGCCTGGATCACGTCGGCCAGCGCCGGCCACGGCAAGGCCAGAGCGAGCGCGAGGGCGGCGGCTCCGATCCTATGTTTCATAATGAACCTCCCGGATGGATCCGATTGCAGGTCGATGACCGGCCCACTTGCGACCATTCTACGCGCTGACATCGGGCGGTCTACCAGAATGACAAGGCGGCCCGCCTCGATTGCTCACCTCAGCGCTTTGCGAAGGATGCCTTGGCGAGCTCGCTCGCAATCAGCTCGCCCGCATCTTCCATGCGGAAGGGTTTCGCGATGAACGGGATCAGGTGCTGACGATCCAGGGGCCGGACTGCGGAGTCGAGCCCTGACATCAAGATCACCGGAATGAACGGGAAGTACCGGCGAACCCAGATCGCCAGAGAAAACCCTCCCATGTCCCCGGGCAAGGATACGTCGCTGAAGACCAGGTGGATTTTCGTGCCGGAGGAGAGGACCCTGGCCCCTTCGTCGGCCGTGGCCGCTTCGACGACGTTGTAGCCGACGCTCCTCAGATATTCGGCCGTGGTCATTCGAATCAGGGAATCGTCCTCGACAAGCAGGATGACCCGTGAGTCCGCCTCGGCTGTGGATGCGCGATCCAGCTCCATGAACGGCTCCCCTCTGAGCGAGAGGATCAACGCAGCGATCCGCCGAAAAGTTCCAAGGGAAGGGCTACGGAACTTCGGCCAAAGTCCTTTGTTTACTGACGCCAGCATAGCTATCCCTTGGGGATAGTGGAGCGAACGGCGGCCAACTCCATCTCCCGCGTCCCCCTCACGCGGCGTGGATTGGCCGCCGTTCTCGCTGAGGCCCTATAGCGCCTTCGCGAACTGCTCGATCACCCACTGGCGGAACGCGGCGATGCGCGGGATTTCGATCTCCTCGACCCTGCTCACCAGGAAATAGGAACGGCCGGACTTCACCGCGCTCTTGAACGGCGTGACCAGGCGGCCGGACTTGAGCTCCTCCGGAATCAGGCGCGGGTCGAGCATGCCGACGCCGCTGTCGTTGATCGCCGATTCGATGACCAGGTCGGCGGTCTCCAGCACGATGCCGCGATCGACCGCCATGTCCTCGAGCCCGGTCTGCGCCGCGAAGATGCTCCAGCACTGGTAGAGATCCTCGCTCTGCCGCACATGCAGCAGCGGGCGAGAGCGGATGAACTGCGCAAGGTCGTTGCCTGCGCCGGCCGCGAGGCGCGGCGAGCAGATGGCGGTGATCTCCTCGCGCATCAGCAGGTCGACGATCAGCGCATCGACCGTGTTGCTGCCAAAGAAGATCGCCATGTCGACCGGCGCGCTGGCGAACTCGACGTTGCTCGGCGGCGTGTCGATGCGGATCTCGAGATCCGGATGCTTGCGCTGGAAGTCGGCGAGGCGCGGCATCACCATGCGCCGCGCGAAGGTCGGCGGCAGCGACAGGGTGAGCGGCGGGTTGGCATGGGTCGCCTTGATGCCGGCGATCACCTCGGCGATCTTGTCGAAGCTGCCGGTCAGCACGGGCAGCAGCTTGCGCCCCTCCTCGGTCAGCTCCAGCGGCCCTTTGCGCTTCAGCAGCTGCACGCCGAGGATGTCCTCCAGGTTCTTCACCTGCCGGCTGACCGCGCTTTGCGTCACCAGCAGCTGGTCGGCGGCCTTGGTGAAGGAGAGGGATCGAGCCACCGCCTCGAACGCGCGCAGGGCATTGAGCGGCGGCAGGCGGCGGCGGGTGGGTTGGGCCATTTTCCAGTTGTCTGAGCTCGGAGGTCGCATGTCAGTTAGCAGGAATCGGCGGCTTCATACAGCGCGATTCCGGCATCAGGTCGCTGGTTTTCTGCTCTCCCGCCAGATCATCCACAAGCCCGCCGCCACGATCAGCGCCGCGCCGGCAAAGGTGGTGCCGGCCGGCACGTCGCCCCACATCAGGAAGCCCCACAGGCTGGCGTAGATCAGGCTCTGGTACTCGAACGGCGCCACGAAGCTCGGCGCCACCACCTTGTAGCCGGCGGTATACAGAATGGTGGCGAGCGCGGCCGCCACGCCGAACATCAGCATCTGCGCCAGATGCCACGGCGTCGGCGTGACCCAGCCCTGGGTGAGGTAGCTGAAGCTGGGATGGGCGGGATCGTGGAAAGCGCCACTGCCGAAGACGAGCCCGAGCAGGATGCCGCTCGTCACGAACGCCATCAGCTGCCACAGTCCCATCACGGCGGACGGGACGCGCATGCCGACCGGCCGCGTCAGCATCAGGCCAACCGCGTAGCACAGGGTCGAGAACAAGGCGATCAGCGTTGCCGGGTTGAAGATGCCGCGGGTCGGCTGCGCAATGATCGCGACCCCGACGAAAGCCACGAGGATGGCGACCCAGCGTTGCGGCGGCACCTTTTCGCCGATCAGGAAGCCGGACAGCGCCGCGATCATCAGCGGGAGCGAGAAGTAGATCGCGACCGCATCGGCGAACTGCATGCCGGCCAGCGCGACGTAGAAGGTTAGGCTCGCCGTGGCCAGGATCGCAGAGCGCGCCAGCAGGAGCCGGCTCGGCCGCGTACCGATGAGCTGCCGCAACCCGCCGCCGACCACGATCCAGCCGAAGATCAACAGCGCGGCAGAGCCCCCGCGGAAGATCTGCATTTCCCACACCGGATAGGCGGCGCTGAGATCCTTGATGAAGGCGTCTTGCAGCCCGGTGACGAGCACCGCAGCGGAAAGAATGAGCGCACCTTTCAGTTTCTGTTGGGGCCGCGCCGCCGCATCGCGGCGCGCGTCCGTGCTGGCTGGCGCCGATCTGGTTGATTCGATTGCCATGATGTCCCGCTTGCCCGGCGCAGTCTTAAGCAAGTTTGCCAGCGCTGCCAATGTGCTCGGTTTTGTTTGCTAGAATCTCTAGGAATTACAACCCCATAGTCCGAACGATAAAAGGGCGATTCACTCAATGTTAAGCCTAATCGGTTAGGTAGTAGTACGGATGGAATGCGCCCAAACGGCGCCTGGAGAGGAAACCCCGTATGTTCAAGTCCATGTCGATCCGCCAGAAGTTCATCGCATTTGGCGGCTTGATCGTTGCAGTTGCTCTTACCCTGGGGACGATCGGCTATTGGGGCGTGGTCCGCCAGGCCGACGAGCTCGGCGGGGTGGTCGTGACGTCGCTGGCCCTGCGCAATCACATGGAAGGCGACATGATGCATGACGCGCTGCGCGCGGACGTGCTGGCCGCCCTGCGCGCCGCCTCGCTCGGCAAAGAGGAAATGGACAGCGTCCGAGCCGACCTTGCCGATCATACCAAGAACTTCCGAGAGCACATCGATGCGAACAAGGCGCTGCCGCTGAACGAGGCCGTGGTTTCGGCGCTCTCGAGCGTTGACGGCAAGCTTGACGCCTATATCACCAGCGCGGGTTCGATGGTCGAACTGGCTGCCAAGGACAGGGCGGCGGCCGACGCGAAATACACGGAATTCCTGGCGACGTTCGAAGAGCTCGAGGAGGCGCTGTCAAATGTCAGCGACCAGATCGAGACCTCCGCTCAGGCGGCGAAGGACTCCGCCGACGCCACCGCGGCCCGCGCACGCAACATCCTCATCGTCACGTTCCTCCTGGCCATCGGTGCGCTGGTCGCCTCGATCTTCACCATGATCCGCGCGATCTGCACACCGCTGAACGCGATGACCGGCGCCATGAGCACGCTCGCCTCAGGCGACACCTCGGTGGCGATCCCGGCGCTCGACCGCAAGGACGAGATCGGCAACATGGCGGCGGCGATGCAGGTGTTCAAGGACAACGCCATCCGCACCGAGCAGATGGCGGCCGACCAGCGCGCCGAGCAGGAAGCCAAGTTGCGCCGCACTGAGATGCTGGAGAAGCGCACCGCTGCCTTCGACAGCAGCGTCAGCAGCGCCCTCAAGACCGTGACTGCCGCCACCAGCGAGATGCAGGCGAACGCCGCGGCGCTGTCCGCCACCGCGGAGCAGACCAGCAAGCAGGCGACCGTCGTTTCCGCCGCCTCGGAAGAGGCGACCAGCAGCGTGCAGACCGTGGCAGCGGCAACCGAGCAGCTGTCCGGCTCGATCGCCGAGATCAGCCGGCAGGTCGGCCAGTCCGCCGACATCGCCAACAAGGCGGCCGCGGAAGCCGAGCGCACCAACGGCCAGGTGCGCAGCCTGGCTGACGCCGCCGAGAAGATCGGCGAAGTGGTGAAGCTGATCAGCGACATCGCCAGCCAGACCAACCTGCTGGCGCTCAACGCCACGATCGAGGCGGCGCGCGCCGGCGAAGCCGGCAAGGGCTTCGCGGTCGTCGCCTCCGAAGTGAAGAACCTCGCCACCCAGACCGGCCGCGCGACCGAGGAGATCTCCGCTCAGATCGCCTCGATCCAGGGCGCGACCACCAGCTCGGTCGAAGCCATCAAGGGCATCACCACCATCATCAACGAGATCAACCACGTCGCCGCGTCGATCGCGAGCGCGGTCGAGGAGCAGGGCGCCGCGACCCGCGAGATCGCGCGCAACATCCAGCAGGCCGCCACCGGCACGCAGGAGGTCTCGTCCAACATCACCGGCGTCACGCAAGCCGCCGGCGACACCGGCCACGCCGCCGGCCAGATGCTCGCCGCCACCAGCGAGCTCGCCAAGCAATCGGAGACCCTGCGCAAGGAAGTCGACAGCTTCCTGCACGACATCAAGGCGAGCTGAGGCTCGCAACGCCGTCGCCTCGAATGAAGTAACCGCGCTTCAAGCGAGGGATTCGCTTCTGATGTGGGGAAAGGCCGTGTTGGGCGAACGAGTTTGGTCGTTTTGAGAAAGGTCGGCGGACCGTGAGTTCGCCGGCCTTTCTATCTGTGGTGCCCAGACGCGGGCCGACAGGGCATCTGGGCCCGCACTGCACCCACTCCCTGGTTGGTCGATTGTGATCGAGCCGCGCTCCCATGCGGAGCGCAGCACATCTGGTGTGGCGGACCTACAGGTCAGTGACGCGCTCTGGGTCGGCCGACGCCAGCGCAGCAGCACGATTGGCCTGTGGCGGATAGATCCATACGGTGTTGATCTCGTGCTTGGTCTTCTTTGCCTGCTCACCGACCATCTCCACTTTACGGTCCCAACCTCGCGTGAAGAGCGCGCCGGCTTCGCCGAGGTCGAGACAGGTGACGTACGCCTTCTGGTGATATGGCTTGGTCGGAACTCCGAGTAGCTCGGCAGCGGCGTTGTTGCCGGCAAAGGCGCCCATCCGCGTGGCATGTTGGCACGACATCAGCGCGTAGTTGCCGAGATCGTCGCATGCTGCCCTCGCGGCGTCGCCGGTCGCAAAGACGCCAGGCACTGACGGCACGCGCAGATCCCGGTCGACAAGCAGCCGGCCGAAATTATCGCGTTCAGCGGGGATCTGCGCGGTCAACGGAGCGGCGCGAATGCCTGCGGCCCAAATCACTGTTTCGGCTTCGATGCGTCCGCCATCGGAAAGCGTGACGCCGGATTGGTCGAGCGACGCGATGCCGGCACCGAGCCGGGTTTCCACACCGAGCGTGCGCAGTGCGTCCTCGATGATGGGACGAGGACCTGCGCCCATATCGGGTGCGATGGCACTGTTCCGATCGACGATAATGACCCGCGGCTTGGCATCCTTGCCGAGGATCGCCCGAAGCCGCGCGGGCATCTCCGTCGCCGCCTCGATGCCGGTGAAGCCGCCGCCGGCAACGACGACCGCGTCGCGCCCGTTCTTTGCCGGACGATCGGCCAGACTATGCAGATGCCGGTCGAGGGCGATCGCATCGCTGAGCTGGTCGACACTGAACGCGTGCTCGGCGAGGCCTGGAATATCCGGCCGAAACAGCCGGCTGCCGGTGGCCACAACCAATCGATCGTAGGAAAGCGCTTTTCGTGCGCCTTCGGCCGTAACGATCTCCACGGCGCGGGATTTGGTGTCGATCGTCTCAGCGCGGCCCTGCACGTAAACAACATCGATGGCCTTGAGGACGTGTTGGAGCGGTGCTGTCAGGGTCTCGGGCCTCGGTTCGTAGAGCCGCGGGCGAACCACCAGCGTCGGCTCCGGTGCAACCAATGCGATCTCGAGCTCGTCGGGCGTAACGCCTTTAATGTCACGCAAGCGGGCAGAGGAAAGTGCGGCGTACATGCCGGCAAAGCCGGCGCCAATGACGACAAGTCGCATGTGATCTACTCCCGTTGTTTGAGTTTTCCAGCAAATTCGGTCATCGGGAGAGACCAGGGCGTGAACTCATTGACGCTATGAGCGCACTCCCTGGTCCGGCCCCAACCAGACGAGCGGTCAGTAGTCCCAGAAGCCCGCTACCCAACGAAAGGCGTCACCGTCGACCTTTACCCGGCCAACGGACGGGAACGGCAAGTGAGTGGCCACCAGCAGCTCGCCGGTCGCCGCCGCCTCGCGCAAAAGGCGGACCCGAACGCGAACCGACTCCTCGGGGTCGTGCTCGAAGCCGTTGTGCCAGTCGGGATGGTCGAAGCCGACCGGGAATATGGCGTCGCCGAGGAAGGTCAGCCGGTCGCCGCCGGACGTCAGGCGGACCACGCTGTGCCCGGGGGTGTGGCCGCCGGTGCGCCAGACCAGCACGCCCGGCGCTACCTCATGCTCCTCGTCGAAAATCCGCAGCTGGCTCTGATACTCGTTCGCGAAGCGCCTGGCGGTCGACCGAAGCACGCCCGGCACTGGCCCCGGCATGGAGGTGTGAGAGAAATCGGGCGCCGTCCAGAATGCCACTTCGGCAGCAGCCACGTGGACGCGCACATCCGGACGTAGCCGGTTCTTCACTTCGTCGACGAGCAGCCCGCCAACATGGTCCATGTGCATGTGGGTCAGCACGACGTCGGTCACCGACGCAAGATCGATCCCGGCAGCCTTCAGCCGCTGGGGGAACTGCCCGGCCCGCGGAAAGCCGGGGAACTGCCCTCCCAGCCCAGCGTCGACAAGGATCGTTTGGTCGCCGCGACGCACCACGAGCACGTTCAGCGGCCAATCGAACGCGTCCGGCGGCAGGAACATGTCCTCAAGCCATGCCGCGCGGACGGCTGGGTCGGCATTGGTGGCCAACGTCGCGGTCGGCAGAGGCAGCACCCCATCGCTGACCACCAGCACGTCAATCTCGCCGACTCGCAGCGCATAGCGCGACGGAACCAGCTCTTCGGACCCCGATTTCCCGGGGTATGAGATGTTGTCAAGTGGCATGTGATCCTCCAGTCTTTGGGTTGTTCCAGGAGGCCCCCCGTGTCGTCACGGCAGGCATTTGTGATTGGCGGCGGCTGACGGTGTAGCGGACCAGATGTCTGATCGCGCCAGAGCGATTGACCTGCTTGCAGAGCGATTGCTGTTGGTGAGCGGGGCTGACGTGCACAGCCAGGAGCGTAGGCGCAGGAGATGTGTGCGAGCTGCTGCTAAATAGGCCGTCCAGCCCCTCGTTCTAGGGCGATTGGCGGCCTACAAGCGATTGCTGTTAGCGCGCGCGTCGTCGCCAATCACTAGGGCTTTCGCTGGTCAGCTTGCGGAACGCTGCGGCGAAGGCGGTCTGCGAGGAATAGCCAAGCGCGACGGAGATCGAGACGACCGATTGATCGGTGTCGCGCAGCATGTTCATCGCTTGCTCGAGCCGGTATTGGCGCAGCCAAGCATGAGGCGAAAGCCCGGTGCTTTCCTTGAAAGCGCGGCAGAAGTGGAAACGCGACAGCCCCGCATCCGAAGCGAGAGCCGCGAGCGAGACGTCCGCATCGCTGTCCGAACGCAAACGCTCGATCGCGCGAAGCAGCGTCTTCGGCGCCAGGCCGCCAATGACTGGCTGGGATGCTGGGGGCATGCCTGTATGCGCCGCCAGGACACGCGTGGCCAGGAGGTCTATCACCTGATGCCTGAACAGGGCGTCCAAGGGGGCATTGCTCTCCAGAGCATCAGCTGCGCTCAAGAGCAATCGGGATGTGATGGGGTCGGGATATGCCGTTCGCTCCAGAAGATCAATCGGTGTAGTGGTGTCGGCTTCGTCGGCAATGCGCGCGAGCGTTGTGTGAGGAAGATAGAGTTGAACGACGTCAACAGGTTTCGGAATATCCCATCGGGAGCTTGATCCTTCCGGAATGATGATCACAACACCGCGACGAAACGTTTCCCTCGCAACCGATTTTCCTGATCGTCGCTCTATGCGTTGGATGGTGCCGTTGTAGGCCATGACGACGTGGTGCCTCATGGGCTCGACGACGTCATGTAACGGTTCATGTTTCCAATGGGCGATGGTGCCACCGGACGGGTCCAAAGCCATGTGGACTGGTGCGGTTTTAAGCACGCGCGCCATTTCCACATCGGGAGTACGCTCATCGGCACCCGACGAGCCGTAATGGCGCGCCTCAGATGCGGTTGGCGGATCCTGCCGTGAAGGATGGCGCGACATCGATTTCCTCATGGTCTAGTGCTCGCATTGCCAGTTCGCACGAGACCTCGGGTTTGCGGGCGTCTCCTCCCGTCGCCACGCTTTTTCACCAAGGATACCGTGATTTAGTCGCTTACGCGATGATGGCAGCCGTCGTTCACCCGGAGATGGATCGCATTTGACTGCGCAACGTCGCCTGGCCGCAAGCCAAGCCTGAATCTCGCTGGATGATCGGGAGGGCACTAGCGTTCGGGAACCCGAGCAACTTGGCGAAGGGGGTGCTGCGATGTCAAGCGAACAAATCGTCGAGCGCAGCGAAGCGGCGGCGCTTAGGCGATCGTGTCGACCTTGCCCGAACCTGCTGGCGGCGCATCGCCGGCGGGCTGCTTGGCGACGCCGACCAGCGCCGGGCGCAGCAGGCGGTCATGGATCAGGTAGCCGGCCTGCATCACCTGCACCACGGTGCCGGGCGCGTGCTCGGCGGTCTGCACTTCGAACATCGCCTGGTGCACGTTGGCGTCGAACTTCTCACCCATCGGCCAGACGCGCTTGACCTGCTGGCGCTCCAGCGCGGCTTCGAGCTGGCGGTCGGTCGCGCTGACGCCTTCGTGCAGGTTCTTCAGCGCCTCGTCCGCCGCCAGCGCCGCAGGCGGGATCGCCTCCAGCGCGCGGTGCAGGTTGTCGCTGACCTGCAGCACGTCGCGCGCAAAGTTGGCGATGGCGTATTTGGTGGCATCCTCGCGCTCGCGCTGGGCGCGGCGGCGCACGTTCTCGGTCTCGGCCAGGGCGCGCAGCAGCTGGTCCTTGAGCTGCGCCGCTTCCTGCCGGGCGGCCACGAGCTCCTGGTCCGGACCGGCCGGAATGTCCCTGCCGTCGTCGACCAGTCCCGGATCGTTGGCCGGCTCTGGAAATTGGTCCTTGTCGTCGATCATGTCGCGCGCGATGTCCCGTCTGTTCGGGGGTGTTTTAAGGTCCCCGCATAGATGGTCAACCGTTAAATCCGGTCAAGTGATCCGCCGGTGCGGCCGATCAGCCCAAAATCCGGCCGATGACCTTGGCGGTGTAGTCGACCATGGGAATGATGCGGGCGTAATTGAGCCGGCTGGGGCCAATGACCCCGACCGCGCCGACCAACTGCCGGTTGCTGTCCCGGTACGGCGAGATGACCGCCGAGCAGCCGGCGAGGCCGAACAGGTTGCTCTCCGCCCCGATGAAGATCTGCACGCCTTCGGCCTGGTCCGCCGCCTCCAGCAGCTTCAGCAGCTGCTCCTTGGTCTCGAGCGCGGTGAACAAAGAACGTAAACGTTCGAGATCCGCCGCCTCCTGCACGTCGTCCAGCAGGTGCGACTGGCCGCGCACGATGAGGGCGCCCTCGCCGCGCTCGCCATCGGACCAGGTGGCAAGGCCGGCTTCCACCACCTTGCGGGTGAGCGAATCCAGTTCCGCCCGATGGGTATTCAGCTCCGAGAGGATGCCGTCGCGCGCCATGCCGATGGTGCGCCCAACCAGCCGCGCGCTGAGATAGTTGGTCGCCTCCACCAGCGTCGACATCGGCAGGCCCAGCGGCACGTCGATCAGGCGGTTCTCCACCATGCCGCCCTCGGTCACCAGCACCACCAGGGCGCGCCCCGGCGCCAAGTGCACGAACTCGATGTGCTTCAGCGCGCGGTCGCTTTTCGGCGCCAGCACCAGGCCGGCGGCACGCGACAGGCCGCTGAGCATGGTGGTCGCCTGCTCCAGCACTTCCGGCAAGGAGCGGCCTGAGGCATTGCATTGCCCGTCGATCGCCTCGCGCTCGTCGGTGGTGAGGCCGCCCACCTCCATCAGGCCGTCGACGAACAGCCTGAGGCCCAGGTCGGTCGGCAGCCGCCCGGCCGAGGTATGGGGTGCGAACAGCAGCCCGACCTCCTCCAGGTCGGCCATCACGTTGCGGATGGTGGCGGGCGACAGGTGCCCCAACCGGCGCGCCAGGGTGCGCGAGCCGACCGGCTCCCCGGTCTCGACATAGGCATCGACGATCTGGCGGAAGATCTCGCGCGAACGCTCGGACATCTCGGCCAGCACCGACCGATGCCCGAAATTGCCCTTTCCGCCTTTTGGCACGAACTCCATGGAGCCGAATCTAGGAAGCGGCAAAGTCGGCGTCAACATGCGGTTGCCAGCGGAAAATCATCCCGGCACTGTGCCGGCGCATGCGCAAGATACGCACCAGGAAGCGGGTCAGGGCCAAGGCGGGCGACGGCGCGCCCGCCGGGCAGTGCCCCTTGTGCGACCGGCCGATGCTCAAGGGGCCGAGCCTGGACGAGCACCATCCGGTCCCGCGCAGCCATGGCGGGCGCGAGACCGTGAGCATGCACAAGATCTGCCATCGCGCCATCCATGCCATGCTGAGCGAGGCCGAGCTGGCGGAGGCGTATTCCGCGTTCGCGGCGCTGCGGGCGCATCCGATGCTGGCGCAGTTCATCGCCTGGGTGAAAAAGCGTCCGCCGGACTACTACGACCGCACAAGATGGTCGAGGAGTCGCAGGTTCAAGTGATGTCGGGAGCGGACTACACGTCCGGAACGAACTGGATGTTGAGTTCCGTCACCCAGTCGAATTGAGGGCCCCCATTATAGCCCCCATTGTAGTCATAGAATGTGACTTTACCGCCGCCCTCGAGGTGCATGTCGAGCATGCCCTGGTCGTTCTCAGAGAACCAGATGTCGTCGACCGTGAAGCCATGCAGCTCGACCGTGTCTGGGTCGCCCAGCCCATAGATGACGGCAACGCCGTGCCAGTCCTTGTCGATCACGAGTATGTCGGCATCCGGGTTAGATAAGCCGATCGTAGAGCTACCCCCTGCCTGAACAAGATCCGCCTTGATGTAGATGATGTCGTCGCCCTCGCCGCCCCACATCTGGGCAAAGCCGCCGCTGTCGTCCCACCTGAGGACGTCGTTGCCGTCGCCGCCTTTCAACACATCGCCGGCCGAGCCGAATAGCAGGTCGTTACCCACGCCGCCTTCAATCAGGTCGAACCCGAGATCGCCGACCAGGTAGTCGTCGCCGTCGTTGCCCTGGATCTTGTCGTTGCCGGTGCCGGCATAGACCGTGTCGTTGCCGATACCGCCCCAGATGACGTCGTTGCCATCGCCGCCCTGGATCCAGTCCTGGCCTTCGGCGCCGTTCAAGCTGTCGTGGCAGACCCCGCCATAGAGCGCGTCGTGGCCGGCCCCGCCATACAGATAGTCGTTGCCGTTGCCGCCATCGAGCTTGTCGCCATCGCCGCCGCCATCGGCGATGTCGTTGCCCTCGCCGCCGAGGATCCAGTCGGCGCCGCCCTGACCGTAGAGAATGTCGTCGCCTTCCTTGCCGTCGATGTAGTCGTTGCTGGCGCCGCCGCTCAGCATGTTGGCCGCGGCCGTGCCGTAGAAATAGGTGTAGGTCGGCGGACCGCCCGCCATGGGCAGGACCGCTTTGACTGTCACCGGCATCGTGCTTCTCCGTTTCGCGTTCCCGGTTGCACGCTATGTGCTGGTCGGCTCGACGTACTCGTAGATGTTGAAGTCCGAGTAGAGGTAGCCCGGCGCGTAGTCGATGTTGTTGAAGTGCAGCTCGCCGCCGCTGTCAAACTTCATGGCGAGATTGCCGGCGTCGTCCTTGAAGAACGAGATCTCGTTCACAGTGAATTCCTCGATCCGGATCCAGTCTTCCGCCAGGTCGAAATCCTGGATGAACCCGACACCGCCCTCCCAGTCCTCGTCGATGATGTAGGTATCGAGGCCGGCGCCACCCTTCGTGACCACCAGATCGCCGTTCATGTAGAACCGGTCGTCGCCGATATCGCCGTAGGCGACGATCAGGCCGCTGCCGTCGTCCTGGAAGAAGTTGTCATTGCCACTGCCGCCGTACAGCAGGTCGCCCGTCGAGCCCCGCAAGGAATCGTGGCCGCTTCCACCGTACAGCTGGTCCTGGCCCTCGTCCCCCTGCAGGGAATCGTTGCCGCCGTCGCCATAGAGCCGGTCGTCGCCCGCACCGCCTCTGACGGTGTCATCGCCGTCGTCGGCCCAGGCATAATCATTGCCATCGCCGCCTTCGATCAACTGGTTGTCGTCGCCGCCATAGAGATAGTCGTTGCCATTGCCGCCCAGCAGCGTGTCCCGGCCATAGGTGCCGTAAAGCGTGTCGTTGCCCTCGCCGCCCTCGAGCTTGTCGTGGCCATAGCCGCCATTGAGGTTGTCATTGCCGCTGCCGCCGATCAGCCAGTCACTGCCGTCGTCGCCGTAGAGGTAATCATTGCCTTCCTTGCCGTCGATGCGGTCCCGCACGGCCGTGCCGTACAGCGCCTCGCTGGCGGCGGTGCCGATGATGGGGTTGTAGAGCTGGAGAAATTCGTCGAGCAGATCGGGATCGATCGTGATGGGCATCAGTTTTCTCCTCGCGAATCCCGCGCTGTCACTCGGAAGAAATCGGGAACCCGGATGCAACGTAGGGACGCCACTGGCTGGCCGATATGACCGGCGTCACGCGACGGTTGAATATCCGCGCCGTTGTGGACTCCGCGGCGCCGCGCGTGTAGGGTCCGCGCGATTCAACGAAGCCGTTAAGGATTGAACCTCATGCGCCCATCCGGCCGGGCGGCGGACGAGATGCGTGCCGTCGAACTCTTGATCGATGTGAACAAGTACGCCGAGGGCTCGTGCCTGGCGAAATTCGGCGAGACCCATGTGCTGTGCACCGCCTCGATCGACGAGAAGGTGCCGCCGTTCCTGCGCAACAGCGGACAAGGCTGGGTGACGGCGGAATACGGCATGCTGCCGCGCTCGACCCACACCCGCACCGATCGCGAAGCGGCCAAGGGCAAGCAGTCCGGCCGCACCCAGGAGATCCAGCGCCTGATCGGCCGCGCGTTGCGCACCGTCACCAACCTCAAGGGGTTCGGCGAGCGCCAGATCAAGATCGACTGCGACGTGCTGCAGGCCGACGGCGGCACCCGCACCGCCGCCATCACCGGCTCCTATGTCGCGCTCTACCTGTGCTTCCGCCACATGAAGAAGCTGGGCGCGGTGAACGAGATTCCGCTCGCCGACCAGGTCGCCGCGGTGTCCTGCGGCATCCACCAGAAGACCCCCGTGCTCGACCTCGACTATGTCGAGGATTCCGCCGCTGAGGCCGACGCCAATTTCGTGCTGACGTCGAAGGGCGGCATCATCGAGGTGCAGGGCACGGCCGAGCGCGCGCCGTTCAGCGAAGCGGAGTTCCTGCAGCTGCTGGCCTACGCCCGCAAGGGCATCGGCGAGCTGACCAAGCTGCAGCGCATCGTGCTCGGCCTGGAGTAGACGAGGCGAAACGATGGCCTACACCATCACCCGCGAACGCGATCCCGACGCCAAGGAGCAGATCTGCCGCTCGGTGCTGGAATCGCTGCCGGACTGGTTCGGCATCCCCGAGGCGATCGACCAGTTCTGCCGCGAGGCGCGCGACCTGCGCATGTGGGTGGCGCGCACGAAGAACGCCATGGGAGACGACGAGGTCGCCGGCCTGGTCACGCTGCTGCAGCACTTCCCGGTCGCGGCCGAGCTGCACCTGATCGCGATCCGCGCCGAGCATCACCGCGAGGGCCTGGGCCAGAAATTGCTGGCCGCGGTCGAGGCGCATCTCAAGAAGAAGGCGACGCGGGTCCTCACCGTGAAGACCCTGGCGCCGAGCGCCGGCGACCGGCTCTATGCCCGCACCCACCGCTTCTACGCCGCCGAGGGCTTCGTCCCGCTGGAAGTCTTCCCGACCTTGTGGAACGAGGACAATCCCTGCCTGCTGATGGCCAAGGTGCTGCGCGTGCCGCGCCATTTCGCCGAGAAGAAGCTGGTGATCGCCAGCCACAACAAGGGCAAGCTCAAGGAGATGGTCGAGCTGATGGCGCCACTCGGCATCGAGGTGGTGCTGGCCGGCGATCTCGGCCTGCCCGAGCCGGAGGAGACCGAGGACACCTATCTCGGCAACGCCAAGCTGAAGGCGCAGGCCGCCGCGAAAGCGTCCGGGCTGCCGGCGCTGGCCGACGATTCCGGCCTGTCGGTCGAGGCGCTGGGCGGCCAGCCCGGCATCTACTCCGCGCGCTGGGCCGACAAGGGTCCAGAAAACAGTGGTGGTGGCGAGCGCGACTTCAACATCGGCATGGAGCGGGTGCTGCGCGAGCTAGGGCCCCACAGCAACCGCCGCGCCCACTTCGTCAGCGCCCTCGCCTTGTGCTGGCCCGACGGTCATTGCGAATTGTTCGAGGCCTGGGTCGAGGGCGAGATCATCCATGAGAAGCGCGGCACCCGCGGCTTCGGCTACGACCCGCTGTTCAAGCCGCTCGGCTACGACGTGACGTTCGGCGAGATGGAGCCCGCGCACAAGCAGGAGATCAGCCACCGCGCGGAGGCCTTCCGCCAACTGATGGCCGCCTGCTTCCAGGGGCGATGAATTTGCTCTCGATTTTCAAAGACGGCTTCTCTTCCCCCCTTGTGGGGGAAGGATGCGGAGCCTTAGCGAGCAAAGCGAGCTTAGGCGCAGCTGGATGGGGGGTGCCGCCGCACGAGCAGCGGAAGCTGCACTCCCAGGATCCTCGCGCCTTCTCGACCTTCCTCACCCGCTCGTGCGGCGGCACCCCCCATCCCAACCTTCCCCCACAACGGGGGAAGGGGTAGTTGGTCGTGCTCGCTCCTTCTCCCGGCTTCGGCATCTACATCCACTGGCCGTTCTGCCGGTCCAAGTGCCCGTACTGCGACTTCAACTCCCATGTGCGCGAGCGCATCGACCACGCGCGCTGGCGCGGCGCGCTGCTGGCCGAGCTGGAGCACTACGCGCGTGACACCCAGGGCCGCGCCGTCACCAGCATCTTCTTCGGCGGCGGCACGCCCTCGCTGATGGAGCCGGAGACCGTGGCTGCCCTGATCGCACGCGTGCACGAACTGTGGACCGTCGCGGACGATGTCGAAATCACCCTCGAGGCCAACCCGACCTCCGCCGAGATCGACAAGTTTCGCGCCTTCCGCGCCGCCGGAGCCAACCGCATCTCGCTTGGCGTGCAGAGCCTGGTCGCCAGCGACCTCACGTTCCTCGGCCGTCAGCATGACGCCGCGCAAGCACTCGCAGCGGTGCAGATGGCGGCGAGCACTTTCGACCGCTTCTCCTTCGACCTCATCTACGCGCGTCCGAAGCAGACCATCGAACAGTGGCGCCAGGAGCTGGACCGCGCGCTGGAGTTCGCCGCCGGCCATATCTCGCTCTACCAGCTGACCATCGAGCCCGGCACGCAGTTCGAGCAGGCGGTGGCGCGCGGCGACTTCCGCGTGTTGGACGAGGAGCGCGCGGCCGAGCTCTACGAGGCGACCGTCGAACGCTTGGGGGCCGCCGGCCTCACTGACTACGAGATCTCCAACTTCGCCAGGCCCGGCGAGGAATCGCGCCACAATCTCACCTACTGGCGCTACGGCGACTATGTCGGCATCGGCCCCGGCGCGCACGGCCGCCTCACCCTCGGCGGCGACAAGGTCGCTACCCGCCAGCACCGCGCGCCCGAAGCCTGGCTCGACCTGGTCGAACGTGATGGCCACGCCACCCGCCAGAGCGACTTGGTGGCGCGGCCTGAGCGTCTCAGCGAGATACTGATGATGGGCCTGCGCCTCAAGGAAGGCGTGCCGCTCGGGCGCATCGAGCAGGAATCCGCGTTGCCCTTCGCGCAAGCGGTCGACGCCGCGCGCCTCAAGCGGCTGATCGACGGCGGCTTCCTCGCGCTGGATGGGGATCGCCTCGCCGCCACGCAGTCCGGCCGCCAACGGCTCGATGCCGTGCTCGCCGCCTTGGTCACCTAGTGGCGCGACTCCTGGAACGAAACGGCAAGGCCAGCAGCCACGATAGGGAGCGAGCGTTGTCGGCGCTATATTCCACGAGCCCAAGACGCAGCGCGGCAAGCTCCGCCTCCGGCCGCGCGCGATAGGTTCCGAACAACCGGTCCCAGCAGGACAGGATCGCGCCGTAATTGCTGTCGGTCTCCGGCTGCGCCGCCGAATGATGGAGGCGATGGATGGCCGGGGTCATGAACAGGAGCCGCAGGCCCTGATCGATCCGGTCCGGCAGCCGGATGTTGGCGTGCGAGAACACGGCCATCGCTGCGTCCACCAGGCTGTAGAGCAACACCACGGTCGGCGGAAAACCGAACACTACGGTCGCGGCCAGCACGACGGGGATCGAGACGACGAACTCAAGCGGATGGAAGCGAACCGCCGTCGAGATGTCCATCGCGGTGTCGGTGTGGTGGATGCGGTGCAGCCGCCACAGCAGCGGCACCTTGTGCATCGCGACGTGGATGACATAGGAGGTGAGGCTGCGCAGCAGGAAGGCGGCGGCGACGGCAAGCCATGCCGGCAGCGCAACTTGGTTGAGCAGGCCCCAGCCGCGCGCCGCGGCGAGATCTGCCGCCGCGAGTGAACCCAGCGGCAGCGCGCCGAGCACCATCACGTTGATCGCCGTCAATGTGAAATTGGCCGGCCAGCGCTTGCGCCGCACCATTGGATCGGTCCGCATGGCGATAGCCGTCTCCAGCAGGCCAAGCAGGATCAGCGCGCCGAAGAACGCTGCATATTGCAACGGTTCGAACTGAGCGCGCAGCGTCGCCTCGAAACTCTCCATCACCGCACCTGACCGAAACGCATGGTGCCGTCATGGCGTTGGATGGGCGCCTTGTCAATTTGTCCTTGTCGGCGCCCGCCGCCCGCAGGCACTGTGGCCGGCCATTGCCACTCTCCTCTGCCGCGCATGCAACCCCCCGCCGCACCATCTCCTCGCCTCGTGGTCACTGCGCTCGGCATCGCACAGATCTTTGCCTTCGGGACGACCTACTATCTGCCGGCGGTGCTGGCCGCGCCGATCGCGGCCGATACCGGATGGCCGCTGGCCTGGGTCATCAGCGGATTGTCGCTCGGCCTGCTGGTGGCCGGAGCGGGCTCGCCGTGGGTCGGGCGGCGCATCCATGCGCGCGGCGGCCGCATGGTGCTGGCCGCGAGCGCCGTTCTGCTGGCTCTGGGCTTGGGCATTCTTGCCGTGTCGCCAGCTCTGTCGGTGTATCTCGCCGGGTGGGCGGTGATCGGGCTCGGCATGGCGAGCGGCCTTTACAACGCGGCGTTCTCCACGCTTGGGCAGCTCTATGGCGATCGCGCGCGGCGGCCGATCGCGGCCGTGACATTGTTCGGCGGCTTTGCCAGCACGACGTGCTGGCCTCTGTCCGCCTTCCTGGTCGCGCAGTTCGGCTGGCGCGGCGCCTGCGCCGGCTATGCGCTGATCCATCTCGCGGTGGTGTTGCCGCTGTATCTCGTCAGCCTGCGCGGCGAGCAGCGCCCGGCGCCAGAGCCGGCACACGCGACGCCAACAACACCGGGCTCGTCATCCTTCACGCTATCCTTCCTGTTGCTCGCAGCCATCATCACGCTCGGCTCCACCATTTCGACCATCCTATCGGTGCATCTGCTGGCCGTCCTGCAGGCACGCGACATCGCGCTCGCCGCCGCGGTGGCGCTGGGCGCGCTGGTCGGTCCATCGCAGGTGGGGGCGCGCTTCGTCGAGATGATGATCGCGCGCTATCACCATCCGATCTGGACCATGCTGGCGTCCGCATTGCTCATGACCCTTGGGATCGGGACGCTGTGGGCGGGGCTGCCGATCCTGTCGGTGGCGCTGGTGTTCTACGGCGCCGGCCTCGGCATCGAATCGATCGCACGCGCGACCCTGCCCCTCGCTTTGTTCGATCCGCGCAATTATGCGCCCATCATGGGTCGGCTCGCGTTGCCCAGCCTGATCGCGCAGGCCGCGGCGCCGACCATCGGGACCTTCCTGATGCTGCATTTCGGCGCCGGCGGCACCCTCGCAACGCTGACCGTCCTGGGTGCGCTGAAGCTGGTTTTGGTCGGCGCGCTCTATGCGTGCGTGCGCCGCGGCAGGACGCGCTCCACGTCGGCGTCGGTGAAGTCGTAGCGCCGCATGACCGCGCGATGCTCCGGCGAGCCGAGGAACCGTCCCAGCGCACCGTCGAACGCACGCCTGAGATCGGCATTGGACTTGGCGAACGAATAGGCGCCTTCCGTGGCCGCGGCGCCATCGGCGCCGAAGTCCACCACCGCCAGCCACGCATCCGGCCACGCGCGAAGGAAACCGCGATGCGCCATCGCCACACTGGCATAAGCGTCGGCGCG
>DATEOK010000388.1:0-15861 GCA_035274225.1 Dongiaceae bacterium
AGCGGCGTCAGCAGGGCCTGATACGGAATGATGAGCCCTAGCAGCAGCGTGACGAACAGCACTTCCTTGAGCGGGATCGGGAAGCGAGCAAGCGCGTAGCCGGCCGGTATGGTGAGGGCCAGGCAGAACAGGATGGTCAGGACCGCCGCGCCCGCGCTGTTGCCGAGATAGGTGAGGACGCCGGCCTGGAACTCCCAGAGCCGGATGTAGCTGTCCAAGCTGAGAGCGTGGGGGAAATAGGTCGGCGGCACGGCCGCCGCCTCCTCGGTGTTCTTCAACGAAGCCAGGACCGAAGCCAGGAGCGGCAGCAGCATGATGGTCGAAAGTGCGATGCAGGAAGCTGCCGTCAGATACCTGGTATGAGCGCGTCGCGCGCGCACGCCTTCGGACGCTACCGGTTTCTGCCGATAGTGCAAGGCGCCGAGGCGCTCGCCTTTTTCCCACAGCGCGCTCACGCGTGGCTCCTGCGGGTCAGGACGATCTGGAAGATCGTGCAGACGAGGATGATGCCGGCAAGGACCAATGACATCGCCGCGCCGTAGCCGAGCTTCAGGTACGGGAACGAATTGAGGTAGATCAGGAAGACCGACGTCGCTGTCAGGTTGCGCGGTTGGCCTGCCGTCATGATGTAGAACTGGTCGAAGGCGAGCAGCGAGCCGATCACGCTCACCAAGGTCATCAGCAGGATGGTCCGCGCGATCAGCGGCAAGGTGATCTGGCGCACCCGCTGCCAATAGCTAGCGCCATCCACCATGCTGGCCTCGGTAAGCTCGCCGGGGATCGCCTGGATGGCGGCCACGAACAGGATCATGCCGAAGCCGACCACCTTCCACACGATCGAGACGATGACCGCCCACATCGCGACATCGGCATCGGCGCCGAACCACACGATCGGCTTCTCGATGAGGCCGAGATCCATCAGCGCCCGGTTGATCAGCCCGAAGTCATAGCTGAATAGCCAGTACCACAGCAGGCTGGAGGCGCCGAGACCGATCACCACCGGCGCGAACACCACCGCCCGCGTGAAGCGGCGCAGCGGCGTGTTGTTGGCGGTGAGCAACGCGATCAGCAACCCGAGCCCCATCAGGATCGGCGTGATCAGAAGGGTATATTTGAAGGTGAATTCGAGCGACGCCCAGAACTGCGGATCGTTCCAGATCTTCACGAAGTTGCCGAGCCCGACAAACTTCTTCTCCGCGATCAGCGACCAGTTGTGCAAGGACATCCAGCCCATCTGCGCCAGCGGATAGATGGTGAACGCCGCCACGAACGCCAGCGCCGGCGCGAGATAGAGAAGTCCGGTGAGGCTGCCTCTCCTGGCATGCATCGGTGCTACATCCTTCAGGCGATACGAGGTCTGCGGCGTTGGAGGTGACCGCCGCAGACCTCGTCGCTGCCGCTACTCGGCGGCGATCGCCTTCATCTGCGCCTTGGCGTCGGCGATGATGGTATCGAGATCGGTGTCTTCATAGTAGGCACGCTGCAGCATCTGCAGCCACGGCCCTTGCGGCGAGTTGATGAGCTCGAAGAACTTCAGGGTGTACGGCGTCTTGGCCACCTCGATCGCCTTGGCAACCTGCTGCACCTTCGGGTTCTCGCGGAAATACTTGTTGTCCGCCATGTCGCCGCGCGTGGTCATGTTGAGATTCTTGGCATAGACCTCGACCTGCGTCTCTTCCGACAGCAGGAACTTCATGAAGTCGATGGCGTCATCGACCCGCTTGCTGCCCTTTGGAATGGTCACGATGTCGCCGCCGGCGAAGGAGGAGACCTGGCCGCTCTTGACGCCGGGCAGCAGCGCAACGCCGAAATCCATGTTCGGGTTCTGCTCCTTGACCAGCGCGATGTTGAAATTGCCGGTGCCCATCATGCCGACCTTGCCGGAGCCGAAGCGCAGGTGGAACGTCTCGCCATTCTCGGAGCGGGCATCCTCGTGCACGTTGCCCGCCTTGATCATGTCGCGGGCCCATTGCAGCACTTCCTTGACACCGTCACCCTGCAGCGGCTCGTCGCTGGCGTCCTTCGGCTCGATGGTGGCGCCGCTCGCCCACATCAGCGGGCCGACCGTGAAGATGTTGCAGCCGGCGCAGGATCCGGGGAGGAAGTAGCCTTTGATGTCGCCGCCCAGCGCCGTGATCTTGTCGGCATATTCGCGGATCTCGGCGAGGCTGGTCGGCGGCCGATCCGGATCGAGCCCCGCCTTGCGGAACAGGTCCTTGTTGTAGAAGAGGGCGGAGACGTCGGCATAGAGGGGCACGCCATAGAGTCGCCCTTCGTAGGTCGAGACCGCCATGTGACCGGGGCTCGCCGTCTTCAGGCTGGCATCGCTGCCGATCAAATCGGTGATGTCGACCAGCTGCCCAGCGGCCTCGAACTGCGGACCGTAGATCAGGTCCATGCCCATCAGGTCCGGCACTTCGCCGCTGGCGATCGCTTGGGCGATCTTCGGCACCATCTCGGTATGCGGGATATAGGTGAGGTGGATCTTACGGTCTGGATTCTTCTCGTTCCACGCCGCAACCAGCGCATCCACCATGCCGGCGTTGCCGCCGCTGCGCTCCCACATCTCGAGGTCTTCGGCCATCGCCGGGAACGCCATCATCGCCAGCATGGCGGCAAGCGCCAGCCGGTACTTTCCGAACGTCGGCACTGTCATTGCTTCCTCCCGTTGTCGGTTTCCGCCGGCCGCTCCCCAGGCCGGAGAAAAGCTTTTCCTTCTTTTCCATGGCGTTCCCTTGTCGGGACTTCACTGCCATGTGGGAAAAGCTTTTCTCATACAAATTGCGCTCGTTTCCATGCGGAAGCAAGCAAAAATTCCTGGATTGTCCGTTGGAGCGAGAAGGGCCGCTAGCGCCGCGCGAGCTTTTGGGCGAGGGCGGCTTCCTGCCGCTCCGTCTGCTGGCGCTTCAGGGCGAAATAGATCCGGGCGACCTTGCGGGCGTAGCTCTCGCCGCGTTCGGGCGTGCGCGAATGATAGTGCGCGACGGCCTGCCAGTTGTAGCCGACCTCGTTGATCTGCTTGCGCAGGATCCAGGCGGCGACGCTGATGTTGTAGCAGGCGTTGTAGAGATGCTTGGTTTCGACGCCGTATTCGGACAGCGGCTCGAGCCAGAGCGAGTTGATCTGCATCACGCCCATGTCGACGGAGCCGTTGGTGTTGTAGTTTTCGGCATTCTTGTCATACCGGCTTTCCACCCAGGCGATCGCCTGCAGCAGCATCGGCGGAACCTTGTACATTTTTCCCGCCTCGTCGAAGCAATCCATCATGGTTCGCGGCTGCTGCTGCCCGGCATGGGCGGCAGAGGCGAAGACGATGAATACGAGGGCGGCAAAGATACGAAGCATGTGGCCGGAGATCCCGTCTGGCGCTACGGTTTGATCCGGGCCTAGGATTCCCCGAAAATCGTTAAAATAGCGTCTACCCGCACACCCCGGTCGGGTGCACCAAAAGGCCTGTATTTCGGGGATATTTGAGGCTTTTCGGGCCGAGGGGCACTGTTCCTGCGGTATTATTCCGCTCCGCTATTCCGAGAGGGCGCGGCGGGCCTTCGGCTGCGCTGCCGCCCGGGTGCTGCCGCGCTCGCGAATTGCGAAGCCGACATCGATGCGGCGGTTGTCGGGGCGCTCGCCGGTCTCGATGATTTTCATCACGATCTCGGATGCGAGGCGCCCCATCTCATAGCGCGGCGTTGCGACCGAGGTGATCGGCGGATGGGCGCAGGCGGCAAATTCCAGGTCGTTGAACCCGACGATCGAAATCCGCTCCGGCACCGCGATGCCGCGGCGCTGGCATTCGAACAGTGCACCCAGCGCCAAGTTGTCGTCGCAGCAGAACAGCGCCTCCAGACCAGGCTCCCGGTCCAGGATGATGCCAAGCAATTCGCCGCCGGCGCTGACGCTCGACGGCCTGGGCGTGGTGGCGACGAGGCCGTCGGTCGGCAGCTTCGCTTCTTCCATCGCTCGGTTGTAGCCGGCCATGCGCGCATGGGCGCGCGCATCGAGGCGCGCCGCGGTATAGCCGATCTTGCGATGCCCGCAGGCGATCAGGAAGCGCGTCGCCTCGTAGCCGCCTTGGCGCTGCGACAATCCCACATTGATGTCGATCGGATCGTCGGTGAGCTCGAATGTCTGCACCACCGGCACGCCGGAATATTCCAGCAGCCGGCGCGCATGGGGCGTCTGGTCGATGCCGGCGATGATGATGGCTTCCGGGTGCTGACCAACGAGAGTGGCGATGACGTTCTCTTCCTCGGTCGAGGAATACCGGCTGGAGAACACCGACACCTGGAAGCCGGCCGGCAGCAGCGTGTCGTGCAGCGCGCGCAAATAGTCCGCGAACACGCCATTGGTCAGCGATGAAACGATTACACCGATGGTATGCGTGCGCGCGGAGGCGAGGCGGCTCGCGGCGACGTCGGGCACGTAGGCGAGCTCGCTAACCGCCGCATTGACACGGTTGCGCAACGCGGCCGACACCATGCCCGGGTGGCGCAACGCGCGCGACACCGTCACCGCGCTGACGCCCGCAAGCTTGGCGACATCGGCCAACGTGCTGCGTTTTCTACGAATGGCTTCCCCCCGGCCGGCAAAGTGAAGAAAAGGGCGTATTGATTCTAGGAGAAAGCGCTTTCATTGCCAATTGACAGCGCTTTCATTTCTCCCTAATCATAAGCGCTGCCTGGCGGGAGAGGCAATAAGCAGGGGCAAAATCAATCCTCCGCCCGGGCCTCAAGCAAACGAAGAACGTTCTTTAGGGAGGAGTTCGGATGTTTACGTCGACCACGCTTCGGCGGGCGATGACGCTGCTCGCGGCGGCATCGGTGACCGCTCTGTTGGCTCATGCGCCGGCTGCGAAGGCGCAGGAAGTCGTCTCGGGTCCGGCGGCCGAGCCGGAATGCTTCGTGCCCTGGACCGACCAGACCAAGTTCTTCAAGTTCCCGAAGAAAGAAGGGCCGTATCGCATTGCCCTTGCCAACGGCTTCATCGGCAACACCTGGCGCATCCAGATGATCAAGACGGCGAAGGCCTATGCCGATCAGCCCGATGTCAAGGCGAAGCTCAAGGAATTCAAGGTCGTGTCGACCGGCGAGGACGTCGCCGCGCAGATCGCCGCGATCAACAACTTCATCGACTCCGGATATGACGCCATCGTCGTCAACGCGCAGAACCCGACTGCTTTCACGCCGGTGATCAAGCGCGCCAAGAAGGCAGGCGTCGTTCTGGTTGCCTTCGACAACATTCTCGATACCGAGGATGCGATCAACGTGAACGTGGACCAGAAGGGCCTCGGCGAATACTGGGCGCACTGGCTGGTGAAGAACATCCCCAACGGCGGCAAGATCCTCGAAGTGCGCGGCGTCGCCGGCACTTCGGTCGACACCGACCGCCACAACGGCATCCACGAAGTGCTCGATGCCTCGGGCAAGAAGTGGGACGTCGTGGAAGTCGTCGGCAAGTGGGATGACGGCACGGCGCAGAAAGTCTCCGCCGATGCCATCGCGGTGCAGAAGCACTTCGACGGCATCACCGTGCAGGGCGGCTCGACCGGTACCGTCCGCGCCTTCATGGATGCGGGCCATCCGTTCGTGCCGGTCGGAGGCGAGACCGAGAACGGCTTCCGCAAGCTGTGCGCCGCGCACGGTGGCGAAGGCCTGAAATGCGCGTCCGGCGGAACCGGCCCGGCTCAGGTTGCGGTCGCGATCAAGACCGCCATCGCCGCGCTGGAAGGGAATGTGGTGCCGCAGTCGGTGAAGCTGCCGCTGGCGACCACCGAAGACCCGAATTTCAAGGACGGCGAGAGCTTCTACGCCAAGGAAGGCGACAATTTCTTCGTCGGCAATGCCTTCCCGACCTGTGGGATTAACTTCACGGCCCAGGAAATTATGGGCCAGTCCGAGTCGAACGACTAACCACGAGCGCAAACACCGTTGACTAGTCCCGGCGCCGCTGGGGATCATCCCCCACGGCGCCGGTTTGTCTCCGGCTATACCTGAGAAGCACGCGATGGACGGTTCCGCTTCCGCCCCGTTGTTCCGCATGGAAGGCGTTTCCAAGCGCTATGGCGGCGTCAATGCGCTCACCAACGCAGACCTGACGGTGGAAGCCGGCCGCATCCATGGCGTGCTCGGCGAGAATGGTGCCGGCAAGTCCACCCTGATGAAGGTGATGGCCGGGGTCGTCCAGCCCGATGAGGGTCAGATGACGCTCGCCGGCAATCCGGTGCGCTTCGCCAATCCGGCCGCGGCCAATGCCGCCGGCATTGTCTGCATCTTCCAGGAACTCTCGCTGGTGCCCGACCTCTCGGTCGCCGACAACATCTGCATCAGCAATCCGCCCAAGCGCTTCGGCTTGATCGACCAGCGCGCGCAGCGGCGCATCGCCGAAGAGGCACTGGCCCGCGCCGGCGGCGAGGACATCCACCCGATGGCTCCGGTCAAGGATCTGCCGCTGTCGCGCCGACAGCTAGTCGAGATCGCCAAGGCGTTGGTCCGTAACCCACGCATCCTTATCCTTGATGAAGCGACCTCGGCGCTGACCGCCGCCGACGTGCGCAAGGTCTTTGCCGTGCTGAAGCGGCTGCGTTCCGAAGGGCTCGCATTGCTCTACATCTCGCACCGCATGGCCGAGATCGCCGAGCTCGCCGACGAAAGCACGGTGTTCCGCAACGGCCGCAACGCCGGCACCTTCAAGGCCGGCACCAAGACCGACACCGAGATCGTCGAGATGATGATCGGCCGTGAGTACACCCATGCCTTTCCGCCGAAGCCGGTGCCGAAAGCAAGCGCCGAGACGCCTGCGCTGGAAGTGCGCAATCTCTCCTGGAACAACCGGCTGAAGGACATTTCGCTGACCGCGCGCGCCGGCGAGATCGTCGGCCTGGGTGGACTCGACGGGCAGGGGCAGCGCGAGCTGCTGCTGTCGCTGTTCGGGGTGTTGCGCGGGGCGTCCGGAGAGATTCTGGTCGAAGGCCAGAAGGCCACGCTGAGCAGCCCGAACCAGGCCAAGCGCAGCGACATGGCGCTGATCCCGGAAGATCGCAAGACTGAAGGGCTGATGCTGCCGATGTCGGTGCGCGACAATCTCTCCATGTCCTCGCTGGCGCACCTGTCGCGCTTCGGCATGGTCGATCAGGCGGCGGAGAGCAAGGCGATCGACGAGATGATTGCGCTGCTGGCGATCAGGACCGACGGCACCGCCGTTCCGGTCGGCACCCTCTCCGGCGGCAACCAGCAGAAGATCGTGATCGCCAAGTGGCTGATGACCAAGCCCAAGGTGATCCTGCTCAACGATCCCACGCGCGGCATCGACGTCGGCACCAAGGCCGAGATCTACCAGCTGCTGCGCAAGCTCGCCGATGCGGGCGCTGCCATCCTCTATTATTCCACCGACTACGACGAGCTGGTCGGTTGCTGCGACAAGGTTCTGGTCATGTATGACGGCGCGGTCGGCCGCGTCCTCACCGGAGCGGAGATCACCGAGCGTGCCCTGGTCGGCAGTGCGCTCAATCTCGGCGCCGGCCACGCGGATGCTGGTACACCCAGCCTGGCCGGCGCGGGAGCGGGACGGTGACCGACCACGCACTCTCCGCGCCGCATTCCGGCGACTGGCGCTATTGGATCGGGGAACATCGCGGTACGCTGATGGCGTTCGCGGTGTTCGTCGTCATGTTCGTGATCTATACCGGGAACCACCCGGCGGGGTTCAGCGCGAACGTCGTGACCACCGCCGCGAACAAGGGCGTCCTGCTGGCGCTGGTCGCGATCGCGCAGACCTTTGTGGTCCTGACCTCCGGCATCGACCTCTCGATCGGCATGATCTTCATCCTGTGCAACTGTGTCGCCTCCTACATCGTGGTCGGGACTGCGCTGGAGGCGACGCTCGGCATCTTCGGCGTGCTGCTGACCGGCCTTGCCTGCGGTGCGCTCAACGGCCTCATCGTGATCTATGGCCGGCTGCAGCCGATCGTGACCACCATCGCGACCGGCGCGGCCTTCTTCGGTATTGCCCTGCTGCTCCGTCCGTTCCCTGGCGGCGAGGTTCACGAGGACATCGCGGACTTCCTGACCGGGCAGTTGCCCGGCGGCATACCGACAAGCGGTGTCGCGCTGCTCGTGGTCGTGCTGGTGATCTGGATCCCGTTCCGCAAGTCGATGCTGGGCCGCGTGGTCTATGCGGTGGGCTCTTCGGAGCCGGCGGCCTACATGTCGGGCCTGCATATCCAGCGCGCGAAGTTCGCCGCCTACGCCCTGGCGGGCCTGCTTGCGGCGATCGGCGGGCTCTTCATCACCTTCGTCACCTACACGGGCGAAGCATCCTCGGCCAATGCCAACACCTACACGCTGAACTCCATCGCTGCCGTGGTGCTGGGCGGCGTCTCGCTGTTCGGCGGGCGGGGCAGCGCCATCGGCGCGATCTTCGGCGCGCTGATCTACCGCACCATCGGCGACCTGCTGTTCGTGTTCGATCTCGATGCGCTGTGGCAGCCGCTGTTCCTCGGCGTCGTCCTGCTGGTCTCGGTCTGCCTCGGCTCGTTCCGCCTGTTCCGCATCCGCAACCGGCTCGATCTGTTCGGGTAAGGCCATGACCAATCTCAGCGCCAGCAATCCCGTCCTGCGCCGGCTCGATCCGGCGGTCCTGACCGCGTTCGGCTGCATCATCGCGCTCCTGCTGATCGGCAGCATCGTCAACGAGAACTTCCTGTCGCCGGAATACCTGCTGCAGCAGTTGCAGGTGGGCTCGTTCCTGGCCCTGGTCTCCACCGGCATGATGATCGTCATCCTGTTAGGCCAGATCGACCTCTCGGTGCCGTGGATCATCACCGTCGGCGGCATGATGTCGACGGCGGCGGCGGGATGGGGTCCGTGGGGCGCGACCTTCGCCATTCCGGTCGGCATCCTGTGCGGCCTGGCGTTCGGTCTCATCAACGGTGTCGGCGTCGCGTACCTGCGCGTGCCCTCGATGATCTTCACCCTCGCCATCAATGCCGTCGCGCTCGGCCTGATGACCGTGCGCACTGGCGGCTTTGCACCGCAAGACATGGCGACCGACGCGATGAACGAGCTCGCCACCGGCCGGCTGATCCTCGGCATTCCCAATCCGGTCTGGGTGTGGATCATCGTCGGCGGCGCCACGGTGTTCCTGTTGCGGAGGACGGTGTTCGGCCGCGCCGTCTATGCCATCGGCAACCGCGAGATCGCGGCCTATCTCTCCGGCATCCGGACCCAGCGCGTGGTGCTGGCGGCCTTCGCCATCTCCGGCGCGCTGTCGGCCTTCGCCGGCGCACTGCTCGCCGGCTATTCGACCAAGGCCTATCAGGGCATGGGCGATCCGTACCTGCTGCCGTCGATCGCCGCGGTGGTGCTGGGCGGAACCTCGATCCTCGGCGGCCGCGGCACCTATCTCGGCACCGTCGCCGGCATCATCCTCATCACCCTGCTGCAGTCGATCCTGTCGGTGGTGCAGATCGAGGAGGCGTTCCGCCAGCTGATCTACGGCGCGGTGATCATCACCATGCTGCTGATCTACGGCCGCCAGAAGCAGGCTCGCTAGCCGACGCCGTCGACGAAGACCAGCCTGCGCGTGAGCGCCCCGGCGCGGACCTTGAGCGCTTCGGCATAGTCGGGCGAGCGGTACCACGCCTTGGCCCGCGCCATGTCGGGGAACTCGACGATGATGATGGCCTGCGGGGCCCATCCGCCTTCGACCGGTTCGACCTGGCCGCCGCGCGCCAAGTAGCGGCCGCCATACTTGGCGATGCTCTCCTGCGCCAGCGCTCGATACTTCTTGATCAACTCGTCATCGAGAACTTCGACGTCAGAAATGACGTAGGCACTCACCGCAACCTCCATATGCCTGATGGATCATAGATTGTGAATCAGACGTGGCCATCGCAAGCGCGGGGAAACGCGGAACCTTTATCGCGAACGGGTGTTGCTGGCATATCTCTGGCAACTTTTCCGGTGGGGAGATGAAACCTGTTGCGATCGTCGGTATCGTGCTGATCGTCCTTGGGATTGCGGGCCTTGTGTTAGGTCGTTTCTCGTACACGACCGAAGAAAAGGTCCTGGATGTAGGCCCATTGGAAGCAACCGCCGAGAAGGAACACAGCGTCGCCATTCCGGACATAGCCGGCATTGCCGCCATTCTCGCCGGCGGGTTCCTGGTGTTCGTGGGCCGCCGCCGCACCTAAGTCTTTCCGGGCAGCATTAGCTGCAGGAAAGCGAGATCGAGCCAGCGCTCGAACTTCCATCCCACTTCGCGGAACTGCGCCACGCGCTCGAAGCCGAACTTCGCGTGCAGGCGCAGGCTCGCCTCGTTGGCGGCATCGATGCCCGCGATCATCGTGTGCAGCCCGCGGTCGGCGGCACGCCGGATGAGAGCCGGCAGCAACAGGGACCCGATCCCACGGCCGCGGCACTCCGGCGCGACATAGAGCGAGTTCTCAACCGAGTGGAGATAGGCCGGCCACGGCCGGAATGGCCCGTAGCTGGCAAAGCCGACGACCGCGCCTTCATCCTCCGCCACCAGGACAGGCAGGCTGTGCTCCCGCTTGGCCTGGAACCATGCCGCCTGCTGCTCGCTCTGGCGCGACTTGTAGTCATAGACCGCCGTGGTGGTGAGCACGGCGTCGTTGTAGATCGCCAGCATCGCGGCCAAATCCGCGTCGCACGCGTCTCGAATGGCAATGGACATCGCCGGCCTCCGCTCTTGCCCATGCAGCATGGATTCCATTATAAGAGAATTATGTCTAGTATAATAGATGACAGTCTGGATGGCCGGATCGCCGCCCGGATGCTCACCGAGCGGACCAGCCGCGGCTGGAGCCTGGAGCAGCTGGCGGAGCGCTCGGGTGTCTCACGCGCCATGATCAGCAAGATCGAACGCGAGGAGAGCAGCCCGACCGCGGCGGTGCTCGGGCGCTTATCGGCCGCGTTCGGGCTGACGCTGTCGCAGCTGCTGGCACGCGCGGAGCAGGGGACCGCACGCCTGCTCAACCGCGAGGCGGAGCAGGAGCGCTGGCGCGATCCCGACACCGGCTTCGAACGCCGCGCCCTCACACCGCCGGGCTCGACCGCGCCGCTCGAACTCGTGTGGGGCGAACTGCCGCCCAAGGCGCGGGTCGATTATCCGGCGTCCGCCTTCACCTTCATCGAAGATCAGCAGGTCGTCGTCATCACCGGACGGCTGTCCTTCACGCAAGGCACTCAGACCCACGAGCTGCGCAGCGGCGATTGCCTGCGCCTCGGTCCACCCGCCGATTGCCGGTTCGAGAATCCCGGTGGCTCGCTGTGCCGCTACCTGGTTGCGGTGCTGCGCCGGACCCGCTAGCTCGCCTTCGCCTGCTTCTTGCCGGCCTGCCAGGCGTTGAGCTTGCCGCGGGCATCGTTCTTTGCCGGGTCCATCGCCGCGTCATGGCCGGGTCGCTTGGCGGTCAGCTCGATGACGTAGCCGTTGGGGTCGCGGAAATAGATCGAATCGATGAACTGGTGATCGGAGATGCCGCGAGTCTCGATCCCCGCCGCCTTGCCCTTGGCCATCATGGTCTCGAGGACGTTGCGCGGCACCTCGAGCGCAATGTGCAGGTCGAAGTCGTGCTGCGTCTTGAACTCGAACGGCATGTCGGGCGCTTCGAAGAAGGCGAGGCACGATCCGTCGTCCATCTGATAGAAGGTGTGGAGCGTGCCGGTCTTGCGGCCGCTCTTGGTCTCCCTGATCTCCAGCACGTTGCACAACGGCAGGCCGAGGAAGTCCTCGTAGAAGCGCCGCGTCTCTTCCGAATCCCGGCAGCGATAGGCGTTGTGATGCAGACCTTTGATCATCTTCTGCTCCATCGCATGGCGCGCGCCTAGATGGCGTTGAACTTCTGTTCCTTGACCGAATCGCACAGGCCGTAGAACACCTCGTTCACTTTCGGCCAGCTCTTCAGCTTCTTCACGTTGTTCAGCCAGCGCGTGACGTTCGGATACTTGGTGAAATCGCAGCGGATGACTTCGCCGAGCGTGACAAGGCCGGCGCCGAAATAGTCGGCGATGGTGATCTGGTCGCCGGTCAGGTACTGCTTGTTCCCGATCCAGTGATCGTTGAGCAGTCCGAGCCAGCCTGCGGCACGTTCCTTGCCCCACTCGATGGTGGCGGCATGGATTTCGTCGGTCTTGCGCTTATGGTGCGGGAAGACTTGCGGATAGATGAAGCCGTAGGCCCACTCGCGATAGAAGTTGCTGTTGATCCAGTCCATCACCTCGTTGACCTTGGCGCGCTGCTTCAGGTCCTTCGGATAGGCCGGCGAATTGATCTTGTCCGCGAGGTATTTGAGGATCGCCGAGCTCTCGGTCAGGCGGAAATCGCCATCCTCGAGCACCGGCACCATGTGGTTCGGATTGATCTTGAGGTAGGCGTCTTTGTAGTGCTCGCCGGTGAAAAGGTCGACCACCTGTTCCTCGACCTGGATGTTGTTCTCCGCGATGAACAGGCGCACCGGGCGGCTCGTCATCGACACCGGATGCATATAGAGTTTCATGAATACCCTCCCAAGCTGGCATTTCGCTCGGCGTACCTGTCACCGGCGCCGTTGCAATAACCCTACACCGGTTCGGGCCGCCCGGATAGTATGCAGGAGAGGTCATGCCACGTTGGATTCTCCAATGGTCAGCGACACCGAAACCGATGGGCTGATACGGCGCGCTGCGGCCAGCAGCGTGGCGAGCCTGTTCCTGATGCAGGTGCGGACGTGCCCGGATCGTGTCGCTCTGGTCGATGGTGGTCGCAAGCTGACGTATCGCGACCTCGCTTTCCGCGTGAGCGCCCTGGCGGGATGGCTGGAGCGACGCCGCATCGCACAGGGCAAGCGGGTCGCGATCCTGTCCGAAAACCGCCTAGAATATCTAGAGCTGTTCCTTGCCGCCGCCTGGAACGGCGCGATCGTGGCGTGCCAGAACTGGCGCCTGGCGACCCAGGAACTGGCGCATTGTCTGTCGCTGGTGGAGCCGGAGGCCATCCTGGTCTCGCCGCGTCATGCCGAGCGCTTGTCCCAGCTTCCTATCAAAATCCCGACGGTGCTGACCTTCGGCCCTGACTACGAAGCCGTAGCGACCGGCGCGAACGCGACGGGATCGGCGGAAGTGCTCGATCCGGAAACGCCGCTGCTCATCCTCTACACCAGCGGCACGACCGGGTTGCCCAAGGGCGCCGTCATCAGCCACCGCGCCGAGATCGCGCGCAACATGGTTCTGCGTGCCGAGTTCGGCATCGCGGCGGAGGATGCCTTCGTGGCGTGGTCGCCGCTCTATCACATGGGCGCGGCGGAATTCTCGCTCGGCACCTTGATGAGCGGCGGGACCGTGTTTGTGGTCGACGGCTTCGACGTCGCGCGGCTGATCGAGATCGTCGCGACCGAGCGGATCGGCTGGCTGCTGTTGATGCCCGGCATGGTCGGGCGCTTCGCGGCCGAGCTGAAGCGCGCCGCGGTCACGGTCCAGGGCGTGAAGGTCTGCGGCGTGATGGCCGACCTGGTGCCGCCCGCGGAGATCGCCGAGGTGACGACGCTCTTGAACGCGCCCTATGCCAATACTTTCGGCGCGACCGAGACCGGCTGCCCGCCGTGCTCGTCGAACCTCATCCCCGTCGGCGTCGCGCCGGCCAGGCTGTCGAAGCAGCAAAGCCCGTTCTGCGAGGTGCGCCTGGTGAATGCCGAGGACAACGAGGTTCCCGACGGCAAGCCAGGTGAGCTGTGCATGCGCGGGCCGACCTTGTTCAGCGGCTATTGGCGCGCGCCGGAGACCAACGGCAAGGATTTCCGCGGCGGGTGGTTCCACATGGGCGACGTGTTCGTGCGCAACCCGGACGGCACGCTCGATTTCGTCGACCGCGTGAAATATCTGATCAAGTCGGGCGGGGAGAACATCTATCCCGCGGAGATCGAGCGCGTTCTGCTGCAGGACAAGCGTGTCGCCGACGCCGCAGTGGTCCGCAAGCGCGACCCCAAGTGGGGCGAGGTGCCGGTCGCCTTCGTCGCGCGACATGATGATGCGCTGACGGAAGATGACCTGCGCGGCCGCTGCCGTGCGCAGCTGGCGGGCTTCAAGCAGCCCAAGGAAATCCATTTCATCCCGTTCGACGCCTTTCCGCGCAGCGCGTCGGGCAAGATCCAGCGCCACGAGCTGGAGCAAAGACTGAGGGAACCATGAGTTCGGACTCCGATACGCCAACCACGGGCATCGCCAGCCACAGCGCCGATGACGTGTTCATCCGCGGCGCCAGCCTGTGCCGGGAGCTGATCGGCCGGCGCAGCTTCACCGAGGTGATCTATTTCCAGATCCTTGGCCACATGCCGACGCCTGACCAGGCGGTGCTGATCAATGCCTGTCTGGTCGCGCTGATGGAGCATGGCTTGACGCCGAGCGTGCTGGCCGCCCGCCTGACCTATTCCAGCGCGCCGGAAGCGTTGCAGGGCGCTGTGGCCGCAGGTCTGCTCGGTGTCGGCGGCCGTTTCGTCGGCAGCATGGAAGGCTGCGCTGCGCTGCTGCAAAGGATCGTGACTGCCGAGGACGGCGAGGCCGAGGCAACCCGCATCGCGGTCGAGCACCGCGCCGCGCGCACGCCGCTGCCGGGCTTCGGGCATCATATCCACAAGCCGGACGACCCGCGCGCGCAACGGCTGTTGGAGCTGGCCCGCGAACGCAAGGTCGCCGGCCGCTATGTCGCCGCCGTCACCGCGCTCGGCGCCGCCATCGACGCCACCTACGGCCGCCACATCACCATCAACGCCACCGGCGCGATCGCGGCGGTGCTAGGCGATTGCGGCATCCCGGCTGAAATCGCCCGCGGCTTCGGCCTGATCGCCCGCTGCGCCGGATTGGTGGGGCATCTGTACGAGGAGCAGCACAAGCCCACCCTGCGCGCTGTTTGGGAAGCGGCGGAGCAGGCGGTGCCTTACAAGGACTGAATTTCGATTTCCCTCCCCCGAGGCGGGGGAGGGCAGGGTGGGGGCGAGGCGCTTCGGCTCGGCTCAGTTTTTGCAGGATAGAACAACCCCCACCCCAACCCTTCCCCAGCTTGGGGGAGGGGGACGATGGTAGAGGCTGAGAAACCCTACACCTTCACCCACTTGCCATCCTTGGCTGATGACTTCACCGCCGCCTCAATGAAGGCGATGCCGCGCACACCATCCTCCACCGTTGGGAACATGACGGCGGGATCGAGCTTCTTCTTCGACCGTGTGGCGCGGATCGCAGCGGCGACTTCGGTGTAGATGTTGGCGAAGCCCTCCAGGTACCCCTCCGGATGTCCCGGCGGCACGCGGGTCACCCGCGCCGCGGCCGGTCCCGCAGAGCCGGTGCCGCGTGAGAGGATCTGCGGCGGTTTGTTGAGCGGCGACCAGATCAGCTGGTTCGGATGCTCCTGCCACCACTCCAGGCCGCCCTTGGTGCCGTAGACGCGAAGCTTCAGGTTGTTCTCGTTGCCTGGCGCCACCTGGCTCGCCCACAGCATGCCCTTGGCGCCGCCCTTGTAGCGCATCATGACGTGGACGTTGTCATCGAGCTTGCGGCCCTTCACGAAGCTGGTGAGGTCGGCGCTGAGCGAGTCCAGCTCCAGGCCGGTCACGAACGCGGCGATGTTGTGCGCGTGCGTACCGATGTCGCCGAGGCAGCCGCCCGCGCCGGCGCGCTTGGGATCGTTGCGCCACACGGCCTGCTTCTGGCCGGTGTCCTCGATCTTCTCGGTCAGCCAGTCCTGCGGATACTCCACCTGCACTACGCGGATCTCGCCAAGGTCGCCGGCCTTCACCATCGCGCGGGCATGCCGCGCCATCGGATAGCCGGTGTAGTTGTGGGTGAGGGCGAAGATCTTGCCGCTCTGCTTCAC
>DATEOK010000389.1:0-5260 GCA_035274225.1 Dongiaceae bacterium
ATTACGCGCCGGCCTTCCGCCGCGCCAGCGACCCATCCGACCCTGTCATCCAGTACCGCGAGCCGAGCGATACACCGGTCGACCCGACCAAGTCGCGCGACCGGTTGCTGAGCGACGAGCGCCGCTGGGCAGTGCAGCAGATCGGCTGGAATCGCGATCTCGTCGCGCTGTTCCGCGAGCATGCGCGCACGGTCGCGGGCGCCGCCGGAGGCCCCGACGTTCCAGCCATCGCCAAGCTCCCGCAAGCCGCCTACGGCAACGCGGCATAGGAGCCTCGGGAATGTCCCTGCCTTGCTATTTTGTAGGGTTCGCCAACCGCCTCGCCGATGTCGGCGCCGTCAGCCGGAGAATCGTTTGAGCGATCGCGGAGGCTCGCTCCGCGTCGCCGGCGTCCGCGAGATCGCCGCGCGCTTTCGCACCTGGTTCGTCGATGCCTACGGCGTCCTGCACGATGGCGCGGCTGCCTTTCCAGGCGCGGTAGAGGCGCTGACCCTGGCGCGGCAGGCCGGGGTCACCGTGGTGATCGTCACCAATTCCGCGCAGCGCGTGGATGCGGTGGCGGCGCGCCTCACCGGCGCCGGCATCGCCGCCAACCGCTACGACCACATCATGTCGTCGGGCGAGCTGACCTGGCGACACATCGAGCGGTTGGATCGGCTCAGCCGCCTGTTCGTCCTTTATCCCAGCGGCGGACCGCTCTGGCTCAAGCACCTGCGCAACGCCATCGTCGATGACCTGGCTGAGGCGGACCTCGTCCTCGCGGCCGACATGCCGCATCGCACGGAAGAGGCGGCGCGAGGCGGCGACCTGCCGGCGATGCTCGAGACCGCGGCCGCCTTGCGCTTGCCGCTGCTGGTGCCGGATTCCGACGTGACGTACCCGCACAACGGCGTCATCCGGCTGGGGCCAGGCTGGATCGCGCGGCGCTATGCAGAGCTCGGCGGCGAGACCATCGAGTTCGGCAAGCCCTACGCGCCGATCTTCGCGGCCGCGTGCCACCTCTGCCGGGCCAAACCGGAAGAGGTGATCATGGTCGGCGACAACCTCGCCACCGACATCGCCGGCGCCAATCGGATGGGGCTGGCGTCGCTGCTGGTGCTGAAGCACGGCGTGCATGGCGGCTTGTCGGACACCGCGCTCGCCGAAGCGGCGCGGAGCCATGGCGCCCCACCGACCTATATCGCGCCGGCCTTTATTTGGTAACTACTCGGCGACGCGGACCGGACGCCTGGGCTCCGCATGCGCGTGCACGATCGCCTCGATCTCCACGCCCTCGATGGTCTCGCGCTCCAGCAGCGCGGCGACCAATGCGGCGTGTGCGCCTTTGTGGCGGTCCAGGATCTCCAGCGCCTGGGTCCAGGCATCGTCGATGATGGTCTGCGCCCGCTCTTCCGCCTTCTGGCGCGCGGCCGGGCTCGAATCCTCGGAAATGGACAGCACGGGCGCCGACGTCCCCATCGACCACAGCGCCGCCATGCGCGAGGCAAGGCTGGTCGCCTGCTTGAAATCATCCTCCGCGCCGGTCGACACGCCGGACGCACCAAACGCCTTCAGCTCCGCCGCGCGCCCGGCCAGGCACACGACGATATCGCCCATCAATTGCTGCCGGCTGACCAGTTTGCGGTCTTCCTTCGGCGTCGAGAGCACGACGCCGAGCGCGCGGCCGCGCGGCACGATGGTCGCTTTCTGCGGACGCTTGGCGCCCTCCACCGTCGCCCCTGCGATGGCGTGGCCGGCCTCGTGCACCGCGATCGCCCGGCGGTCGTCGTCTGCCAGGATCGCGCCGCTGCGCACGCGGCCCAGCAGCACGTCGAAATAGGCCCCTTCGATGTCGTCGGTCGCGATGGCGGCCGCCTTGCGCTTGGTGGCGCGGATTGCGGCCTCGTTCAGCAGGTTCTCGAGGTCGGCGCCGGACATGCCGGTGGTGCGGCGCGCGACGACGTCGAGGTCCACGCCGCTCGCCAGCACCTTGTTGCGGGCATGCACCTTGAGGATGCCGATGCGGCCGGTGAGGTCGGGGATCTCGAGATTGATGCGGCGGTCGAAGCGGCCCGGGCGCAGTACCGCGCCGTCGATCAGGTCCGGCCGGTTGGTGGCGGCGAGCACCACCACGCCCTTGTTGCCGACGAAGCCATCCATCTCCACCAGCAGCGCGTTGAGCGTGGCTTCCTCTTCGCTGTTGATGCCGCTGCCCCCGGCGCTGGCGGAGCGCTTGCGCGCCAGGGTCTCGATCTCGTCGATGAAGATCAGGCACGGCGCGTTCTTGCGCGCCAGCTTGAACATGTTGCGCACCTTGTTGGCGCCGAGGCCCATGAACGTCTGGCGGAAGTCGGCGCCCGACACTGCGATGAAGGCGGAGTGGGTCTCGCCGGCAACCGCGCGCGCCAGCAGCGTCTTGCCGACGCCCGGCGGGCCGACCATCAGCGCGCCCTTTGGCGCCTTGGCGCCGAGCCGGGTGAAGGTCTCCGGATCGCGCAGGAAGTCGACGATCTCGGTCATCTGGTCCTTGGCTTCGTCCTGGCCGGCGACATCGGAGAAGCGGTATTTGGCGGCAGTCTGGTCCAGCAGCTTGGTCGGCCCGCCGATCGCGAACCGGCTGGCGCCCCCCAGAATGTGCCAGGCGATCATCAGCATCGGCAGCAGCATCACCAACGCGAAGCCGTTCTTGCTGAAGAAGTCGGTGAACGCGGAGCCGCCGAAGGAGACGTCGACGCCGGACTGCACCAGCTGGACCAAGGTCTCGTCGGGCAGCTGGCCGCGGAAGCTCGCCTCCCAGCCATCGCGATAGACCAGCTTAATGGCGCCCTGCGTGATGCTCGCCGACTGGATTTGCCCCTTATGCGCATCCTCGACCAGCGTGGTCAGGCTGATGCTGGCCGGGGTCGGCGCCGCGAATTCCGTCCACGCCACCCAGCCGATGGCACCGAGGCCCAACAGGGCCATGGCGATGAGTCCGACTTGTTCCCGGCGCGACAGCAGACGGAACTTGCGCAACAGCTGATGCCACAGTCGGTGCATCTCATCCTCCGGGAAAATAGGCGCGAATGCCTGGCGGCGGCGGTGCGTGCTGCATGGGGCTGATCGCGATGCCACCTTAGTAGCCGAGAATGGCTAACGGAACATTGACATAACGTCGCGGGCGGGGGAGACGGCGCTGCACGGCTAGCTCTTTCGGCCTATGGTCGCACGCGTGCCTGCGATATCCTCTCGAAACGGGAAAAGGGGGAGCATCGTGCGCATCACCAGGATCACCGCCTATGGCCAGAACCAGCCGTTTCGCGACGGCGCCTATACCTGCTCCGGCGGACGCAGCGCGCTGGGCTTCGACTCCACCATCGTGCGCATCGATACTGATGCCGGGCTGACGGGTTGGGGCGAGATGGCGCCACTTGGGGCCTTCTACGATCCGTCCTTCGCCGCCGGCGCGCGGGCGGCGCTGGCCGAACTGGCGCCCGCCCTGATCGGCGCCGACCCGCTGCAGTCCGTCGCGCTCAACCGGAGCATGGACCATGTGCTCAAGGGCCACCCTTATGCCAAGTCGGCGATCGACATGGCGTGCTGGGACCTCGTCGGCAAGAACGCCGGGCAGCCACTGGCGGAGATGCTGGGTGGGCGCTTCGGCGAGACCGTCGCGCTCTACCGCTCGGTGCCGCAAGCCGCGCCGGCGCGCATGGCCGAGCAGGCGCGCAAGTATGTCGAGGCCGGATATACGCGCATCCAGGTGAAGGTCGGGCTCGATCCGGACGAGGATGTCGCCCGGATCGAGGCGGTGCGCGATGCGCTGCCGCGCGACGTGGTGCTGTTCGCCGATGCCAACAGCGGCTGGAACACCCACCAGGCGCGCCGTTTCCTGCGCGCCACGCGGTCGCTCGACTATTACCTGGAGCAGCCCTGCGACCGCTACGAGGAGAATCTCGCCTTGCGCGGCGACTGCGACCGGCCGCTGATCCTGGATGAATCGATCGATAGCCTGGCGGTGCTGGTGCGTGCCTGTGCCGACCGCCTGGCGGACGGCATTACGATCAAGCTCGCGCGTGTCGGCGGCATCACCAAGGCGCGCCTGATCCGGGACACCGCGGTCGAGATGGGCCTTGCCGTCACGGTCGAGGACACCGGCGGCGCCGAGATCGATACCGCTGCGATGGCGCACATGTCGCTATCGACGCCGGAAAGCGTGCGGCTGCACACCGTCGACTTCCACAACTGGGTGACGGTCAGCAACGCCACCGGACTGCCGCCCTGCAAGGATGGCAAGATGGCGGCACCGGCCGCGCCCGGCCTCGGCGTTGTGCCGCTGGAAAAGACATTCGGAAGGCCGATCTACGCGACGCCAAACTGACGCGCGCGGTTTCCCCGGACTCTTAGTCCTTCAGCACTTTCTGCAAACCGTCGATCAGTCGGGCGCTGTCCTCCCGTCGCGCAAAAGGTTCGTTCGCGGCGATCGTCGGGAAGGACAGGTGCGGGTGGCTGTCTCGATAGCGGGCAATCAGCGCGACGCCCTGATCTAACCGGCCGAGATGCCCATAGGCGGAGGCGAGATACATCGCGTCCCAGAACCGATCCGCATAGCCATCAAAACCGGCGCGCGTATCGTCGTACCGGCCGTCTGCAAAGGCCGCAAGGCTGCGAAACTCCGCAAACCAGTCAGGCGGGTAGGGGCTGAGGCGCAGAGCGCTGTCGAAGTGCTGCGTGCTCCTGTCGAGCCGTCCCATATAGGCCTCGTACAGGCCGAGGAGAGTCAGCACCTGCGGGTCGTTCGGATTGAGTGCGAGCGCACGGCGATGGTGATGCTCCGCGCGGTCGAACTGCTTGTCATAAAGCAGGCAGCAGCCGAGTGAGGCATGGCAACGGGCACTGTGCGGGTCCAGGTTCACGCCGCGGGCGCCGATCTCGATCGCCTGCTGCAGCGTGCGCGGCTCGTAGTCGAACTGCCAGTTGGTGTGATAGGCCGCGGCGAGCCAGGGATAGGCTTCCGTATAGTTGGGATCGAGGGCGATGGCGCGTTCAAGATAGTCGATGGCAATTGCCGTATCGGTGCGCGTCCCGAGCTGCTGGTGCTGGAAACCGCGAAGCGCCAGGTCGTAGGCTGCGACACTGCTTGGATGGCTGTTGGCGGCACGCGCCGCCGAATCCAGCTCGACTTGCCCGGTCAAGGTGCTGGCAATGACGCTGACCACCTCATCTTGCACCGAAAACACGTCGGCCAGCGCATTGTCATAGTTCTGCGCCCACACGACGGCGCCGGTTTCCGCCGCGATCA
>DATEOK010000390.1:0-4836 GCA_035274225.1 Dongiaceae bacterium
TCCTTCGCCGGCAACGTGGTGAAGGCGATGGGCAGCGCCAAGCTCGGCTGGCCCGTTGTGTCGCAAACGCTGGCCAAGCTGCCGGCAGCGGCGAACAAGGACCACGCCGCGTTCCTGGGCGGTCTCAACCGTCGCCTGCGCGCCAGGATCCGCACCGTCAACCGCCTGACGCCGACCATCGTCGAAGTTGTGGTGGAAGCACCGCAGGCCGCGGCCAACTTCCTGCCGGGCGAGTTCTACCGCCTGCAGAATTTCGAGACCCTGGCGCCGAAGACGGCGGACACGCGCCTCACCATGGAGGGCCTCGCGCTGACCGGCGCGTGGACCGACGTGAAAGAGGGCCTGGTCGGCCTCATCGTGCTGGAGATGGGCGGGTCGTCGGACCTCTGCGCCTGGCTGCAGCCGAACGAGCCAGTGATCCTGATGGGCCCCACCGGCACGCCGACCCATACGCCGGCGGGTGAGACCGTGCTGCTGGCGGGCGGCGGGCTCGGCAACGCGGTGCTGTTCTCGATCGGCCGCGCGCTCAAGGCCGCCGGCTCCAAGGTCGTGTATTTCGCCGGCTACAAGAAGCTGCAGGACCGCTACAAGGTCGAGGAAATCGAAGCGGCCTCCGACGTCGTGGTGTGGTCGAGCGATGAAGGCCCCGGCTTCACCGCCGACCGGCCGCAGGACAAGACCTTCGTCGGCAACATCGTGCAGTGCATCCTCAGCTACGCGACCGGCGCGCTCGGCGAAACCACGATCAAGATCCAGGATGTCGACCGCATCATCGCCATCGGCTCCGACGGCATGATGAACGCGGTGGCGCGGGCGCGGCACGAGGTGCTGAAGCCGTATCTCAAGTCGTCGCATTGCGCGATCGGCTCCATCAACTCGCCGATGCAGTGCATGATGAAAGAGGTCTGCGCCCAGTGCCTGCAGCCGCACAAGGATCCGGTCACCGGCCAGGAGACCGTGGTGTTCTCCTGCTTCAATCAGGACCAGAAGCTGGACGAGGTCGATTTCGGTGCCCTGCGCCAGCGCCTCGGCCAGAACTCGGTGCATGAAAAGCTGACCGTGCAATGGATCGATCACGCGCTGAAACAGTTGGACGAGAAGCGCGCGACCGCTTGACCTCAGTAGCCCGGAACGACCACATATAGCCTATCCGCGACGAAGGTTCGGTCGCTTTCAGGCGATCCCCGGTCGCGGCAATAGCAGCCCGGCACCCCTGCCGCGCATAAGGATTTGACCCGAGAAGGCGGCGTCCGGTTGGGGCGCCGGATCGACGGTATGGCGGACGGCCCAAAGACCCTGTTCATCGCCTGCGGCGCACTGGCCAAGGAATTCCTGGCGGTGAGCAAGGCGAGTGGCTGGGAGGACCGGATCGAGATCACCTGCCTGCCCGCGATCTGGCATAACCGGCCGGAAAAGATCGCTCCGGGTGTCCAGCGCAAGATCAGAGCCGGGCGGAAGAAGTTCGACCGCATCTTCGTGCTCTATGGCGATTGCGGCACCGGTGGCGCATTGGACCAAGTTCTCGCCGAGGAGGGTGTCGAGCGCATCGAAGGGCCGCACTGTTACCAGTGGTTCGCCGGGACGGCCGACTTCGAGAAGATGATGGATGAAGAGCCGGGAACGTTCTTCCTGACCGATTACCTGGCGCGGCATTTCGAGCGCTTGATCTGGCAGGGGTTCGGGATCGAGAAGCATCCGGAGTTGCGCGACATGTATTTCGGCAACTACCGCAAGCTGGTGTACCTGGCGCAGATTGACGATGCGGATCTGCTGCAGCGGGCCAAGGAAGCGGCGGAGAGATTGAACCTGGAGTTCGTGCATCGCCGCACCGGCTACGGTGAGTTCGCGGACTTCATGCGGCACAAGATGGCGTAAGGGGCAAGCATGGCACAGTTGGTCGTCGTCTATTGGAGGGACATCCCGGCCCAGGTGATCGTGAAAAAGGGCCGCGACAGCGCCAAGATTCAATTGAACGAGCGCTTCGAGAAGGCGATCGACCGCGCCGCCATGCGCGCCAACCTGCGCGACACGGACTCGTACCTCGCCGAGTGGCGCCGCGCGGCGCCGGTCGAGGTGAGCGACGACCTGCAAGCCGAAGTGGACAAGAAGGCCGCGGAGCTGGAAGCGACGTTCGACGACGCCAAGCTGAAGTCGCTGGTCGAAAGCGGCGGCGTGGAGAAGGCGTAGATGAAGCGCTCCAGCCGTTCCCCATCAAATAGGTTCCCTTCCCCCCTTGCGGGGGAAGGATGCGGAGCCTTAGCAAGCGCCAGCGAGCTTAGGCGCAGCTGGATGAGGGGTGGCGCAGCGAGAGCTGCGCGCGCTCGGCAGAGCGCCTTAACCGCACTAACGTCTCAGCGCTCGCGCGCTGCGCGCCTGCGGCGCGGCCCCCTCACCCAGCTCCGCCTAGGTTCGCTGCGCTCACCAAGGCTGCGCAGCCCTCTCCCGCAAGGGGAGAGGGGTATTGTCATGGGGAGAGCGTAAGCAATGTATGCCGTCCGCCTGTGGTCGGTGCGCCATGCCAAGGGGCTCAACGCGTTCTATCGCGCGTTCGAGAAGGCGCTGATCGCGCTGCATCCGCTGTGGAACAAGATCGGCTACGAGAAGCTGGAGACGCCGTTCGAGAGCGTCGAGCGCGTGACCAAGGGCTTCCTGTTCGACTGCCAGATGTGCGGGCAATGCGCCCTCTCCTCCACCGGCATGTCGTGCCCGATGAACTGCCCGAAGACCCTGCGCAACGGCCCGTGCGGCGGCGTGCGCGACAACGGGCATTGCGAGGTGAAGCCTGAGATGAAGTGCGTGTGGGTGCAGGCCTGGGCCGGCGCCGAGCGCATGGGCCTCAAGGCCGATTACGGCGAGAAGATCCTGGACGTGCAGCGCACCGTCGACAACCGCCTCAAGGGCAAGTCCTCCTGGCTGCGCGTGGTGCGTATCGCCGCGGGCCTGGAAGACCAGGCCGGCAACAAGCCGAAGCCGCCGGCCGCCAAGCCCGGCGCGACCAAGGACCTCGCCGCCGTCACCGCCTCCGTGCAGCAGAAGAAAGAAGGCCAGGCTGCATGAACGACGGCCATCACAGCTACGATCCATCGGCGCCGCTGCCGCTCCTGCCCGGCCACTCGTCGGGCGGGCGGCTGGAGCGCGTGCTGCGGATGGGGCGCTTTGCCGTCACGGCCGAGCTCAACCCGCCGGACAGCGCCGACCCGCGCGATGTCTATGACCGCGCCCTGGTCCTCTCCGAGGTGTGCGACGCCATCAATGCCACCGACGCCTCCGGCGCCAACTGCCACATGTCGTCGGTCGGCATCTGCTCGCTGCTGACCCGCGCCGGCTATGCCGTCATCATGCAGATCTCTTGCCGCGACCGGAACCGCATCGCCATCCAGGGCGACGTGCTGGGCGCCGCGGCCATGGGGGTGCAGAACATCCTCTGCCTCACCGGCGACGGGGTGCAGGCCGGCGACCAGCCGGCGGCCAAGCCGGTGTTCGACTTTGATTCAACTTCGTTGCTGGAATGCATCACCACGATGCGGGACAAGAAGCACTTCTTGTCTGGCCGCAAGTTGACGACCCCGCCGCGGGTGTTCCTGGGTGCCGCCGCCAACCCGTTCGCCCCGCCCTACGAATACCGGGCGGTCCATATCGCCAAGAAGATCGCGGCGGGCGCCCAGTTCATCCAGACCCAGTATTGCTTCGACGTGCCGCTATTGCGCAAATTCATGGACAAAGTGCGCGAGCAGGGACTGCACCAGAAGGCGTTCTTTCTGATCGGCGTCGGACCGCTGCCGTCCGCCAAGACCGCCCGCTGGATGAAGAACAACGTGCCCGGGGTGCATATCCCCGAGGCGATCATCGAGCGGATGGAAAAGGCCAAGGACCAGCGGGCCGAAGGCAAGCAATTGGCGATCGACCTGATCCAGGAGATCAAGGAGATCGAAGGCGTATCAGGCGTGCACGTGATGGCCTACCGGCAGGAGGAGTTCGTGAACGAGATCATCCAGGCCTCCGGCGTCATGCGGAACAGACAGCAACGGCGCGCGGTCGAACCCGCCGCTACTTCGTGAAAGGATTGCGTATATGACCGATACCGTCATCAGCTCTGCCACCAAGGAAGTAGTGATCGGCTTCGATCGCCCCTTCGTCATCATCGGCGAGCGAATCAACCCGACCGGGCGCAAGCTGCTGGCGGCGGAAATGGCCCAGGGCGACTACAGCCGCGTGAAGGCCGATGCCCTGGCGCAGGTCGCGGCCGGCGCGCAGATGCTGGATGTCAATGCCGGTATCCCGATGACCGACGAGCCGAAGATCCTGGCCGAGACCATCCAGCTGGTGCAGTCGCTGACCGACGTGCCGCTGTCAATCGACTCCTCGATCGTCGCCGCGCTCGAGGCCGGTCTCGCGGTCTACAAGGGCAAGGCGCTGCTGAACTCGGTGACCGGCGAGGAAGAGCGGCTCGAAGTCGTGCTGCCGCTGGTGAAGAAGTATGGCGCGGCCGTGGTCGCCATCTCCAATGACGAGACCGGCATCTCCGAGGATCCGGACGTGCGCTTCGAGGTCGCCAAGAAAATCGTGCAGCGCGCCGCCGATTACGGCATCCCGCATTCCGACATCGTGGTCGATCCGCTGGTCATGCCGATCGGCGCCCTCGGGCAGGCCGGCCGTTCGGTGTTCCACCTGATCCGCCGGCTGCGCAACGAGCTCAAGGTCAACACCACCTGCGGCGCCTCGAACATCTCCTTCGGCCTGCCAAACCGGCACGGCATCAACGCCGCCTTCCTGCCGATGGCGATCGCCTCCGGTATGACGAGCGCCATCATGAACCCGGTCCGCCCGCAGGAGATG
>DATEOK010000391.1:0-2892 GCA_035274225.1 Dongiaceae bacterium
CGAATGGCGGAGCGCGGCGCCGATGTCATCAAGAGCCTGATGAAGATGGGCGTGATGGCGACCATCAACCAGGTGCTCGACGCCGACACTGCCGAGCTCATCATCACCGAATTCGGCCACAAGATGCGCCGCGTCGCCGAAGGCGGCGAAGCCGGCTGCGGCGCCGAGCGCGATGCGTGCGCACATGCACAAGCCGCAGCCAGGCGAGGCGGCGACCGAAGACGACGATAGCGCAAGCCGGCGCCGCGGGCCGCCTGGCGCAGCTCGCGCCGCAGTCAAACCGGCGCCGACAGCCCGCCGCGACGAGCCGAAGCGCCGCACCGGCAAGCTTTCCGTGTCGCAGGCCTTGTCGGGCGACGAAGGTGCGCGCATGCGCTCTCTCGCCGCGGTCAAGCGCGCGCGCGAAAAGGAAAAGCGCCACCTGATGGCGCAGCAACCACAGGCCAAGGTCGTGCGCGACGTCATTCTGCCGGAAACCATCACAGTCCAGGAACTCGCCAGCCGCATGGCCGAGCGCGGCGCCGACGTCATCAAGAGCCTCATGAAAATGGGCGTGATGGCGACCATCAACCAGGTGATCGACGCCGACACCGCAGAGCTGATCATCAACGAATTCGGCCACAAGATGCGCCGCGTCACCGAGGGTGACATCGAGACCGGCCTGCTGGGCGAGGCGGACGTGGACGACCATCTGGTCGCGCGCCCGCCGATTGTGACCATCATGGGCCACGTCGACCACGGCAAGACCTCATTGCTCGATGCGTTGCGGCAAACCGACGTTGCCGCGCATGAGGCTGGCGGCATCACGCAGCATATCGGCGCCTACCAGGTGACTCTGGACAACGGCGGCAAGATCACCTTCATCGACACGCCGGGCCACGCCGCCTTCACCGAGATGCGCGCGCGCGGCGCCAACGTCACCGACATCGTGGTGCTGGTGGTGGCGGCCGACGACGGCATCATGCCGCAGACGGTCGAAGCGATCCGCCACGCCAAGGCGGCGAAAGTGCCGATCATCGTCGCGGTCAACAAGATCGACAAGCCGGACGCCGACGTGACCCGCGTGCGCAACGAACTGCTCAGCCACGAGCTGGTGGTCGAAGAGCTGGGCGGCGACGTGCTCGCGGTCGAGGTCTCGGCCAAGATGAAGACCAACCTCGACAAGCTCGAGCAGGCGCTGCTGCTGCAGGCCGAAGTGCTGGAGCTGCGCGCCAACCCCGACCGCATGGCGCAAGGCGCGGTGATCGAGGCCAAGCTGGAGCGCGGCCGCGGCACCGTGGCGACGCTGCTGGTGCAGAAGGGCACGCTCAAGGTCGGCGACATCCTCATTGCCGGCAGCGAGTGGGGCCGCGTGCGCGCGTTGCTCGACGATCGCGGCCGTTCGGTCGACTCCGCCGGCCCCGCGACGCCGGTGGAAGTGCTCGGTCTGCAGGGCACGCCGCAGGCCGGCGACACCTTCGTGGTGGTCGAATCGGAAGCCCGCGCCCGCGAGATCGCGGAGTTCCGCGCCCATCGCCATCGCCAGCATCAGATGGCGGCGGCCAAGCGCGGCACGCTGGAGCAGATGTTCACCAAGATCCAGGCCGGCGAGACCAAGGAGCTGGCGGTCGTCATCAAGGGCGACGTGCAGGGCTCGGTCGAGGCGATCACCGCCTCGCTCAACCAGCTCGCCACCGACGAGGTCAAGGTTCGCGTGCTGCATGCCGCGGTCGGCGGCATCAACGAGAGCGACGTCACGCTGGCGCGCGCCTCGGGCGGCATGATCATCGGCTTCAACGTCCGCGCCAATCCGCAGGCGCGCGAGCTGGCCAAGCGCGACCATATCGACATCCGCTACTACTCGATCATCTACAACGTGGTGGACGACGTGAAGGCGGCCCTCAGCGGCATGCTGGCGCCGACCCTGCGCGAGAAGTTCCTGGGCAACGCCGAGATCCGCGATGTCTTCAACATCACCAAGGTCGGCAAGGTCGCCGGCTGCATGGTGGTCGAAGGCCTGGTCAAGCGCGGCGCCAAGGTGCGCCTGCTGCGCGACAGCGTGGTGATCCACGAAGGCGCCCTGAAGACGCTGAAGCGCTTCAAGGACGAAGTGCGCGAGGTCAAGGAAGGCTTCGAGTGCGGCATGGCGTTCGAGAACTACGACAACATCGAGAAGGGCGACATCATCGAGTGCTTCGAGGTCGAAGAAGTCGCCCGCGCGCTGGCGTAACGCCGCCGCTCTCCCAGTGACCTCCTCCCCCGAGACGGGGGAGGTCAGGGAGGGGGAAGCCGCAGACTCGTTGTCTCGCAATCTTCGCTCGCTTCCCCCCCCAACCCTCCCCCATGTGGGGGAGGGGCTTTTGTTTTCGGATAACGAACAGATCGCACGACATGGCTCGCAAGAAGAAATCATCGGCCCCGGCGGGGCAGCGGCAACTGCGCGTGGGAGAGGAGATGCGCCACGCGCTGGCCGAGATCCTGCGCGAGCATCACCTGGCCGACCCCGACCTCTCGGGCAAGATCATCACCGTGACCGAGGTGCGCATCAGCCCCGACCTGCGCAACGCGACCGTGTTCGTGCTGCCGCTCGGCGGGACGGAGACGGAGAAGACGGTGCAGGCGCTGAATCGCGCCGCCGGCTATTTCCGCGGCGAGCTCGGCCGCGCGGTGAAGATGCAGTTCACGCCGACCGTCCGCTTCCGCGCCGACGAGACGTTCGAGGAGGCGAGCCGGATCGAGAAGCTGCTGCATGACCCCTCGGTCGCCCGCGACCTCCAGAAGGAGGATGACGCTAAGGATGGGGACGATGAGGCGTAAGAAAGGGAGCAAGGTCGACGGCTGGCTGATCCTGGACAAGCCGGTCGACCTGACCTCGACCCAGGCCGTCAACATCGTGAAGCGCATCTTCGACGC
>DATEOK010000392.1:0-2043 GCA_035274225.1 Dongiaceae bacterium
TGCAGGTGCGCGTCAATCTGGTGACCGCTGCGACCTCGTGCGTACAAAATGCGATTCGCTGCGTGGAGCGTGCACAGCTGGAGGTCGCCGACGTCGTGCTGAGCTCGCTCGCCAGCGCGGAAGCCGTGCTGAGCGAAGACGAGAAGGAGATCGGCGGCGGCGTGATCGACATGGGCGGTGGCACCACCGACCTCTTGCTCTATGCGGATGGCGGAATCGCGCACGCCAGCACGATTCCAGCGGGCGGAAACAACGTGACCAGTGACGTCGCGGCGGGCCTGCGCACGCCGGTGGCGGAGGCCGACCGCCTCAAGCGCAACTATGGCTGCGCGCTCGGTCGCATGATCGCTGATGACGAAGAAATCGAGGTGCCCGGCGTCGGTGGGCATGCGCCGCGCAAGGTGGCGCGCCGCGTGCTCGGAGACATCGTCGAGCCGCGCGTCGAAGAGTTGTTCAGCGAAGTGCGGCGGCGCATCGAGGAATCCGGCCTGATCGACCACCTGAGCGCCGGTATGGTGCTGACCGGTGGCGCGGTGCAGATGGAAGGCATCGTCGAGGCGGCAGAGGAGATCCTCGGCATGCCCGTGCGGCTCGGCGTGCCGGTGGGCGTCAAGGGCATCGTGCAGTTGATCCAGGGCCCGCAGTGGGCCACCGGCGTCGGCCTCGTGCACTACGGCGCACAGCGCCTGGCCGAGTCCCGCCACTATTCGGTGGAAGAGCAGCCGGTGCCCAGCCGCGTCGACGAGGCAGCGCGCCCGCGCGGTAACAGCCTTGGACGCGGCGTGCTCGGCTGGCTCAGGGCGGCATTTTAGTCAGGGCTCGAGTAGCAAGCCCGGGCACGAGGGACGAGTCAGCGCGAAGCGACGCGGAAGGACGAGGACACATGGGTTTTTCGATCGAGTTTGCGGAAGAAACGCAACAATACCAGGCGCGCATCAAGGTCGTGGGCGTTGGCGGCTCCGGCAACAACGCCGTCAACACGATGATCGCGTTCGGCCTGGAAGGGGTCGAATTCATCGCGGTCAACACCGACGCGCAGGCACTCAACGCCAGCAACGCCTCCGTGAAGATTCCGATCGGCCAGGCCGTGACCAAGGGCCTGGGCGCGGGCGCGGACCCCGAGCGGGGTCGCAAGGCTGCTCTGGAAGACGTCAACCGCCTCAAGGAGGCGCTGGTCGGCGCCGACATGGTGTTCATCACGGCCGGTATGGGCGGCGGCACCGGTACGGGTGCAGCACCCGTGATTGCCCAGCTGGCCCGAGAAGAGGGCGCGCTCACCGTGGGCGTCGTGACCAAGCCGTTCCTGTTCGAAGGGCGCCAGCGTTCGCGTCGCGCGGAGCTCGGACTGGCGACGCTGGGGGACCAGGTCGATACCTTGATCACCATCCCCAACCAGAAGTTGATCACGTTGGCGGATGAGGACCTCACCTTCATGGAGGCCTTCCGCAAGGCAGATGAGGTGCTGTTCCAGGCCGTCCAGGGCATCAGCGATCTCATCACGCAAGAGGGCATCGTCAACGTGGACTTTGCCGACGTGCGCACGGTGATGGACAACATGGGCCGTGCGCTGATGGGCGTCGGCTGCGCCAAGGGCGAGGGTCGCGCGCGGCTCGCCGCCGAGCAGGCGATCACTTCCCCGTTGCTCGACGACATTTCGGTGGAAGGCGCCACGGGCGTGCTCATCAACATCGTCGGCGGGCCCGATCTCAAGATGAAGGAGATCGAGGAAGCGGCAACGTTGATTCAGGAGCAGGCGCACGAGGACGCCAACATCATCTTCGGTGCCTCGATCGTCGAGAGCATGGCCGACATGATCAAGGTGGCGGTGATCGCCACCGGCTTCAACCGCACCGAGCACGAGGCGGCCGATCTGCTGCGCCAGGCCACGCGCCAGCCCTTCGAATCGGCGATCCCGCGCGAAGCGCGCGCGGTGTCCGTGAACATGCGTCACGAGCACAATCACCACGTCAGCGTGGCCGCGCATCCGCCGCGTCCGCCGTTGCGTCCCTCCGCCACCCGCGTCCCGCACACGGTGGTGCGGCC
>DATEOK010000393.1:0-2534 GCA_035274225.1 Dongiaceae bacterium
TTCCGATCCTGGCGGCCGCCTCGATCTCCTCCTGGATCGCGATGCTGCCGGTCCTCGGCATCGCGCTGCTCGGGGGCCTTCTCCTCAATGTGATGCCGTGCGTGCTGCCGGTGCTGCTGCTGAAGCTGACCGGCGTGCTCGATCTCAGGGGGCGCGAGCAGTCGCAACTGCGCGGTGCGTTCCTGTCGACCGCCGCCGGCATCGTCACCTCGTTCCTGGTCCTGGCCGGCGGGCTCGCCGCGCTCAAGCTGGCGGGCGCCAGCGTCGGCTGGGGCATCCAGTTCCAGCAGCCCGCCTTCCTCGCCTTCATGGCGATCGTCTGCCTGATGTTCGCCGCCAATGTGTGGGGCCTGTTCCAGATTCCGATGCCGGCGTTCGTCGGCCGCGTCGCGGTGGCGAGCGACGCGCGCGCCGGCAACGAGCATGCCAAGTCGTTCTTCACCGGCGTGTTGGCGACCGCGCTGGCGACGCCGTGCTCCGCGCCGTTCGTCGGCACCGCGGTCGGCTTCGCCTTGTCGCGCGGCACCATGGAGATCATGCTGATCTTCCTGGCGCTGGGCCTCGGCCTCGCGCTGCCCTACGTCGCGGTCGCGGCCGCGCCGCAGCTGGTCGGCTTCCTGCCGCGGCCCGGCCCCTGGATGCGCTGGCTGAAGCGGCTGATGGGCCTCACCCTGGTCGGCACTGCGATCTGGCTCATGTCGGTCATCGGGGTGCAGACCGGCGTTCTCAACGTCGGCAGCTTGACGCGGGGCGATTCCTACTGGGTCGCGTTCGATGAAGCGGCGATCGACGGCTACGTCGCACAGAACAAGGTGGTCTTCGTCGACGTCACGGCCGACTGGTGCATCACCTGCCAGGCCAACAAGAAGCTGGTGATCGACCAGCAACCGGTCGCCGGCCGGCTGGAGAATTCCGGCGTCGTCGCGATGCAGGCGGATTGGACCAATCCCGATCCCAAGATCGCCGATTTCCTCGGCCGGCACGGGCGCTACGGCATCCCGTTCAATGTCGTCTATGGACCGGGCGCGCCGGCCGGCATCGTACTGCCGGAACTGCTGACCGCCGAAGCCGTGACGGCGGCCCTGGACCAGGTGGCCAAGCCCTAGTCCGGGCCACAATTCCCCCACGGGCACTGTTCTCTTATGCCGCTTGAGAGCGGCTGCGCTGGGGCCTATCCTCTGCGGCGCACACCCACCGGGAGAAGCGGAAAGGATAAGAAAATGGCTATCAAGGTCGGGGACAAGATCCCCTCAGTTTCCTTGAAGTATATGGACAAGGACGGCATGCAGACCGTGAAGACCGACGACCTCTTCAAGGGCAAGAAAGTCGTGCTGTTCGCATTGCCGGGCGCCTTCACGCCCACCTGCTCGGCCAAGCACCTGCCGGGCTTCGTGCAGCATGCGGACTCGATCAAGGGTAAGGGCGTCGACCAGATCGTATGCTTGTCGGTCAACGACGCGTTCGTGATGGACGCCTGGGGCAAGGCGCAGAATGTCGGCGACAAGGTGCTGATGCTGGCCGACGGCAACGCGGACTTCTCCAAGGCGGCGGGCCTCACCATGGATGGCACCAACTACGGCATGGGCACGCGCGCCTGCCGCTATGCCATGGTGGTCGACAACGGCACCGTGAAGGCACTGAACGTCGAAGCGCCCGGCGCGTTCGAGGTCTCCAGCGCCGAAGCGGTGATCAAGGCGCTGTAGGCACCAAAGGCTGCGAAACCAATCGGCGGCCGTGCGGCCGCCGATTTTTCGTGTACGGAGATCGGGAGGAAAAAGAATGCAGATGATCGTGCGCAATCCAACGCAAGGGATCTATCCCGCGACCGGCGACTACGTCCACGCGATGGAAGTGCGCAATCCCACGCGCTTCCTCTACGTCGCCGGCACCATGGGGCTCGACGAGAAGGGCGTCGCCGGTAAGAACCTGGGCGAACAGCTCGACCTCATCTGGCGCAACATCCGCACCATTCTCGCCGGCGCCGACATGACTGTCGACAACATCGTGCGCCTGACCAGCTACCTGCGCGACCCCGCCTACGCCGAGGAGAACGCCAAGGCGCGGGTCAAGGCGCTGAACGGTCGCGTCATCCCCACCGTCGGCATCGTTGCGCAGACCCTGTCGAGCGATTGGTTGGTGGAGATCGAAGTGGTTGCGGCGGCTTGAGCCCCGCATTTCCAGCAATATTCCCTCTCCCCTCGCGGGAGAGGGCTGCGGAGGCTTAGCGAACGACAGTGAGCTTAGCCGTAGCTGGGTGAGGGGGCTGCGCCGATAGGCGCACAGCGCGCGAGCGCTTCTGCAATCTCTGCGCTCTTGCGAGCGCGCGCAGCTATCGCCGCGCAACCCCTCATCCAGCTTTGCCTAAGCTCGCTACGCTCGCTAAGGCTCCGCATCCTTCCCCCGCAAGGGGGGAAGGGGCGGGCTACAGAATGCTCGCATCCTTCATCTGCCGGATCGCGAGCCGCGCCAGCTCATCCGCGCGCTCGTTCTCGACATGCCCTGAGTGTCCCTTGACCCAGTGCCAGTGCACGTCG
>DATEOK010000394.1:0-2575 GCA_035274225.1 Dongiaceae bacterium
ACCACGAGTTTCGCGCCGCCGCCCGCAGCAAATGCGGGCGACGTTTGGCGCGTTGAGGAGTCTATCCACTATGGCAAAGGTCATGTTGATCGACGCCACCCACCCGGAGGAAACCCGGGTCGCGGTGGCGGACGGAAGGAAGCTGGAAGAATTTGACGTCGAGGTCGCCAGCCGACGCCCGCTTAAAGGAAACATCTATCTCGCGAAGGTAACCCGCGTCGAACCGTCGCTGCAGGCGGCGTTCGTCGAATATGGCGGCAACCGCCACGGTTTCCTGGCCTTCAGCGAAATCCACCCCGACTACTACCGCATCCCGGTTGCCGACCGCGAAAAGCTGCTGCGCGAGGCGGCAGTCGATGACGATGATGACGATGAGGTCATCGAGCACCAGCCGGTCGCGCCGTTCGACGACCACGCCGAGGACGATGCCATGGCCGCCGCCGAAAGCAGCGCCAGCGAGGCATCGTTCGAGGACAGAGCGTCCGATGCGGGCGCCGCGATCGCGCCGAGCGACGATGGCGGATCGGACAATATCTGGGAGCATGCCAGCGAGACGCGTACGGCTTCGATTGCGCACGGCGAAGAAGCCCGGCCTGAGGCCGGCGCGGCGATCGCCCCGGTCGACGGTCCGGGTCAGCCGGAGAACGAGTCCTCGGCCCTGCCGCCGGGCGCGACCGACGAGTTGGTCTCGCCCTGGGAGCAGCCCGAAGCGAATTCCGGGAGCGCCGCGCTCGAAACGCCGCGCTTCGAACTGCGCAGCGCCCCGGTCGAGGAGCTCACCACCGCCGCTCCAGCCACCCCGGCGAGCAGCGTCGCTGCCGGTCCCGACAGCGAGTTGCCGGCCGCAAGCGCGGCCGACGTGCTGCCGACCGAAAGCGGCAACGGCGAGGCGGAGTTGCCCGCCCCGGCGGAATCCCACCTGGTCGAAGTGCAGACCGCACCGGAAGTGGTCGAAGTCGTGGGCGGCGAAGAGCCCGCGCAGCAGGACGATCCGGAACTGGATGAGGAACAGGCGCGCCGCCGCCGGCAGCGCAACCTGCGCCGCTACAAGATCCAGGAAGTGATCAAGCGCCGGCAGATCCTGCTGGTGCAGGTGACCAAGGAAGAGCGCGGCAACAAGGGCGCCGCCCTCACCACCTACCTGTCGCTGGCCGGCCGCTATTGCGTGCTGATGCCGAACACCGACCGCGGCGGTGGCATTTCCCGCCGCATCACCAGCGTCAACGACCGCAAGCGCCTGAAGTCGATCATCGACGACCTCGACGCACCGGACGGCATGGCGGTGATCGTGCGCACCGCCGGCATGGAGCGCGCCAAGCCGGAGATCCGCCGCGACTTCGACTACCTGCTGCGGCTGTGGGACGAGATCCGCGAAGTCACGCTGAAATCCTCCGCGCCGGCTCTGATCTACGAGGAAGCCAGCCTGATCAAGCGTTCGATCCGCGATCTCTACACTCGCGACATCGGCGACATCATTGTGGCCGGCGAGGAATCGTACCGGGCGGCGCGCGATTTCATGCGCACCCTGACGCCCAGCCATGCGCGCCGGGTCCAGGCCTATCGCGACCAGTCGCAACCGCTGTTCCAGCGCTACCAGATCGAGAGCCAGATCGCGGCGATCCACGAGCCGGTGGTGCATCTGCGCTCCGGCGGCTACATCGTGCTCAACCAGACCGAGGCGCTGGTCGCGATCGACGTCAACTCCGGCCGCGCGACCCGCGAGCGCAACATCGAAGAGACGGCGCTGCGCACCAACGTCGAAGCCGCGGAGGAAGTCGCGCGCCAGCTGCGACTGCGCGACCTTGCGGGTCTCATCGTCATCGACTTCATCGACATGGAGGAAAACCGCAACAACGCGACGGTCGAGCGCCGGCTCAAGGAAGCGCTGAAGAACGACCGCGCGCGCATCCAGATCGGCCGCATCTCGACCTTCGGCCTGCTCGAGATGTCGCGCCAGCGGCTGCATCCGAGCCTGGTGGAAGCCAGCACCGAGGCCTGCGCGCATTGCCACGGCACCGGCCGCGTGCGTTCGGTTGAGTCCACCGCGCTGCATGTGCTGCGCATGGCGGAGGAAGAGATCGCGCGCAGCTTCAGCCCGGGTGTCACCATCTTCGTGCCGAACGCGGTCGCGCTGTTCATGCTCAATCACAAGCGCCGCGCCATCGAGGAGATGGAGCAGCGGCGCGGGGTGCGCGTCTATCTGCAGGCCGACGACGAGCTGACGCCGCCGGAATATCGCCTGGATCGCATCAAGCAGCTCAACCCCGGCGAAGAGCTCCAACAGCGCGCCCTGCCGCAGGCCCCAATCATCGAGGACGAGCCGGAGGATCTGCCGCCCGAGGAACTCGAGGTCGAGGAGACGGAAGCCGAGGCGCCCGAGCAGGCGGAAGAGCAAGCCCCGCATGGCGAGCGCGAGCGCGGCGGTCGCCGCCGGCGCCGGCGTCGCGGCCGGGGCGACAAGTTCCGCGCCGACGAGTTCACCGAGAACGAGGCCCGCGAAGAGCAGCGACAGCAGGCGCCTGCCCCACGTCCCGAGTCCGCGCCGGCCCCGGCCGCCGCGCAGACCGAGGGGGCG
>DATEOK010000395.1:0-7540 GCA_035274225.1 Dongiaceae bacterium
CACCGGTTTGGCCGTTTGGCAGACCGTCCGCTTGCTCCGGCGCTAGCAACGTTCCCGCCACGGAACTGTTTACGAAGAGGACGGCGCAGCCGTTCCTTCATGCGAATTTCACGGCATAGAGGAGCCACCAATGAATAAGGATCAGGTTGCAGGCAATTGGAAGCAGCTGAAGGGCAAGGTGAAGGAGCAGTGGGGCAAGCTGACGGACAACGACATGACCATCGTTGAAGGCAACATGGATCAGCTGGCAGGCCGGGTGCAGGAGCGCTATGGCATCCAGCGCGACGAGGCGGAAAGGCAGATCAAGGAATTCCGCCAGCGCAACGAGGATCTGTGGCCCTAGGCTGCAGTGACGGCAAATGCGAAACGGCCCGCGAAAGCGGGCCGTTTTTCTTGGAGCTGAATTTCTAGAAGGATCGGTCAGAAGATGGTGCGAGCCGGACCGCCCTTCTGCATGGCGCGTACCATGAGCGCCACCAGGAACATGATCAGGGAGATGCCGAACAGGAACTGTCCAATGCTGCCAGCGATCGGCGATGCCGCGCCGAAGCCGAGCACGCCGGAGCCAATCGTCGCGACAAGAAACAAGATGACCCACCGCATGGCGACCTCCCCGAGAGACCGGGCCAAACGACGCAGAATCAGTGGAACAACAGCCAGATGACGATCAGGATTGGGATCGGTACGCCCAACAGCCATAACAATCCGTAGCGCATGATGCTTTCCGCTTTATAAGTCTCGCGGCGTGTCATCTCGACGCGCCGCCGGATTGGGGAAAGAACCCGGGGCGCGGCGCTTTGTTCCGCGCTAGACCGGCTCGCGCGAGCGTGGCGCGGTGGCATCCGCCGGCACCGGCCGCTCGCCGGCAGTCGCCACCGCCAACGATTCCAGGCGGAACGCGAGGGTCGTGACGGTGCCTGGCGGGCCAGAGACGGCGATCTCGCCGCCCAGCTGCCGGGTGAAGGCCTCGATCAGCGTCTGGCCCATGCTGCCGGGCAGCTCGCTGTCGGTGTTGCGTTCGGCCTGGCCGACGCCGTCGTCGGCGATCACCAGCCTTGCCATGCCGTCCGGCTCGCGCGCGATGCGCACCGAGATGGTGCCGGCGCGCTGATTGGGAAAGGCGTGCTTGAAGGAGTTGGTCAGGATTTCGGTGGTCAGCAGCGCCAGTGGCACCGCGCGGTCGCCGGTGACGCGGACATGCGGGATGTCGACGCTGAGCCGCACCCGCCGTGGCGGCACGCCGGAGCCGTCCTGCAGCAGGCTGCACAGGTTGGTCATGAAGGGATGCAGGTCGACTTCCTGCATGTCCTGGCTCTCGTAGAGATGGCGGTGCACCAGCGCCAGCGCGTTGATGCGCATCTGCACGTCGGCGAAGGCCTGCTTGACCGCCTCGCCGCGTGGGATGCGGGCGTAGAGGTTGAGCAGGCTGGTGACGGTCTGCAGGTTGTTCTTCACCCGGTGATGGATCTCGCGCAGCATCATCTGCTTCTGCGCCAGAGACTGGCGCAGGTCGGCCTCGCGCTCGTCCAGACGGCTCGCCATCTCGCGCAGCGTCTCCGCCAACTCTCGGATCTCGGCCGGCGCGCCTTTGAACTCGCGCTTGACCGAAAGATCGCCGACGCTCATGGAGCTGGCGGCCTGGGTCAGGCGCCAGATCCATTTCGTCACCAGCCCGCGGGTGCCGATCAGGGCGGCGGCCATCGCCGCCACCGCGACGAACACCAGCACCCCGATCTGGATCAGCAGCGAGGTGCTGAGCGGCTCGATCAGCCGCGCGGTCGGCTGCCCCAGCAGCACGAACAGCTCCTTGTCGCCGATGACGTTGACGGCGTAGTTGCGCTGGATGCCGTCCTGGCCGATGGAGTCGAAGGTACGGATATAGCCGCCCACTACTTGCTCGATGGTCTCCGGATCGGGCAGGCCGGCCTGGGTATCGACGCCCTGCGCCTTCGGGCCGACCAGCACGTGCCCGGCGCGATCAAGGAGATAGACCATCGCGTCGGGCGGCAGGCCCGGCTCCTGGCCGATCGCCGACAGCCACTCCAGCCGGATGGCCAGCGACAGCACGCCGAGCGGCACGTTGCGGTCGTTCACCACGGGCGCCGCATAGATGATGACGGCCTCCTGTAGCAGCGCGGCATAGAGATAGCCGCTGAGCGACTCGCGCTTGGTCGCCAGCACCGCCTTGAACCAGTCCATGTCGGCGGCGTTGGCCGGTTGCGCCGCCGGATCGGATTGGCACACGCCATCGCCCTTGGTGTTGCGCAGGACCGCGAGGGCGTAGGCGGGGTAGGGGCGGATCGCCGTCTCCAGCAGGTTGGCGCATTCGGATCCGCGCGAGGGCGCGTTCGCGACCGCGGCGATGACCTGCGGCTGGTGCGCCAGGTTCTGGATGATGCGGTTCGACTGCCAGAGCAGGTTGGTCTCGTAGTTCGACGCCAGCGTCGCGAACCGCACCGTCGACTCATGCGCCTGCCGCACCTGGTCGCGATAGCGGTCGATCGCGATCAAGATGCCGAACGCGCTCGGGATGATAAGGACGATCGCGAACAGAAGGATCAGCCGGTGGCGCAGTGGCTGCAGAAGCTGACCGAACATCGATGGTGGGACTCCCTACTCACCTGCCCCCAAATCTACCGGGGCGCGGGACCTGAAGTCACGCGCCCCGGGGGCAGATGGTCAACAGGCTAGCCCGCCTGTCTGCTCTGTCGAGGCTGACCGAAGAAGGACAGGGCCTGGGAGATGGTAACCTTGAGCGTGTCCGGCTCGAATGGCTTGGTGACGAGATAGGTCGGCTCCGGCCGCTCGCCGGTCAGCAGCCGCTCCGGATAGGCGGTGACGAAGATCACGGGCACCTTCATCGAATCGAGGATCTCCTTGACCGCGGTGAGGCCAGAGCCGCCGGGGCCAAGGTCGATGTCGGCGAGCACGAGGCCCGGCTGGCTCTTCTGCGCGAGCCGCACCGCCTCGACTTGGCTGGAGGCGATGCCGATCACGGAATGGCCCATGTCGCGCACCAGTCCCACGATATCGAGCGCGATCACCGGCTCGTCCTCGATCACCAGGATGGAGGTCGCCATCTGCTCATTGACCGAAGACCAGGCGGAGGCGAGCAGGTCGCCGCCTTGCTCATGCGAGATGCCGAGGATCTGCGAGGCGTCCTGCACCGAGAAGCCTTCGAGCGTGGTCAGCAGAAGGATCTGGCGCTCGGAGATCGGCAAGGCCTGCAGGCGTGCTTCGACCGAGAGATCGTTCGGCGCTCCTTCTTCATCGTCGTGGTCATGGACGCCGGTGCGCGACCAGACATCGTGGAACAGGCGGAACAGCTGCAGCCGGACATCGCCCTCCGCCGAAATGCGATCCGGCTCCTGCAGCAAGTCCTCAAGGCAGATGCGGACGTAGGTATCGCCGGTCTGCTGCGAGCCCAGCAACGCTCTGGCGTAGCGCCGCAGATAGCGAAGGTTTTCGACGATTTTCTCGGAAACGTCTGGCATGGTCCCTCTCTCTTGCCACCCTAATTTTTTTTGTGATCAAGGAACCCCAACCGTAACCCGGGGGTTCCCAACGCTAGAGAAAAATGTGCGGCCAGGGCATAGCTCCATATTCCTACCACGCGGGGAATTGCAGGAAAATGGGTTCGGCGTCTAAGAATTCGCCCGGCAAGCACATTGGCTTCGGGACGGCGTGTTATGCGCCGGGGGGCGGAACCGTGAATGACGACAAAGACAACGACGTGAAGAGTGAAGTGACCGCATCTCAAGAATCTCAATCCGAGAAGCCAGGGCAGCGCCGCGCGCCCGCTGTGCTCGACCGTTGGTTCGACGCGCAGCTGGGCCGGCTCTATTCCGACGTGGCGACCGAACCGGTCCCGGTGGAAATGCTCCAGCTCATCAGCAAACTGAAAAAGCCCAAGCAACCGGGCTCCTAAGGGCCAACCAGGGAAGAAGAGGCATGGAGGAACCGGCGTTCGATCGTATGTCGGCCGAACTGCAATCGGCGTTGCTGGACGTGCTGCCGCACCTGCGCGCATTCGCGCGGTCGCTGACGCGCAACCGCGACCAGGCTGACGACCTCGTCAACGACACGATCGTACGGGCTATCAGCGCCTCGCAGCAGTTCACGCCGGGCACCAATTTCAAGGCGTGGATCTTCACCATCCTGCGCAACCTGTTCTACAACGAAGGGCGCAAACGGCATTCCAAATTCTCCTCGCTCGACGATCTCACGGTCAACGAGCCATCGATCAGCGCGTCGCAGGAAGCCAGCCTCGAGTTCTGCGATTTCCGCCGCGCGTTCTGGCAGCTCAATCCCGATCAGCGCGAAGTGCTGATCCTGGTCGGCGCGAGCGGCCTTAGCTACGAGGAGGCGGCCGCCGTCTGCGACTGCCGCGTCGGCACCATCAAGAGCCGCGTGTCGCGCGCCCGCGCCGATCTCAAGCGCATGCTGGACGACGGCACGCTGGCGACGGTGCGCTCGGACATCGCGCCGGTCAGCGGCGCTGGCCTGGCCGATGCGCTCGAGCCCGTGGTAGCGCTCAAGGCGGCTAAGCGCGCGCGCTGAGCGGCGTCTCTTCGCTCCGGATCGTCTCGATCAATACATCCTGCAGGCGCGCCACCGCCGGCTTTGCCGAACCAGCCGCACCATGAAGCCATAGCCCCGCGTTTGCCTTCAGCTTGGGCAGGCGGCGATCGCCGGCAAGCACGGTGAGGCGCGCGGGCGTGCTGTGCGGCGCGCGCGGCGTGATGCCGAGGCCGGCTTCCACCGCGGCCCACAAACCGGCAAGGCTCGGGCTGGTGAAGGTGATGCGCCACGGGATGCCGGCCTGGTCCAGTGCCCGCACCGCGGCGTCGCGAAACACGCACGGCGGCTCGAAGCTCACCAGCGGCAGCGGCCGCAGCGCGGCGATCTGGTGCCGTGGCGCGCCGATCCAGGCGATCGGCATGGTAGTCAGCTCGGTGCGGTTGGGCCCCGGCAGGTCGCCCCACACCAGCGCCAGGTCGAGCTCGCCCTTGGCGACCGCCGCGGCAAGCACGGCGCCGCGATCGACCCGCGCCTCCACCCGCACGCCGGGATGGGCGCGCGCGAAGCGGCCGAGCAGGGAGGGCAGCCAGCTCTCGGCGAAATCCTGCACCAGGCCAAGGCGCACCCAGCCTTCGATCGCGACGCCGCGCACCGCGGTTATCGCCTCGTCGTTCAGCTCGATCATCCGGCGCGCGTAGCTCAGCATGATCTCGCCGGCGGGCGTCAGCGCCAGGCCGCGCCCATCCTTGCGCAGCAAGGTCTGTCCGGTCAGCGCCTCCAGCTTGCGCAGCTGCAGGCTGAGCGCCGATTGCGATCGCCCCAGGCGCTCGGCGGCCGCGGCAAAACTGCCGAGGTCGTGCCCGGTCATAAAGGTGCGCAACACGTCGAGATCGAGGGTCGCATTCATTCAGTTTTCCAAAAGAATATCATCAGAACTATTAAATTATCATAACTATCATCCGCTCCCATCTTGATGGTGTCAAGACAAGGAGTATCCCATGCCACTCGCCCGCATCTCCGTCCCCCGGCATCGCTCGAGCGCAGACCGCCAGGCGATCTCCGCCGGACTCCACGCCGCGCTCCAGGAGGCCTTCAACGTGCCGGCCGACGATCTTTTTCACCTCATCACCGAGCGCGAACCGGATAGCGGCCTGCGGCGCAGCGCCAGCTACCTCGGCATCGAATACACCGACGATCTCACCATCATCCAGATCACCGTCAGCGACACGCGCACGGTCGAGCAGAAGAAGCAGCTCTTCCGCCTGATCGCGCGCAACCTCGCGGCCAAGCCCGGCCTGCGCCCGCAGGACGTCTTCATCAATCTCGTCGAGACGAAGAAGGAGAACTGGTCCTTCGGCAACGGCGAAGCGCAATACGCGTGAGGCGATCATGGCAGAGCAGCTTTATTCGTCCGACGCCGATCCGATCAGCCTGGGCGAGATTGCCGCGCTCATAGGCGAGATGTATCTCGTCATGCTGGCGGTGATGGTGGTGGTTGCCGCGAGCGCAACAGCGGTGGGCGTGCCGGAGGCGCCCGCTTTCATCCCGATCGACGATCCCGCGATCGCGGCCGCCTTCACGGCTTAGCTGCCGGGCGTCAGCAGCTTGAGCTGGAGCGCCAGCGCGATGATCCGGCCGAGCGTTGCGTCGTCGGTCGCACCGCACCGCGCGGCGGCGATGCCAAGACTGGTTTCACTCTCGGCCGCCAGCAGGAATGCCGAAGTGGAGAGATCGAGCTCCTGATACATCAGCGCCTGGTCCGGCCGGCACACCAGCAGCGCCTGCGATCTGGGAGTCATGTCGATGGCGCCAAAATCCGGTTCCGCTTCCTGATGCGTCTGCCAAAGCGCCAGGACCGGCGCACGCACTGCGAGGACCAGGGCGTGCCGCGCGCGCCGGATCGGCAGCGCTTCCAACTGCTCGGGCGTGAGGCCGACCAGGCTCTCGGGCGCGACGGCTGGCTCCGCCGGTGCGTTGTAGGCGGCGATGCGCGCGAACTCGAAGCGCGTCATGTCGACGATGTAGGGTCGGGTGGCCATATGCGGCAGATCGCGCAGATGGTCCGCGAAGCCCGCGCCATACTCGAATAGGCACGGACGCTGCGGTGGATGGCTCAGCACGAAGCGCCGCGCTGCCTGCTCGAAGAACTCCGCGCCGAGCAGTTGCAGCGTAACCGGGAAATTGGCCTTGAGAGCTTCGCCGAGGCTGATCAGGAAGTTGTTGCGATAGATCGCGAGGCGTTCCGCCCCATCGAATGAATCCGCGACGATGGCCGGCGCCAGCGCCGCGCCGTCGCCGCTCAGCAGGTAGCCGCGATAGGCGGCTTGCAGATCGGCCAGTCTCATGCCGCGCCCCGCTGGGCGGCGTCGAGCCGCATCTGCGCCTTGCCGGCTTCGGCGAGCAGGGTCTCAAGCGGCGGCATGGCGCTGTCCCATTCGATCAGGGTCGGGCGCGGGCCGATCAGGCTCAGCGCCTGCTCATAGAGCGCCCACACCGGGTCAGAGACGGGCGAGCCATGATCGTCGATGCGGATGGAGCGGTTGCCGATCTGGCGCAGGTGGTGGCCGGAGAGGTGGATCTCGCCGATCGGCAGATGCGCGATGGCGGCGAGATAGGCCTGCGCGTCGTCACCGTGGTTCTCGGTGGAGACAAACACGTTGTTGACGTCGAGCAGGAGGCCGCAGCCGCTGCGCTGGCACAACTCCGCCAGGAATTGCGGCTCCGCGCGGTCGGACTGCGCGTGCCGTAGGTAGGTGGAAGGATTCTCCACCATCACCGGACGGCCGATTGCTTCCTGGAAGCGCATGACGTTGCGGGCGATGACTACCAGCGCTTCCTCGTCATAGGGGATCGGCAGCAGGTCGTTGAAATAGATGCCGCCGGTCACGCTCCATGAGACGTGGTCCGACACCGCGGCCGGATCGAGACGCCGCACCAGCCTTGCGATGCGCGCGAGATGTTCCTCGTCCAAGCCCTCCGCCGAGCCCAAGGACAGGCCGACGCCATGCAAGCTGATCGC
>DATEOK010000396.1:0-5253 GCA_035274225.1 Dongiaceae bacterium
CCGCCTGCCGGCGCTGCTCAACGGCCACCCCGACGGCATGCTGCTGGAAGCGCCGGCCGGGCTGCTCGATGCCGACGACCCGGTGACGGCCATCCGCCGCGAGGCGGAGGAGGAGACCGGATACCGGATCACGCAGGTCGAGGAGGTGCTGGCCCCGATCATGAGTCCCGGCTCGGTGACCGAGCGGCTGCATCTGTTCGTCGGCGAATACACTGCCGCGGATCGCGTCAGCGCCGGCGGCGGCCACGCCAGCGAAGGCGAAGACATCGAAGTCATCGAGGTGCCGCTCGACCAGGCGCTCGCGATGATCGAGCGCCGCGAGATTGTCGACGCCAAGACCATCCTGCTGATCTATCACGCCAGGCTGATGGGCCTCGCCGGCTAGCTGCGCTTCACCGTCGCGCCCAGCCACAGCAGGCGCCCGCCGCGGCGCATGATCGTGTTCACCGGCTCGCCCTTGTCGAACGGGTGGCGTTTGGCGAGGCACTGGTTGAGCCAGACTCCCTCGATCAGCCCGGCCATCGCGCAGGCGAGATCGTTGCGCTTCACGCCATCGCGCAGGGCGAGGCCGAAATGGTCGAGCCCGCCCTGCAGCGCCTGCTCCAGTTTGTCGACCCAATTCACATATTCGGCCATGCTGGACTTGGCGATCCGCTCGCTCCAGATGCCGTACGGCATGGCGCTGAGCCAGAGCGCCCACATCTGCCCGTCGTTGACGACGGGTTTGGAGGCGTGCACCGGGCCGCGCGCGGACTCGCTCTGCAGCAGGGCATCGATCCAAGCCTCCGCGTCGGGATAGTCCGCCGGCGCGGGGAACGTGATGCGCACGAGCCAATCGGTGCCGTCGAGCGCATCCGCCATCGCCGCCGCCTGGAACGCCGCCTGGCTGCCGAACAGGTTGGTGATCGCGCCGCGGGTCTTGCCGTCGTGCGCCGCGACCGCGCCGGCATCAAGGCGGGCGAACGGTCCGACCGCGATCGCATTCTCGCCCAGCAGCAGCGAATCCTTCTGGATCTGCTCCATGACCACGAGGCCGCCCATCCTGGCGTAGCGCTTCCTGGCTTCGTCCTGCGACAGCGTCGAGCGCCGCCGCTTCTGCTTGGTTGGAATGTGATCCTCCTCACACTTACGTACCAGCGGTACGTAATCTACTTGACGCGCCACCGGGCCGTATATAGAGTGTTAACATACATACCGTACGTACCGTAATAGATGGAGCTGGCCATGGACGAGGCGAACGTCGGGGCCGCAAAGCCTTCCGCGCGGGCATTTTCCGGAGCGCGGCGCTGGGGCGCCACCGTGGCGGCGTCGGTGCTGACGGCCTACGCACTGGACCTCGTGGCGACTGCGGTTGGGCTGCTGGTGGCCGGGTCCGGCCTGCTGGCGGGCATCGACTACTTCTTGGCGATCACGCTGCTGCTGGCGAGCTATGTGTTCTGGGGCAGCGGCCTGTGGGCGGTGATCAAGGCCAACTGGGCGCTCCTGCAACGCACCGGCGCCTGCACCAACGTGCTGGCGAAGGCCGGCCACGATCTCGCGGTGCGGCTGGGCTGGAGCCTGCGCGGGCGCAAGGTTGCTGCCTGCGTCGGCAACACCGCGACCGAGCTGGCGAAGGAAGCGCCGTATTATATTGGCGCCGGCGGCTTCGCGCTGTTCTCCGACAGCGTCAGCGCGATCGATGCCATCGTGTTCCTGGCCGGCGCCAACACCGGCGCCGCGCTCTACGGCTTCGCGCTGGCGCGCGGCCTCGGCTATTTCCTGAAGCGCCTGGCGAAGCGCGGGGTCTATGCTTCGTTCGAGACCGAATGGGAGCCAGGCGTCTACCTCAAGGAGTATTACAGCGAGATCGCGCCGGAGGAGCGCGCGACCATCGCCTTCTTCGCCGACGCCATGAAGGATGCCGACCGCACGCAGCCGGCGCTCGTCTTCGGCGTCGGTCCGACGCTGCATCATGTCTTCCTGGCGGCGGAGACGGTCTCCGAGATCCATCTCGGCGAATATCTGCCGGCCAACCTCCGCGAGATCGAGCGCTGGCTCGGGCGCGATCCCGAGGCGCACGACTGGCGGGAGTTCGTCCGCTACACATTGGAATGCGAAGGCATCGACCGGCCTGCGCCCGAGGAGATCACCTTCCGCGAGGAGATGACGCGGGCCCGGATCACCAACCTGCTGCCGGTGGACCTGCGCCGGGAGCATCCGATCGACGGCGCGCCGCAATACGCCACGGTCATCAGCGCCTATTGCGCGGACTCGGCGACCGGCGACAAGGCCGAGTGGGCGGCTTACATGCAGCGCATCGCCGGCCTGGTGCGGCCGGGCGGCATGCTGCTGGTGGCGGCGCTGCGCCGGTCGCGCGGCTATGTCGTGGGCGGCAAGACCTTTCCCAGCGCCGATGTCGACGAGGCCGACCTGCAAGCGGTGCTGGCGCCGCGGTTCGGCTGCGGCAACCTGACGATCCAGGCCTGCAAGCTGAATGGAGCGGCGACCAAGGGTTATTCGGGCGTCGTCCTGGCCTGCGCGTGCGATCGGGCAGAGCGCGAGACGGTGACGCTACGTCGCGCGGTGACGCCACCGCTGCCGGCGCTATGCTGGGCGCGAGCGGTGCGTGCGCGGGCGGAGGCTCAGGTCTGGCGATACCCCATGCGGAAGGCGCCCCAATGGCGCCCGTGGATGTGGATCGGCGATGACAGGTCCTTCATCAGTACAAAGTTCCCGCCACCCATGTCGCGGCGATAGGTCTGCAGCAGGAACGGCTTGGTGTTGGCCGCGACTTTCTGCACGGCACGGTCCTTGAAGATGCGCCGGTTGCGGCAGTTGGCCGAGTTCCACACCGGGTCGGAGCCCTGCGGCTTGCGATAGTTGGGATTGTGCGTGGGCAGATAGCCGCCCTTGGCCCAGGCGACACAGAACACGATGCGCGGATCGGACTGCTGGATCGGATCCTGGATCGTAGGCAGGATGCGGTCGGTCAGCTCGACATAGTCGGTCAGGTATTGCGTCGGGTTGGTGCCGGGGATCTCGCGGTATTTCTCGTCGAAGAACCGGTCCAGCGTGATCTCGCCGCGCTTGATCGCGGCCTCGAACGCGTCGCTGATGCGGCGCGCGGTCTCCACCACCACGCGGATCAGCGGCGTGTCCGGAGTTTCGACTCCGCTTTCCGCGATGAACTCGATCAGGGTCTCGCTGAGCTTGAGCAGGCCATCCACGCGCTTGTCGGCCTGGCGCAGGTTCTCCGAAGAAAGGTCGACGCCGCTGACCAGTTCGCCCAGCTCCGACAGCACGCTCTCGCAATGCTGCAGATTGCCGGCGGTGCTCTCGGCGATCGCGTTCACCTCGCGGTCGACCGAGGCGAAGCTGTCATGAACGTCCGCCACCACGACTTGGATCCGGTCGGCGCCGCTGCCGGCTTCCTTGGCATGGCGACTGGCGGCGCCGCTGTCGGTGATCAGGTTGCCGATCTCGCCGGCCAACTCGCGCACCGTGTCGTCGATCTGCTTGTTGGCCTTGCGGGTCTGCTCGGCGAGGTTCTTGACCTCGCCCGCCACCACGCCGAAGCCGCGCCCGGCCTCGCCGGCGCGCGCCGCCTCGATGGTGGCATTGAGCGCCAGCAGGTTGGTCTGGCGCGCGATGGCGTCGATGGTGCCGGAGAGGCCCGTCACCTGCTCGAGCACGGAGCGCACGCTGGCGAGGCGGTTCTCGATCCGGTCCACCGCCGCGATCAGGTCGCCGATGTGGCGGACCGCACCGGTGACGGTCTCGCGCGACTGCGTGATGCCGGTGCCGGCGTGCGTGGCCGCGCTCTGCGCGTTGCGGGCGGCGACGTCGATCGCGCGGTTGGCCGACACCATGGTGGTCGCGGTCTGCTGCAGGCTCTTGAACTGGTCCGCCTGCTGGTCGAAGCGCTTGGTCACTTGGTCGAGGTTACCGGCGATATCCGCCATCTCGACCCCGAGGGTCCCGATCCGGTTGGCCAGCTCAGCGATCAGGCGGTTTTTCACGCCTTCCGCCTCCGCCTCGAGCCGATAAGATTCCGATTGCTGGGCTTTCACGGCTCGATCGCCCTCCTGTTCCTGCACAAAAAAAACACCGCCGCGGTCGTGGCGCAACCGCAGCCTTAATAAAAGCCTGCGTCAAGTCGCTGTACTGCGCAATCGTACCAAAGTGCAAGAAATGGCTACTCGACCGCCGTCTCCATCGCCTCTTTGGGAATTGCGCGCATGGTCTTGCGCAACAACAGGATGAGCGGCGCCGCGGCTAGGGTCACCCACATCAGCAGCTTGAAGTCGTCAAGATAGGCGACCATCTGCGCCTGCCGCGTCAATTCCGCATTGAGCGCGGCGAGGCCAGTGGTGGTGTGAAGCGACCACATCTCGGGGTAACCAGGGGATTGCAGCGGCTGCATGTAGGGCGTGATGTGCTGCGCCAGCTCGGCGTGGTTGATCTGGGTGTTGCGGGTCAGCAGCGCGGTCACGATGGAGATGCCGACAGAGCTGCCGATGTTGCGCATCAGGCTGAAGAGGCCGGCCGCCTCGGTCCGCAGGTCGGCCGGCAGCGTCGAGAACGTGATCGCGCTGAGCGGCACGAAGATGAGGCCGAGGCCCGCGCCTTGCACGATGCCGGTGCGCACGATGTCCCAGGTGCCGATGTCGATGTTGAACTGCGTCATCTCCCACAGCGAAAACGCCGCCATTGCGAGTCCTGCGGCGAGCAGGATGCGCGGGTCCATCTTGCCGACCAGCCGCCCGACCACGAACATCGAGATCATCGTGCCGATGCCGCGCGGGGCCAGCACATAACCGGTGGTGATGACGGGGAAACCGGCTAGCTGCTGCAGCATCGGCGGCAGCAGGGTCATGGTGGCGAGCAGGATGATGCCGACCACGAACATGAAGCTGGTGCCGGTCACGAAGTTGCGGTCCTTGAACAGCCGCGGTTCCAGGAACGGCGCGCGGTGGGTGAACATGTGCACGACGAACAGATAGAAAGCGACCGCCGCGATCAGGCCCTCGGCGATGATCTCGGTCGAACCGAACCAGTCCAGCAACTCGCCGCGGTCCAGCATCATCTGCAGCGCGCCGATGGCAAGGCCCAGGAACAGGAACCCCATGGCATCGAAACGCAACGCCACCCGGCGCTGGGATTCGCTGACGAAGGCCATCACGCCGGCCAGCGCCAGCAGCCCGAACGGCAGGTTGATGAAAAACACCCAGCGCCAATCGAAATTCTCGGTGAGATAGCCGCCGAGCGTAGGCC
>DATEOK010000397.1:0-2191 GCA_035274225.1 Dongiaceae bacterium
GTCGAGCAGCCGCTCCCGGCGCTAGGATAGGGCCAGGGTAAATGCGGGGGTTGTCATGAAACCGCTGGAGACGGTGGCCGTCATCGGCAACGGCATCATCGGGCACGGCATCGCGCAGGTGTTCGCGATGGCGGGCAAGCGCGTCAGGATGATCGGGCGCGACGAGGCCTCGCTCGGCCGCGCCATGGAGCGGATCGGCGTCAGCCTCGGCGATTTCGCGCGCCACGGGCTGATCGAGGGCGCGATCCCGGACATCCTCGCGCGCATAACGCCGTCGACGCGGCTGGAGGATGCGGGGGAGGCGCAGCTGGTCATCGAAGCGGTGACCGAGGACCTGGCGCTGAAGCGCGGCCTGTTCGGGCGGCTGGACAAGATCTGCGCGCCGGGGGTGGTGCTGGCCTCGTCGAGCGGCCAGCCGGCGAGCGCGCTGATCAACGAGGTCGCGCATCCGGAGCGGGTGATCGCGACGCACTTCTGGTATCCACCGCAGCTCATTCCGCTGGTCGAAGTGTGCGCGAGCAAGCACACGCTGGTCGACGTCACGATGTGGGTGTGCGAGGTGCTGCGCGAGGCCGGCAAGGAGCCGGCGGTGATCGACCAGGAGATCCCCGGCTTCATCGGCAACCGCCTGCAGTTCGCGCTGCTGCGCGAAGCGTGGGCCTTGTGGGCGTCCGGCGCCGCCAGCGCCGAGGCGATCGATGCGGTGGTGCGGCACAGCTTCGGCCGGCGCCTCGGCATCACCGGCCCGCTCGAATCCGCCGACGCCGGCGGGCTCTTCACCATGTATCACTTCGGCAAGTCGCTGATCCCGCATCTCGACGCGCGGCCTGAGCCAGACCCCGCGATCGCCAAGCTGGTGGCCGAGGGCGCGAACGGCATCGCCAACGGCCGCGGCGTGCGCAGCTGGACGGAACGCGATGGGCAGGCGCTGATCGCGGCGCGCATGGAGGAGCTGTTCCGCTGGCTAAAGGCGGACAGGGCGCGCAAGGCATAGCCCCGCGCGCGCTGTTTCATCCGCTCAGTTGCTGGGCAGGCGCGCGAGGAAATCCAACATGGCGGCGGCGATTTCCGGCTCGTGTGCTTCGAGCGCGAAGTGGCCGCCATCCAGCACGTGCACCTCGGCGTTCGGCACCAGGGCCTTGAACTTTTCCATGCCCGCGACCGTGAATACCGGGTCGTTCCTGCCCCAGGTGATGAGCATGGGCGGCTGCAGCTCCTTCAGGAACTGCTGCCACTTCGGATAGTTCGCGACGTTGTCGCGGTACTGATAGAGCAGCTCGAGCTGGATGCGGTCGTTGCCCGGGCGGTCGAGGCCGCGCTGGTCGCTGGTCCAGGAATCGGGGCTGACCAGCTCGGGCTTCGGCTCGCCGGTGAGGTACTGCCACTTGGTGCCTTCGGCGGTGATGATGTCGCGCACAGGCTTTTCGGTCTCGGCGGTGCGCTCTTTCCAATAGGCCTGCAGCGGCGCGGTGTTGACCGGGTCCCAGCCTTCGATGCTGATGACCGCGTTCTGCACCACGATGCCGCGCACGCGCTCCGGATGCTTAATGGCGAGGCGGATGCCGGTGGGCCCGCCGTAATCCTGCAGGTAGAGCACATAGGAGGTGAAGCCGAGCTTGTCGGTGAAGTGCTCCATCACGTCGGCGTTCTTGGCGAAGCTGTAGTCGAACTGGTCGACCGACGGCGCGCTGGAATAGCCGAAGCCGGGATAGTCGGGCGCGATCACGTGATACTGCGCGGCAAGATCGGGGATGAGTTCGCGGAACATGTGCGAGGAGGAGGGGAAGCCGTGCAGCAGCAGCACGGTCGGCGCGTCGGCCGGGCCGGCCTCGCGATAGAAGATGTCGAGGCCGTCGACCGCGACGGTCTTGTACGCGACGTCTTCCGCGGCAACGGCGGGTGTGGTGGCGAGCGCGGTGAGGGTCAAAGCGCCGGCGGCCAGAAGATTATGGATTTTGACCATAGAGGACTCCATGTGCTACCATTCAATTTACTGTTTAACGGTTACATGGAGTCGTGTAACCTGTCAATAGGCATATGAACGGTGTCACAATGAGCGACCAGGCTGCGCAAGAGATGCGGGACGGCTTTCCCTTCCTGGCGGGCCGGCTGTGGCTGGATTTCCTGAACTCGGCGCCTGCCACCATGGGCGAACTGATCAGCAAGCCAGAGGACCTGGCGCGCTGGGCCA
>DATEOK010000398.1:0-33203 GCA_035274225.1 Dongiaceae bacterium
GCATCGCCGACGTTCTTCATCCACTTGGCGACCGTCGCCTCGGTCACCGATTCGCCGAGGCCCGGCACAACAATGGGTGTCGCCATGTAAGCTCTCCTATTGCGCCGCGCGTTGCGCGGGCGCGTCAGTGACCAGCGCGTCTTCGACCAGCGCCGCTTGTTCCTTGAGGTGCCGGCGTAAGAGGCCGGTCGCGGGCGAGGCCGCCGCCGGCCGACCCGCATAGCGCAGCCGCTGCTGCTTCAGGCCCATGTCCGCCATGACCTGTTCGATTTCCGGCAGGACGGTGGTCCACGGGCCCATGTTCTTCGGCTCCTCCTGGCACCAGACGACCTCCGCGCCGGGGAAGCGCGACAGCTCGGTCTTCAGCGGCTTGTGCGGGAACGGATAGAGCTGCTCGATGCGCAGGATCTGCACGTCCTTGATCTCGCGCTTCTCGCGCTCCTCGAACAGGTCGTAATAGACCTTGCCGCTGCACAGCACGACGCGGCGGATGTCCTTGTCCGGCGCGGTCTTGCCCTCGTCCCACAGGATGCGGTGGAAGCTGGAGCCCGGGCCCATGTCCGCCAGGGTCGAGACCGCGAGCTTGTGCCGCAGCAGAGACTTCGGCGTCATCACGATCAGCGGCTTGCGGAAGTTGCGATGCATCTGCCGGCGCAGCGCATGGAAATAGTTGGCGGGCGTGGTGCAGTTCACCACCTGCATGTTGTCTTCGGCGCAGAGCTGCAGATAGCGCTCGAGCCTTGCAGAACTATGCTCCGGCCCCTGGCCCTCGTAGCCGTGCGGCAGCAGCATGACGAGGCCCGACATGCGCAGCCACTTGGATTCGCCCGAGCTGATGAACTGGTCGATGATGACCTGGGCGCCGTTGGCGAAGTCGCCGAACTGCGCTTCCCACAGCACCAGCGCCTTCGGGTCCGCCAGGCTGAAGCCGTATTCGAAACCGAGCACGCCGGCCTCGGACAGCGGCGAGTTGATGACCTCGAACTCCTGCTGGCCGGCGGCGATATTGTTGATCGGGATGTATTCGGCCTCGCTCTCCTGATCGACCAGCACGGCGTGGCGCTGCGAGAAGGTGCCGCGCTTCACGTCCTGGCCGGACAGGCGGACGAAATAGCCTTCCTTCAGCAGCGTGCCGAAAGCGAGCGCCTCGCCGGTCGCCCAGTCGATCCCCTCGCCCGACTTGAACATCTGCTCCTTGACCGCCAGCTGCCGCGCGATCTTGCGGTTGACGTTGAACGTGGCGGGGACGGTGGTCAGCGCCTTTCCGACCTCCTGCAGAGCTTCCATGCTGGCGTCGGTGGTGCCGCGCCGCTCGTCGCCCGAGGCGATGGCAAGGCCCGCCCAGGCGCCTTCCAGCCAGTCGGCCTTGTTGGGGCGGTAGGCGCTTGCCGCCTCGAACTCCCTATCCAGCTTGGTCTGGAATTCCTCAGTGACGCGGTCGACATCCTCGCGCGTCATCGTGCCGTCCTCGACCAGCCTGTCGGCGTAGATCTGCCGGGTGGTCGGGTGAGTCGCGATCTTGCGGTACATCAGCGGCTGGGTGAAGGCCGGCTCGTCGCTCTCGTTGTGGCCGAACCGGCGATAGCAGAACATGTCGATGACCACGTCGCACTTGAATTCCTGGCGGAACTCCATGGCCATGCGTGCGACGTGCAGCACCGATTCCGGATCGTCGCCGTTGACGTGGAAGATCGGCGCCTGCACGCCCTTGGCGATGTCCGAGCAATAGGGGCTGGAGCGCGCCGCGGTCGGGCTGGTGGTGAAGCCGATCTGGTTGTTGACGATGAAATGGATCGTGCCGCCGGTCTTGTAGCCGTCGAGCTCCGACATATCGAGCGATTCCGGCACCAGGCCCTGGCCGGCGAATGCAGCGTCGCCGTGCAGCAGCAGGCCCATCACCTCCTCGCGGCTCTTGTCATTGCGCTGGCGCTGCTTGGCGCGGACCTTGCCCTGCACCACGGTGTTGGCGGCTTCCAGGTGCGAGGGGTTGGCGGTCAGCGACAGGTGGACGACCCGTCCATCGAACTCGCGGTCGGCCGAGGTGCCGAGGTGGTACTTGACGTCGGCCGAGCCCTGCACGTCCTCGGGGTTGGCGGCGTTGCCCTGGAACTCGGAGAAGATCGCGGCGAACGGCTTGTTCATGAAGTTGGCGAGCATGTTGAGCCGGCCGCGGTGGGCCATGCCGATGACCACTTCCTTCACGCCGAGCTGGCTGCCGCGCTTGATGACCTGCTCCAGCGCCGGGATCATGGATTCGCCGCCGTCGAGGCCGAAGCGCTTGGTGCCGGTGTATTTCTTGTCGAGGAATTTCTCGAACATCTCGGCCGCGGTCAGCCGCTCCAGGATTGCGACCTTGCCGCGGTCGGTGAAGTCGCGCTGGTTGCGGCTGCCTTCGATCCGCATCTGCAGCCACTTGCGCTGGTCCGGATGCTGGATGTGCATGTATTCGACGCCGATGTTGCCGCAATAGGTCTGGCGCAGCACATGGACGATCTGGCGCAGGCTCGCGCTCTCGTAGCCGAGGATGTTGTCGATGTGGATCGGCCGATCCATGTCGGCCTCGGTGAAGCCGAGGGTCCGGGGATCTAGGTCGGCGTGCTTGGCGCGCGGCTTCAAGTCGAGCGGATCGAGGCTGGCCTCCAGATGGCCGCGCACACGGTAGGCGCGGATCAGCATCATGGTGCGCAGCGAATCGCGGGCGGCGCGCTTCAGGTCCTGCGGCCGGGCCGCAGCGCCGACCGGCGCTGCTTCCTCATAGTGGCCGTTGCCATCCTCGCGCGCGATCTCGACTGCGCGCTCGCGCGGCGCCCAGGACGCGCCACGGATGTCGTTGAGGACGACCTCGCTCTCATCCTCGAGATCGGAGAAGAACTTGCGCCAGGACGGATCGACCGAGTCCGGCTGCTCCAGGTACTTGGCGTAGAGTTCCTCGATGAACGGTGCGTTGGGACCGGAGAGGAAGGTCGACGGATTGGTGCTCATGCGTCGCTCGCTTCAGGGACCGCGATCGGGCGACGGCCCATCATTCTTCTGGTTCTCGAAGCGGGTCGGCCCGCGCCCGATCGCGGCGAACCATGACCCGATCCCGTTACAATCCCCCTACCGCCCCATCGCCTTCAGCATAGCGGAGCCGAGGCTGGCGGGCGATTCCGCCACGTTGATGCCGGCGGACTTCATGGCCTCGATCTTGTCCTCGGCGCCGCCCTTGCCGCCGGAGATGATCGCGCCGGCATGACCCATGCGGCGGCCCGGAGGCGCGGTGACACCGGCGATGAAGCCGACCACCGGCTTCTTGCGCTTCTCGCGCTTCAGGAACGCGGCCGCGTCCTCCTCGGCCGTGCCACCGATTTCGCCGATCATGACGATCCCCTGGGTCTCATCGTCCCCCAGGAACATTGCCAAACAATCAACGAAGTTGGTGCCGTTGACCGGGTCGCCGCCGATGCCGATGCAGGTGGTCTGGCCGAGACCGGCGGCCGTGGTCTGGGCCACTGCCTCATAGGTAAGCGTGCCGGAACGGGAAACAATACCGATCTTGCCGCGCTTGTGGATGTGGCCGGGCATGATGCCGATCTTGCACTCGCCCGGCGTGATGACACCCGGGCAATTCGGGCCGACCAGGCGGGTGTGCGAGTTGGCGAGGGCCCGCTTCACCTTGACCATGTCGAGGACCGGAATCCCTTCGGTGATGCAGACCGCGAGCTCGATCCCGGCATCGACCGCCTCGACGATGGCATCGGCCGCGAACGGTGGCGGCACATAGATGACGCTGGCGGTGGCGCCGGTCTTGGCGACGGCTTCTGCCACGGTGTCGAACACTGGCAGGTCGAGATGGGTGGTGCCGCCTTTGCCCGGCGTCACGCCGCCCACCATCTTGGTGCCGTAGGCGATCGCCTGTTCCGAATGGAAGGTGCCCTGCGAGCCGGTGAAGCCCTGGCAGATGACCTTGGTGTCCTTGTTGACCAGCACTGCCATGGCTCAGGCCTCCTTCACCGCTTTGACAATCTTTTCGGCGGCATCCGCCAGATTGTCGGCGCTGAGGATCGGCAGGCCGGACTGCGCCAGTATCTTCTTGCCCAGCTCCACGTTGGTGCCCTCTAGGCGGACCACCAGCGGCACGTGGAGGGAAACCTCCTTCGCCGCGGCAACCACGCCCTCGGCAATCACGTCGCAGCGCATGATGCCGCCGAAGATGTTCACCAGGATCCCTTCGACGTTGGCATCGGAGAGGATGATCTTGAACGCCGTGGTGACGCGCTCCTTGGTGGCGCCGCCTCCGACGTCGAGGAAGTTCGCCGGCGCGCCGCCATAGAGCTTGATGATGTCCATGGTCGCCATGGCGAGGCCGGCGCCGTTCACCATGCAGCCGATGTTGCCGTCGAGCTTGATGTAGTTGAGGTTGTGCTTGCCGGCTTCCAGCTCCGCCGGGTCTTCCTCGTCCTCGTCACGCATCTCCTCCACGTCCTTGTGGCGGTAGAGCGCGTTGTCGTCGAAGTTCATCTTGGCATCGAGCGCGATCACGTCGCCGGCGCCGGTGACGACCAGCGGGTTGATCTCGACGATCGAGCAGTCGAGCTCGACGAACGCCTTGTACATCGCGGTCACGAACTTGACGCAGGACGAGACCTGGTTGCCCTCGAGTCCGAGGCCGAACGCGATCTTGCGCGCATGGAACGGCTGGATGCCGGTGGCGGGATCGACCGCGACCTTGATGATCTTTTCCGGATGCTCGGCGGCGACCTTCTCGATCTCCACGCCGCCCTCGGTCGAGGCCATGATGGTGATGCGCGAAGTGGCGCGGTCGACCAGCATGCCGAGATAGAGCTCGCGCCGGATGTCGCAGCCGCTCTCCACGTAGATGCGCTTCACCAGCTTGCCCTTGGGACCGGTCTGGTGGGTGACGAGGGTCATGCCGATCATGCGCTTCGCATTCTCGCGCACCTCGTCCAGCGACTTGGCGACCTTGACGCCGCCGCCCTTGCCGCGGCCGCCGGCGTGGATCTGCGCCTTCACGACCCAGACCTGGCCGCCCAGCTTCCTGGCCGCCTCGACCGCCTCGTCGGGGGTGTAGGCGACCTGACCGGAAAGGACGCCGACGCCGAATTTGGCGAGCAGTCCCTTCGCCTGATACTCGTGGATGTTCATGTCCGGGCCTCAGTTAAGGCGACGCAAAGCGCGGCGCAGTGATGCAGGTCGCATCCGCCGGAACCCGGACCCCAGGCCTTCGAGCGAGGCCGATCTCTCTATGAGGAAAGCGGGCGACAGCGGCAGTCCTGGAATTGCTGTGGTGCAGCAATCCGAATTTACCCATCTTCTCGGCCGGTTCAAGCCATTTTGGCCCTTACCGACTTTTGGAGGTAGGCGGTGTGCGGACTGCCGCCGTCGCTAGCCGATTGCTAGAAAGCTAATCGGGAAGGCTACTACTTCTTCTTCGCGGCCTTCTTCTTGGCGCCCTTCTTCGACGCCGCCTTCTTCACACCCTTCTTCTTAGCAGCCTTCTTGGCCGCCAATGCGATACTCGTCATTGCTTCTCTCCTCTTTGAAGCTTCCTCACCACATCGATGAGGCCCCTAACGGCCGTGACCGATTTGTCGAACATGGCCTGCTCGGCCTTGTTCAAATCGATCTCGACCACTCTCTCCACGCCGTTCGCGCCGATGATGACCGGCACGCCGACATAGAGCCCTTTCACCCCGTATTCGCCATTCAGCATGGCGGCACAGGGCAGAACTCGCCGTTTGTCCTTGAGATAGGACTCCGCCATGGCGATGGCGGATGAGGCCGGCGCATAGAACGCCGAGCCCGTCTTCAACAGGTTCACGATCTCGGCGCCGCCGTCACGGGTGCGCTGCACGATCGCGTCGATCTTTTCCTGGGTGGTCCAGCCCATCTTGATCAGATCGGGCACCGGGATGCCGGCGACCGCCGAATAGCGGATCAGCGGCACCATGGTGTCGCCGTGGCCACCCAGCACGAAGGCCGTCACATCCTCGACCGAAACCTTGAACTCGTCGGCCAGGAACCGGCGGAAGCGTCCGGAGTCCAGCACACCCGCCATGCCGACCACGCGGTTGGCGGGGAGGCCCGAGGCCTCCTGCATCACATACACCATCACGTCGAGCGGGTTGGTGATGACGATGACGAAGGCCTTCGGGCACTGCTTCTTGATGTTCTGGCCGACGGTCTCGACGACCTTGGCGTTGGTCGCGATAAGGTCGTCGCGCGACATGCCCGGCTTGCGCGGGATGCCGGCGGTGACGATGACGACGTCCGCGCCCTTCAGCGCGTCATAAGTGTTGGTGCCGACATACGCTGCATCGAAGCCTTCGACCGGCGCCGCCTGCGCGATGTCCAGCGCCTTGCCTTGCGGCACGCCTTCCACCACGTCGAACAGCACGACGTCGCCAAGATCCTTCAGACCTGCGAGAAGGGCGAGCGTTCCACCGATTTGTCCAGCGCCGACAAGCGCGATTTTGTTACGTGCCATTCAGAACCAAGACCTCGGTTTACGCATCGCCGCCGCTTCCTTCGGCAGCACAGATTGACCCATTGCGCCCGATACAAGGTGTTGTGTTAATACTATCATTTAACCCCAAGAGCAAGCGTTAACGACATTCCTCATTTTGCGTCACGCACTCACGTCAAATGCGGTCCAGTGAGGTAGTCGACCGATTGCATCTCATTGAGGCGCGAGACTGTGCGCCCGAAGTCAAAAGAGCCATCCCCCGATGAGTAGAGCCGCTCTGCTGGAGCTGCTGCGGCGATCACCACGTTGACGCGATGCTCGTAGAGCGCATCGATGAGCGTAACGAAGCGCCGCGCCTCGTCACGCTGATCCGGCGACAAGGTTGGCACGCGATCGATTAACACAGTGTTGAAATGCGTCGCGATTGCGAGATAGTCGGCAGCGCCGAGCGGCCGGCCGCACAGTTCCTCGAAGTCGAACCACGCGACGCCTTCGGCCTGGCGCAGCACATCCAAGCGCCGCTCCTGCACGATCAGACGATCTGCGTGCGGCGCTGCGCCACCGGTCAGGCGCGCGAAGCTCTCCGTCATGTGGCGGCGGCTGAGGTCGCCCAGCGGATGGAAAAAAGTCCGCATGTCCTTGATGCGCTGCAGGCGATAGTCGCGCGCGGCATCCAGCTCCAGGACGTCGAGCTTGTCCTTGATGAGGGCGATGAAGGGCAGGAAGCGATCGCGCTGCAGGCCGTCCTTGTAGAGATCGTCCGGCGCCCAGTTCGAGGTCGCGACCACCACCACGCCGCGATCGAACAGCGCCTCGAACAGGCGGCCGAGGATCATCGCGTCGGCGATGTTGGAGACATGGAACTCGTCGAAGCAGAGCAGGGTCGCTTCGCCCGCGATCTTCTCGGCGAGGGCGGCGATCACGTCGTCCTTGCCGTCCTTGTCCTGGCGCCAGCGATGCAGCGTCTCCTGCACCTCCAGCATGAAGGCGTGGAAATGGACCCGGCGCTTCAGCGCGATCGGCGCGGTCGCAAAGAACAGGTCCATCAGCATCGACTTGCCGCGACCGACCGGGCCGAAGATGTAGAGGCCCTGCGGCGCCTCGGCATCCCGCCGGTGCGAAAGGCCAAGGCGCTCGCGCCAGCCACCCGCCTTCTCGCTCGGCTGATAGTTCTTCAGCGCCTTCCACAGCGACTGCAGCTTTTCGGCGGCCAGCTCCTGCGCAGCGTCGTGCGCCAATGCTCCCGTGCCTTGGAGAGCACGGTAGCGCGACAGGGGTCCGTCTTCGGTGGATGAAGAGACCAGCGCGTCTGACACAGCGAAAGCGGCGACTCGGTCAATATGCATGTTGCGCATATCACATCACATTTTGCGTCACTTGACTACTCGGAAGTGATTCGCGTCCGCGCAACCCGTTCCCTTTTCGCCACGCGACTGAGTCATCGCTGCAACAGATCGCGCATGAACGCGCGATGAAAAAGAGCCGCACCGATGGCCATCGGTGCGGCTCGATCAGCGTGCGAGATGCGATGGCGGTCACATCCGCGCGATCACGCCGGCAAGATCACATGGGCTTGCCGTTGACCGTCATCTGGCCCGTCTCGTTGACCTCGATCTTGAACTTGTCGACCGGCTTGCCATCGGTGCCTTGCTCGCGCGCGGAGTACGTTTGCAGCATCTGGATCGAGCCCATTGCCTGCTGCGCCTCGTAGTCGTCGGGCGTCTGCTGCGCCAGCGCCAGCAGGTCGTCGATGCCGCGGATCGCGACGTTGAGGCGGCCGACGATGCCGTACGCCGCCTGTGGCTGCACGTTAAAAGCCCCGTCTGCCTTGATCTCGACCAGCTGAGAGAGCAGCTGCGAGGGCGCAATCTCGATCTTGGCGCCCGAGCTCTGGATCACCGCCTGGAGCGCCACCAGCATGGCCATTGCGTTGGCCTGCGCCATCGACGGATCGCCCGAGGTCATGCCGGGGACGTTGTCGGTCAGGACCTTCACCATGTCCTTGCTCGGGATCTCGCTGACCTTGATGCTGAGGTTGCCGCTCTTGGGCAGCGACGCCTGGGTGACCGGGCTCGCCATCTCCGGGCTCTTCACCACGAGATCCTGGTGCGCGATGTCGAAGTTGAGGGTCGCCTTCTCCTGGTTGATGCCGTCGATGACGGTCTGCAGGGTCAGGCCACCCATGGAGAACGGTTCCTCGCTCGCCTCGGCGAACTTGAGGCCCTTGAGCGCGACCTTGAAATCGCCGCCCTTGATCGATGCCGCCATGGCGGAGATCGCGTCAGCGAGTGCCTTCTGCTCTTCGGGCGTGAGGCCGGCGGGCTGCCCGGACGTCGATTGACCCGAGGCGCCCTGCTCCAGGAAGGAAGCCTGCTTCAGGATCAGCTCCTGGTACTTCAGCGCGGCGGCCTGGTATTCGGCCAGCTTCCACGAATCGTATTTGCCGTCGATCTGGGTTTCGGCGATGGAGAACATGCCGCCCCCGGTCTCCTTCGCGGTGAACCCGGCCAAGGTCGCCTTGACGACGGCGTCGGCGACCCCGCTGCCTTTGTCGGTGACGGTGACCGCGAACTTGGCATTGCCGATCCCGACATCGGCGCCCTGGTCGTCGGTCGCGACGATATCGGCGAACTCGGCGTCCATCTGCTGGAACGTCGTCAACGCCTTGGAATAGACACCGCTGAACGACTTGGTCGCGAGGGTGAGCTTGCCCTTGTCCTTTCCGTCCGGCCCCTTGAACGGCATGGTCTGAGGCAGCGTCAGGTTGGACACGTCGTAGGACGTGTCGTCCTTCGGCTTGGCGATATAAGTGATGGTGCCGACCTCGAGATGGCCTTCCGGCGACGGCTGGAGCTTCAGGCCCTCGATGGTGACGAGATAGGCATTGTCATCCTGCGGCGTCACGTTGACGGCGGTGTGGCTGAGGACCTGCTGGCCCGCAGGGCCCTCCGCCTTCTTCAGCTGCTCCTCGACGCCGGCCTTCAGCTCGGCGGCGACCTGTTCCCGGTCTGGTCCCTTGTCGCACGCGGTCAGCGCGAGCAGCGCAGCAAGGCTGAGGCCAAGAACCGAACGCCTACCCCCTCGATAGCTTGTCATAACGCAGATCTCTCTCATGTTGGAACGTCAGCCCCACCGACGATGGCCGCACCATATCCAGGACGAAATGAATTGCCAGTTAAACTTGTCGGCAATGTGACGAGAAACACCCGGGCGGCGGCCGCGTCAGCGGCGCTCCACCATCAGCTTCTTGATCTCGCCGATCGCCTTCGCCGGGTTCAATCCCTTGGGGCAGGTCTTGGTGCAGTTCATGATGGTGTGGCAGCGATAGAGCCGGAACGGGTCTTCCAGGTTGTCGAGCCGGTCGCCGGTCGCCTCGTCGCGCGAATCCGTGATCCAGCGATAGGCCTGCAGCAGGATGGCGGGGCCGAGATAGCGGTCGCCGTTCCACCAATAGCTGGGGCACGAGGTCGAGCAGCAGAAGCAGAGGATGCATTCCCACAGGCCGTCGAGCCTGGCGCGCTCCTCCGGCGACTGCGGGCGCTCGCGCGCCGGCGCGGCGGTGTCCGCCTTCAGCCAGGGCTCGATCGAGGCATACTGCGCGAAGATGGTGTTGAGGTCCGGGACCAGGTCCTTCACCACCGTCATGTGCGGCAGCGGGTAGACCTTCACGTCGCCCTTCACGTCCGCGATATATTTGGTGCAGGCGAGGGTGTTGGTGCCATCGATGTTCATGGCACATGACCCACAGACCCCTTCGCGGCAGGAGCGCCGGAAGGTCAAGGTCGAATCCATCTCGTTCTTGATCTTGATCAGGGCGTCGAGGATCATCGGCCCGCAGCTGTCGAGATCGACCTCGTAGCTGTCGATGGTCGGGTTTCCGCCCTTGTCCGGATCCCAGCGATAGATCTTGAAGGTGCGCGTGCGCTTGGCGCCCGCGGGTGCCGGGTGCTTCTTCCCGGCGACCGGGCGATCCTTCGCGGCGAGCGTCAGTTCAGCCATGCCAACCTCAATAGACCCGCGACATTAATAGACCCTTGCCTTGGGCGGGAAGCTCTGCACGTCGTTGGTGAGCGGCTGCAGGTGGACGGGGCGATAGTCGAGCCTGACCTTGCCGGTCTCGTCCGCCCAGGCAATCGTGTGCTTCATCCATTTCTGGTCATCGCGCCCCGGGAAGTCCTCGCGGGCGTGGGCGCCGCGGCTTTCCTGACGGCTGCGCGCGCCTTCGATGGTGACCGCGGCCTGGTAGAGCAGGTTGTCCAGTTCCAGCGTCTCGACCAGGTCGCTGTTCCAGATCATCGAGCGGTCCTCGACCTTGACCCGCTCGCGCTTGGCCCAGATCTGGCGCAGGTGGTCGCAGCCTTCCTGCAGGATCTCGCCGGTGCGGAACACCGCGCAGTTCGACTGCATCACCTTCTGCATCTCCAGGCGCAGCGCCGCGGTCGGGATCTCGCCCTTGGCGTGGCGCGCCTTGTCCAGGCGGCTGACGGCATAGTCGCCGGCGTCCTTGGGCAGGCCGCGCGCCGAATCCTCCGGGTTCAGGATCTCCGCGCAGCGCAGGGCGGCGGCGCGGCCGAACACCACGAGGTCGAGCAGCGAGTTGGAGCCGAGGCGGTTGGCGCCGTGCACCGAGACGCAGGCCGCCTCACCGATCGCCATCAGGCCCTGCACCACCGAATCCGGATTGCCGTTCTTCAGGGTAACCACCTCGGCACGGTGGTTGGTCGGCACGCCGCCCATGTTGTAGTGGCAGGTCGGCAGCACCGGGATCGGCTCGCGCGTCACGTCAACGCCGGCGAAGATGCGCGCGGTCTCGGCGATGCCGGGCAGGCGCTCGTGGATCACCTTGGGGTCCAGATGCTCGATATGCAGGTGGATGTGGTCCTTGAGCGGGCCGACGCCGCGGCCTTCGCGGATCTCCATGGTCATGGAGCGGCTGACCACGTCGCGCGACGCGAGGTCCTTGGCGGACGGTGCGTAGCGCTCCATGAAGCGCTCGCCGGCGCTGTTGGTGAGGTAGCCGCCTTCGCCGCGCACGCCTTCGGTGATCAGACACCCGGCACCGTAGATGCCGCTGGGATGGAACTGCACGAATTCCATGTCCTGCAGCGGCAGGCCGGCGCGTAGCGCCATGGCGTTGCCGTCGCCCGTGCAGGTGTGCGCCGAGGTGCAGGAGAAATAGGCGCGGCCATAGCCGCCGGTCGCCAGCACCACCATCTTGGCGTTGAAGCGGTGCATGGTGCCATCATCGAGGTTCCACGCCACCACGCCGACGCAGTTGCCTTCGTCGTCCATGATGAGGTCGACCGCGAAATACTCGACGAAGAACTGCGCCTGGTGCTTCAGCGCCTGCTGATAGAGCGTGTGCAGGATGGCGTGGCCGGTGCGGTCGGCAGCGGCGCAGGTGCGCTGCGCGATGCCCTTGCCGAAATGGGTGGTCATGCCGCCGAACGGGCGCTGGTAGATCTTGCCCGCCTCGGTGCGGCTGAACGGCACGCCGTAGTGCTCGAGCTCTATGATCGCCGGCACCGCCTCGCGCACCATGTATTCGATCGCGTCCTGGTCGCCGAGCCAGTCGGAACCCTTGACGGTGTCGTACATGTGCCAGCGCCAGTCGTCCTCGCCCATGTTGCCCAGCGAGGCGGAGATGCCGCCCTGCGCCGCGACGGTGTGGGAGCGGGTCGGATAGACCTTGGAGATGCAGGCGGTCTTCAGCCCCTTCTCGGCCATGCCGAAGGTGGCGCGCAGGCCCGCGCCGCCGGCGCCGACCACCACCACGTCATAGACATGGTCGGTGAAAGGGTAGGCCTGGCCGTTGATCTTGGGCGCGGCGACCGATGTGTCGTGGACGTTTTCTTCGGGCATGTGCTCAGCCGTAGATCGTGATCATCAGCATCGCGATGATGCCCGCCGCCGCCAGCGCGATGCCGGCGAACTGTACCAGCAGCACCAGCGTCATCTTCGCCGCGTGGGAATGGATGTAGTCCTCGATCACCACCTGCAGGCCCAAGATCGCGTGATAGACCAGCGCGATCAGGAACAGGCTCATCAAGCCCAGCGTGACCGGCGAGCCGAGCCAGTCGACCGCGGTCGCACGATCAACGTCGAGCAGGAACACGATGCAGGCGACGAACCACAGCGACAGCGGGATCAGCGCGATGGCGGTGACGCGCTGCATCCACCAATGCTGCACACCCTCTTTCGCCGAGCCGAGGCCGCGCACCCGGCCGAGATCGCTACGCAGGCTGCCCCTGGCACTGGTCATTACAGGTTCCCCCGCGCCCAGTAGCCGAGCGCCCAGGCGACCAGCGTCAGCACCACGCTGCCGACCAGCACGGTCCAGCCGGTGCGATAGGCCGCCGGCAGCGAGAAGCCCCAGCCGGCATCCCAGGCCAAGTGCCGAAGGCCGTTCAGCAGGTGATAAAAGAACGCCCCGGTCCACAGGAACAGCGCGATCCGCCCGACGATGGAAGCGGCGATCGCCTGCGCCTGGTCGAATGCTTCTCCGCTGGTGGCGGCGGCGATCAGCCAATAGACCAGCGCCAGAATGCCAATGGCCAGGAAGACGCCGGTGACACGGTGCAGGAACGAGGTGAACGACGTGAGCTGAAGTCGGTAGGCCTGACCGAGCATGTAAGGCGAAGTCGGTCGCGGATGCGAAGCCATGGTCGTTTTGCCCTGCCGGTGTTGTCGCCAGGTCCCAGAAATGAGGCTACGGACCCTGCACAGGCCGCCAGACCTCACGAAAACGCTGCAGCCTGATTAGCGTTTTTGCAGTGCAGCGTCAATGAAAGCAGTCGCCGCACTCATGCGGGATTGTCATGCCAGCCGTCGCGGCAGCAGGACGGTGTAGTCCAAGTCGAGCACGACCGCCGCCGGATACTTTCCGCTTGCGTCCGGCCCGGGGAAATCGGCGCAGGACTGGTCCTTGGCGGCGATGGTCCGCAGGCGCAAGGCGCCGAGGTCCGCCCGGCCCGCCAACTCGATCACGTCCAGCACCTCGCTCCAGGCATAGATGGTGTCGCCGGCAAAGCTCGGGTTGACGTGCCGCCCGCCGTTGATGGCGAGCGCCCGGAACGCGTTGGCGAGGCCGTTGAAGCTCAACGCGCGCGCGAGGCTGATGATGTGGCCGCCATAGATCAGGCGCTTGCCGAAGCGGCCCTTGGATTCGGCGTGCTGGTTGAAATGCACCTTGGCATTGTTCTGGTAGAGCCGGGTCGCCGTCATGTGATCGCTCTCTTCCAGCGTCATGCCGTCGACATGGTCGATGCGCTCGCCCTTCCGGTAATCCCCCCAGACATGCGGCGAGCCGGCGAGTGCGCGATCATAGTGCTCCATCTGCAATCCGGCTGGGATATACAAGTCTGCCGGTGCCACCTTAGCGGCGAGTTCCGGCACCAGCGCGTCCGGTGCCGGACCTGCCTGGTCGCGCTTCTTCACCATCACCCAGCGCACGTAGTCCAGCACCACGTCGTCGCGCTGGTTGCGGCCGACCGAACGCACATAGACGATGCCGGTCTCGCGGTTGGAATTCTCCTTGAGGCCGATGACGGTGGAGCGCGTCGACAGCGTGTCGCCGGCATAGACCGGTGCGCCGAACCTGCACTGCGCGTAGCCGAGGTTGGCGATGGCGTTGAGCGAGATGTCGGCGACGGTGCGGCCGAACACGATGTGGAAGACGAGGATATCGTCGACCGGCGCCTTGCCATAGCCGATCGCCTGCGCGAAGGCATCGGAGGAATGCAGCGCAAAGCGCGCGCCGGTGAGCCCTATATACAGTGCGACGTCGCCCGCCGTGACGGTGCGCGGCACGGCATGGACGATCTCCTGCCCCAGCTGGAAATCCTCGAAGAAGTTGCCTGGGTTGGTCTTGATCGACATTCCATCGCCTTCTGGTTTCCTGCCGCACCGCAACATACGTGGCCCGTGACGGGTGCGCAAAGGCGTCCCTTAGTTAGCGCAAATGCTAACAAAGGTTAACACCGTCTTAAAATCTTGGGTCTAGTGCTATCGCGGGGATTAGGGCGACGACCCTTGGCAGGGGAGCGTTCGATGGCTTCGCAATATACAACCGTGATGGATGCCGGCAGCGGCAACCTGCCCGCACTCCCGTTGGCCCTGATGCTGGCGGCGCCGGTGCTGATGCTGGCGTGCCTCTATGTCGCCAAGGCGCGCAAGTGGCACGTCTCCAACCCGATCAAGGGCGCGTTGTGGGCGGCCTATGCCGTCTATGCGCCGGTGGTAACGTTCCAGTATTGGGGTCTGTGGGACGCGCAGCAGTCAGCCCGCAATGCCACCGCCATGTCCATCGAGGCCGGTCGGCTCGACTGGTCGGCGGTGGGCCAGGCGCCGGACGGACTCTTCGTCGAGACCGACCAGCGCTTTGCCGTCAACGGCGTCGAGTTCACCTACCACCACCGTGCCCTGCCGTACCTGAAATACGTCGTGCCGCAGCAGGATCTGGTGGCACTGCCCCTGTTCCAGCGCGCCCAGGTGCGCGTGACCTATAGCGGCGAGGGCGAGGACCGGCGGCTCCTGAGGTTCGAGATCACGACCAGCGTGCTCGACGCCAACGATTGGCCGGCGCCGGAGACCGCAGCGCTGTCAAACTAAGCTTCAGCTTTTTCAAGGGGCCGTCGCGGACCACCGCGGCGGCCCTTTTTTTGACGCTGTTATTTTCGCCTTGACTTAATTAAGCCATAGCCTAAATATATCCGCATGCAGTCGCTGATCGCCCTGGCCGACCCGAACCGCCGCCGCATCGTGGAGATGCTGGCGGTCGGCGAGTTGGCCGCGGGCGAGATCGGCACCGCCTTTGACATCAGCGCGCCTGCAATCTCGCAGCATCTCAAGGTGTTAAAGGAGGCCAACATCGTCTCCGTGCGGGTCGATGGACAGCGGCGGATCTATGCGCTGGACCCGTCCGCCTTCGCCGAGATCGATCAGTGGCTGTCGAGCGTGCGTCGCTTCTGGATCCCGAAACTGGACGAACTGGAGCGGCAGATGGAACGCCACAAGGCCGAGCAGGCCAAGAAACCGAGCCCGAAACCACGCAAGCCCAAAGGACGGAAGCCATGAGCTACGATGGAGTTCTCCGCGATCTGCACACCGTCGAATTCAAGCGCCTGATTCCCGGCCCGATCGAGCTGGCCTGGGAGTTCCTGACCAAGCGGGAAAAGCTGAAGACCTGGTTCGCCGACGTCACCCTGGAGCCGCGCCTCGGCGGCGCTGTCGACGTGCACTTCGATCCGGACACCTGCGGCGGCTGCTCGGCCGGCGTGCGCGGCGTGGTCCGCGAGTTCCGGCCGCCGCACGTCGTCGCCTTCAGCTGGATCCAGCGGCGCGCGCAGCCCGACGGCTCGATGCAGGACCGCGATGAAGGCGAGGTGCGGTTCGAGCTTGCCGAGCGGGGCGACAAGGTGCTGCTGACGCTGCTCCATTCACGCCTGTCGACCGACGAACTGACCAGCCACAGCGCCGGCTGGCACGCCTATCTGCAGAACCTGGAATCGCTGATGTCCGGAAACAGCCGCATCGACTTCATGGCTGTCGCAGGGCGAGTCCGCCCCGGATACGAGGCACAGCTTGCCGGCTTGCAGCGCGCGGGAGCGGCTTGAGATTTCAATCGAGGGGCCCACAAGGCGAAGGATATTGAATCATGACAACGCACTTGACCGGAACACGGAAAGACTGGCTCGCCGCGCGGCTCGACCTGCTCAAGGCGGAGAAGGATCTGACCCATCGCAGCGACGCCGTGGCGCGGCAACGTCAGGAGTTGCCATGGGTCCGGATCGACAAGGACTATCGCTTCGACACCGATGACGGCAGCGCGTCGCTAAAGGATCTCTTCAAAGGGCGTTCACAGCTGCTGATTTATCACTTCATGTTCGGACCCGACTACAAGGCCGGCTGCCCGTCCTGCTCGGCGATCGCAGACGGCTTCAACGGCATCGCGGTTCACCTTGCTAACCACGACGTGATGCTGTGGGCGGTGTCGCGGGCGCAGCTCGCGAAGCTGCAGGGCTTCAAGCGGCGCATGGGCTGGACCTTTCCCTGGGCGTCGTCATTCGGCGGCGACTTCAATTCGGACTTCAACGTCTGGTTCAGCGAGCAACAGCAGCGCGACGGTGGCATTGAATACAACTATCACCGCGAGCCGCCGCTGCAGCAGCTCGTCGCCGCCGGCAAGCCGGCGATCACCTCACGCGAGACGCCCGACGGGCCGACCCAAGGCGCCGCCATGAGCGGTACCGATGTCGCCACCTACACGCGCGAGCGGCCTGGGCTGAGCGCCTTTGTGCTGGAGGACGGCGCCATCTACCATACCTATTCTGCCTATGCCCGCGGACTGGACGATCTGTGGGGCATGTACAAGTGGCTCGACCGCGCCCCCAAGGGCCGCAACGAGCGCGGTATGTGGTGGACCCACCACGACCAGTACGACAAGCACTGAGGCTGGGCCCTTGGACGCCACCCGCGAACGAGAGAGACTGCACATGGCTTCCGAGCGAGCTTTCCTCGGTGTATCGGCATTGTTGTTCGCTGCGAGTGCCGTGGCGACCCTCGTGTGGTGCGCGTCCATGTCGGCCATGGGCGGAATGCCAATGCCCGGCGGCTGGACGATGTCGATGGCATGGATGCGGATGCCCGGCCAGACCTGGCCGGGCGCCGCCGTCTCGTTCCTCGCAATGTGGCTGGTGATGATGGCGGCGATGATGCTGCCGTCGCTGGTGCCGATGCTGCGGCGCTATCGGCAGGCCGTCGGCGGGACAGGCGAGATAGCCGTGGGCCGGCTGACCGTTCTCGTGGGCGCCGGATACTTCCTGGTGTGGACCCTGTTCGGGATGATCGCCTTTCCGCTGGGCGTTGCGCTGGCGCAGGTCGCGATGGAGCAGCCTACGTTGGCGCGCGCCGTTCCGGTCGCGGCCGGGGTAATCGTCGTGACCGCCGGCGTTTTCCAGTTCACCGCGTGGAAAGCGCATCACCTTGCCTGCTGCCGCGAGCTATCGGCACGCTGCCGCATCCTGCCCGCAGACGCCGACTCGGCCTGGCGATACGGCCTCAACCTCGGCTTCCATTGCAGCTGCTGCTGCATCGGCTTGACGGCGGTTCTCCTGGTCATCGGCGTCATGGATCTGCGCGCGATGGCCGTGGTCGCCGCGGCCATCACGATCGAACGACTCGCACCGGCCGGTCCACGTGTCGCGCAAGCGATCGGTGTCGTGCTCATCGGAACTGGATTGCTCGTGATCGCGCGGGCAGCCGGACTGTAATCAAACCCACCCGCAGAAGGAACAAAGCCATGGACGGATCGCTTCTCGACCTGCACACCGTCGAATTCAAGCGCTTGATCCCCGGCCCGATCGAGCTGGCGTGGGATTACCTGACCAAGCAGGAGCTGCTGAAGACCTGGTTCGCCGACATGACGGTGGAGCCGCGCGTCGGCGGCGCGGTCACGATCCGCTTCAGCGAGGACGAGGCCTGCAGCACCACCGGCGTCCGCGGCACTGTCAGCGAATTCCGCAAGCCGAATGTCATCGCATTTACCTGGCTCCAGCAACGCCTGCAGCCGGACGGCTCGCGCAAGGGCGTCGATGAGGGATCAGTGCGCTTCGAGCTCGCGGAGCGCGGCGAGAAGGTGCTGCTGACCCTGCTGCACACCGGGCTGCCGATCCATGAGCTGGCCAATCACAGCGCCGGCTGGGATTCCTTCCTGCGCAACCTCGACTCACTCATGTCCGGCAAGGGCAAGATCGACTTCATGGCGGTCTTCAACGACCTGCGCCCGCGTTATGTGGAGCGGATCGAAGCCCTGCAGCGGGCGGGGGCGGCCTAGTTTTCGACCTTCGAGGGACGCCGCCGGTGCTTCCCATCGGCGGCGTCCACGCCCGCGGAATGTAGGCGGACAAAGCCGCGCAAAAGGGCGTCGCGATTTCGCTTGCAAGCCGGGCGGCGATCATGAGGATACCGGGCGTCTCGCCACCCTCAGGTCTGTGCCGTCCGCTTCATGAACGTTCTCTCGATCCAGTCCCAAGTCGTCTACGGCCATGTCGGCAACTCCGCCGCAGCCTTCGTGCTGCAGCGCCAGGGCCATGCGGTCTGGCAGGTGCCGACGGTGCTGTTCTCCAACCACCTCGGCAAGCCCACCTTCCGCGGCCGCGACGTGCCGGCGGAGCAGGCGCGCGACCTGATCCAGGGCCTGAAGGAGCTGGGCTATCTCGACGACGTCGACATGCTGCTGACCGGCTATCTCGGCACGCCGGACACCGCGCGGCTGGCGGCGGAGCTGGCCGGCATCATCCGTGCGCAAAAGCCGCACGCCATCTTCGCCTGCGATCCGGTGATGGGCGATGACGACGCGCTGTATGTGAAGCCCGATCTCGCGGAGGCCATCACCAGCGACCTGGTGCCGATCGCCGACGTGCTGTTGCCCAACATCTTCGAGCTGGCGCGCCTCACCGGCCGCACCGTCAAGGACGGCGCCGCCGCGCTGGAAGCGGCACAGGCGCTGCAGCGGGCATCCGGCGTCAAGGTGCTGGTGGCGACCGGCGTCCCCGCCGAGCGGCCTGACCGCATCGCCGCCCTGGCATTGGAAGGGGGCAAGGTCCATCACGCCGAGGCGCCGCGCCGCACGCTGCGCGTATCGGGCACCGGCGACACCTTCACGGCGCTGTTCACCGGCCACTACGTGCGCGACCGCAGCGCCGCCGGCGCGCTCGATTTCGCCATGCAGGCCATGGACGTGATCTGCACCGCCACCGAAAAGGCGGACGCCGACGAACTGCTGATCGTGCAGACTCAGAACGATTGGGCGAAGTAGTTCCCAAGCCTGCGTGACTTTTGCACGTTGGCGCTGTAGCGTTGGCGCCATAAGAAGACGCTGAACCTCCCCAACCGCACCAGTGCAATATTCCGGCACGCGGGGATTCCATTTCCGGTCGGGCGGAGTTCTTGTTTCGCAGCCGTTGTGCGCATTTCCCAGGCCCTTCGTCTTCCCTGCGAAGGCGGGCCATCGAGCGACAATGGAGGAAAGCCATGAAGATCGTCACTTTGCTGGTCGCGGCGAGTTTCGTCTGCGTCGCACTGCCGGCCCATGCCGGTGTCTGCACCAAGGAGATCGAGATGGTGACCCAGCTGCTGAGCGGCGGCGGCACGCCGAGCGTCGGCAGCGTGGCGCCGGCGGCGCCCAGTACCAGTGCCCTCAGCTCAGCGGTCGGCGGCGGCGCGGCCACCGGCGCACTCGGTTCAGGCGCGCCTGCCGCGAGTCCGGAAGCGCTGGAAGCCGTGGAAGAGGCGAAGACCGCAGATGCAGCCGGCGACGAGGCCAGCTGCATGGACTACATCGGAAAGGCGAAGGAACTGCTCGGCCTCGTCCAGTAGCCGAGCGAAAGGCCCCCTCCTCCGCGATCCGGAGGAGGGGCTGCGTTGGCGTTACGCCGCGGCCTTGCCGCTCAGGTAGTCGCTGACCAGCTTCTCGGCGATCTGCACCGCGTTGAGCGCGGCGCCCTTGCGCAGGTTGTCGGAGACCACCCAGAGCGAGAGGCCGTTCTCGATGGTGTGGTCGTCGCGGATGCGGCTGACATAGACCTTGTCCTCGCCGGCCGCCTCGACCTGCGTGACGTAGCCTTCGTCGACGCGGTGATCGACCACGCCGACGCCCGGCGCGGACTTGAGGATCGCACGCGCTTCGTCGGCGGAGAGCGGCCGCTCGAACTCGATGTTCACCGCCTCGGCATGGCACACGAACACCGGCACGCGCACGCAGGTCGCCGTGACCCTGATCTTCGGGTCTAGGATCTTCTTGGTCTCGACCCCCATCTTCCATTCTTCCTTGGTGTAGCCGTCATCCATGAAGACGTCGATGTGCGGGATGCAATTGAAGGCGATCTGCTTGGTGAACTTGGTGCGCTCGATCGGCGCATTCATGTAGATGCCGCGAGTCTGGTTGAACAGCTCGTCCATCGCATCCTTGCCGCCGCCGGAGACCGACTGATAGGTGGCGACCACCACGCGCTTGATCGGCGCCACGTCGTGCAGCGGCTTCAATGCCACCACCATCTGGATGGTGGAGCAGTTCGGATTGGCGATGATGTTCTTCTTCTTGTAGCCGGCGATCGCCTGCGGATTGACCTCCGGCACCACCAGCGGCACGTCGGGGTCCATGCGGAAATACGAGGTATTGTCGATGATGACGGCGCCCGATGCACCGGCGCGCGGCGCGAATTCGGCCGAGACCTTGGCGCCGGCCGAGGACAGCACGATGTCGATGCCCTTGAAGTTGAAGGTGTCGAGACGCTGGACCTTCAGAACCTCCTCCTCGCCGAAGGAGACTTCGCCGCCGGCCGAACGCTGCGACGCCAGTGCGACCACTTCGTCGACCGGAAAGCTGCGCTCCGACAGCGTCTGCAACATCTCGCGGCCCACATTCCCTGTGGCGCCGACCACTGCTACCCGATAACCCATGACATCGCTCCTTCGCCCAAAAGCAAAAAGGGCCGCATCTTGTTGCGGCCCCCGGTTCATCTGATCCCTTGTGATCCCGTCAGGCCGCGTTCCATCCCCCGGTCTTGGTGCCGGTGGTCTTCTTGGTCTTCAGGGTGATCACGGCCTGGATCACGTTACAAAATCCCTAAGTCGGGGCCCTTTGCCCCGGTCGGCGGCTTTTTTACAGGGCTTCCGGAAAACTGTCGACAGAAAAATGACTGGAAACCCGGCGAAACGCCGGTAAAACGGGCATTCTCAAATCCTGGAATAGTTTCTCCTGGTTTCAGCCACTCCTATCTTTCCATGAAACAATCATGTTGGAGTGGCTGCACACGCCGTTTTCGGGAGAGTGTCATGAAGCTCTATCACCATCCGTTGTCGGGCCACGCCCATCGCGCCCGCTTGTTCCTGTCGATGCTTGGGGTCGCGCACGAGCTGGTGCAAGTCGACCTGATGGCCGGCGCCCACAAAGCGCCTGCGTTCCTGCAGATGAACCGCTTCGGTCAGGTGCCGGTGCTGGACGATGACGGCACCATCGTCAGCGACTCCAACGCCATCCTGACCTATCTCGCCAAGAAACATCGCCGCGCCGACTGGCTGCCGGAAACGCCCGAGGGCGCCGCGGCGGTGCAGCGCTGGCTGTCGGTCGCGGCAGGCCAGATCGCCTTCGGCCCAGCGGCCGCGCGCCTTGTCACTTTGTTCGGCGCCAAGTTCAATGCTGAGGAAGTGATCGCGCGCGCCCATGCCATCCTCACGGTCATCGACGCAGAACTCGAGGGCCGCAGCTGGATTGCCGCAGCCCAGCCAACCATCGCCGATGTCGCGCTCTACAGCTACATCGCCAGCGCGCCCGAGGGGAATGTCGACCTCTCCGCCTATCGCAACGTGCTGGCGTGGCTTCGCCGCGTCGAGGCGCTGCCGGGTTTCGTCGCGTTCCAGACATCGCCGGTCGGGCTCGCGGCCTGATGCCGGAAGGAAGCACCATGAGCGATGCCGCCGAGCTCTCGCTTCCATCGCCCTGGCATGACGGCGAGCTCGCGATGCAGCGCAGCGCCGGCTCGGCGGAGAAGCTGGCGACGCGCGGGCACCTGCTGCTGCGCGACCACCTGATCGACCAGCACCGGCAGTTCTATCCGCAGCTGCCGTTCATCGTAGTCGGTGCGGTCGATCGCAAGGGCGATGCCTGGGCGACCATCCTCGCCGGCAGGCCGGGCTTCCTGCAGGCGGCCGATCCCCATCGCCTCAGCATCGCCGCCGCGCGCGACCGCCAAGACCCGGCGGATGACGGCATGAACGATGGCGATGCAATCGGGCTGCTCGGCATCGAGCTGCACACGCGGCGTCGCAACCGGCTGAACGGACGGGTGCGGCGTGCCGATGCACGGGCGTTCGATGTCGACGTGCAGCAGAGCTTCGGCAACTGCCCGCAATACATCCAGCTGCGGGATTTCGCTTTTGTGCGCGAGCCGGCCACGCCCGCGGGCGTGGCGCCGAGAGAGCTCGATCGCCTGGATGATCGGGCACGCGCCATGATCGCCGGGGCGGATACTTTCTTCGTCGCCTCCTACATCGACGATGCGGAGCGCGGCAGGGAAGTCGATGTCTCTCATCGCGGTGGCCGGCCGGGCTTCGTGCGCGTCGGCGCGGATGGCGTGCTGACCATCCCGGATTTTTCCGGCAACCGCTTCTTCAACACCCTCGGCAACCTGGTCGCCAATCCGAAGTCCGGGCTGCTGCTCGTGGACTTCGAGACCGGCGATGCGCTGCAGCTCACCGGCGATGCCGAGGTGATCCTCGACTCACCGGAGATCGCCGCGATCCAGGGTGCGGAGCGGCTGTGGCGCTTCACGCCGCGCCGCATCCTCTACCGCGCCGACGCGCTGCCCTTGCGGTGGAACTTCCAACCGGACGGCTGGTCGCCGCAGGCGCTGCGCACCGGCACCTGGGATCAAGCCGGGCGATAGATCTGCTCGACCACGCCGCCGTCGAATGCGGTTGTGCGCACCAACTTGAGATCGAGCGGCTTCTCGAGTTCGGTGAACAACGGCAGGCCGCGCCCGAGCGCCACCGGATACACCAGCAGCCAGTATTCATCGGGTAGCCGTTCCCGCACCAGGCTGCGCGCGAAGCTGGCGCCGCCATGGGCCAGGATGGGCTTGCCGGGCTGTTGCTTCAATCGCGCGATCTCCGCGCCCAGCTCGCCCCGCGCGACACCGGGATTCGTCCAGGACGCCAGCATGGACGGCGTCGGGGCATCAGAACCCTGCGGACGCAAACGGGTCGCATCCGCCAGCGCCTGGGTCGTCGGTGCCGCCGGCTCCAACCCTTTGCGCGTAAAGACGACCTTCGGAATCTCGTTCATCGGCGCCGCGATCGGCTCGGTCGAGCGCGGCCAATGGGCCGCCATATCGCGGAAGGTGCGGCTGCCCATGATGTGGACCCCGACCTGCCACAAGGTCTCCACGGTCCAGGCCATCGCGCTGTCATCGAAGCTCCTGAAGATCCAATCGATTTCGCCATTCGGACCACCGACGAAGCCGTCGGCCGACATGTTCTGTCTCAGGATCAGTTTTCGCATTGCGTTGCCTCCGTTGTCTGGCTCTCAACGGAACGACGAACGAGCCCGGCCTTAGCCGACATCACATCGCGCGGCCGTCGAACTCAATCACCGGCAGCCTGGTCGGATCGATGCCTTCCAGGCAGCGCACGTTGACATAGGCCGACCGCTCCGCCCCCTCGCCGGCGTCCTCGGCATAGGGGTGCATGCCGCAGGTCTGGCAAAAGCGATGGGCGATGGTGTGGCTCTTGAAGGTGTAGTTGGCGATTCCGGCACCGGAGCCCAGCAGGCGCAGCTTGCTGCGCGGCACCGACCATAGCAGCGCGCCCTTGCGCGCGCAGATCGAGCAGTTGCAGGAGACCACCTCCACCAGCTCGCCCTCGACCTCGAATGTCATGTTGCCGCAATGGCAGCTGCCTTTGTAGAGCATCGCGTCCCTCCCATGCCTTGATCGCCCATGGATTGATCGCCCATGGCTTGATCCTATGACGACAGCGCGGGCGACGGCGCGATATAACACGCCGCATGGATCAGCCCGACACATCACCGCTCAATCTAACAGGCGTGTGGCACGGCCTCTACTCCTACCCGGTCGCCATGCCTTCAGTCTCATTCGTGGCGGCGCTGTCGGATCGGGGCGGCTGGTTCGACGGCACCACCGATGAGACGGGCAGTGTCGGGGATGCCCGCGGCCGGACGTTGACCGCGAGCCTGCAGGGCCGCCGGTCGGAGCGGTCGATCACCATGCTGAAGATCTATCACGGTGCGTCCGCCTATTACGACAGCGTCCACTATGTCGGAGAGCTGAATGAGGACGGCACGGAGATCAGCGGCACGTGGCGTGTCGCCGGCAACTGGTCCGGCACCTTCATGATGATGCGATCGCGCACGGCGGAAACCGCCGCAAGCAAAGAGGCGGTGGAACGTCGCTAGCGCGACGCGCACTCAATGCGTCATGAAGACTCAGTGTGTCATGAAGACTCAATGTGTCATGAAGACGGGCACGTTGGCCGCGTCGATCATGTGGCTGGTAACGCCGCCGAGCACCAGGTGCTTGAGCCGGCTGTGGGTGTAGGCGCCCATCACCAGCAGGCCGGCCTCCGCCTCGCGCGCAGCAACCAGCAGTTTTTCGGCGATGCTGCCACTGCCTTCTGCGGTCTCGGCGACGGATGCCGGGATTCCGTGCCAAGCCAGGTAATGCACCAAGTCCGCCGCCGACTGCACGCCGGCGTGGGAATCCTGCACGTTGATCACGCGCACCCGCGGCCGCTCCCGCAGCAGGGTCAGCGCGGCGTTGATGGAGCGGATGGCCTCGACGCTGCCGTTCCAGGAGATGACGGCGGAACTTCGCAGCATCGCCTCGAGATGCGCCGGGGTGCAATCGGCCGGGATCAGCAACACCGGGCGGCCGGCGGCGAACAAGGCGTCCTCGACCGCGACCGCAACCAGGTCGAGCGCTTGCTCGGATTTAGGCCGCGCCATGACGATGAGGTCGGTCAAGCGGCCGAAGCGGGCAAGCAACTCCGACTCCTGCCCCTTCTCCGCGCGGAACTCGGCGGTCGCGCTGGGATGCGGCTCCGGCAGGTCGGCGAGCGTGACGTTGTTGGCGCGCAGCCAGCCGTCGAAGGCCGACTTTGCCTGCGCCGAGCGGGCTTCCGCATGGCGTTCCGCGGCGGCGACCACTTCGGCGATCGCGACGCCGACGTCGACCATCAGCGGCGTGGTCTTCAAGGGATCGGCGACGGCATGGAGCGCCTGGATGTGGCCCTGATGCGCCCGCGCAATGGCCAGCGCCGCGTCAAGCGCGGTGCGATCCGAGTCCAAGCCGAACAGCGGAACCAGGATGTGCTTGAACATGGCCCTACCTCCTTACCCGTTGAGGACGAAACGAAGCATAGCGCATTTCCGTTCCCAATGCTTGAGGTGGGTTTTACCTATGGACAGGCGCAATGCGGCCCCCCGTCGCATCCATTTCCCGGGTCAACGGCGCTCCCGATAGGCCAGCCGGAAGGCGCGCGGTGTCACCCCTTTGGCGGCTTTGAACTGCCGGTGGAAGTTGGCGAGGTTGCGGTAGCCCGCCTCCTCCGCGATGCGGGCAACCGGGCGGTCTCCGCCGATCAGCAAAGCCGAAGCGCGGCCGATGCGCAGCTGGGTCACGTAGTCGGTCACGCTCATATGGGTATGGCGGCGGAACGAGCGATGCAGCGTGCTGAGGCTCATATGGACGCGGCGCGCAAGCGCGCCGACTGACAGAGCGGGATCGCTGTAGCGCGCATGCAGATAGCTCAGCACTGGCGCAACGCGCGCGTCGTCGCCGTCGGCGGTCGATGCCGCGAGGGCCGGAGAGGACAAAGGCGTAGGGGCATCGTCGCGCGCCAGCATCGCGAGCAGATCGATGAGGCCGATCACCTGCGCAGTCTGGTCGCGCTCGAGCAAGGCCAGGATGCGAGTCCGCGCCTCGACCGCCGTCGTTGGAGAGAAGCCGAGGCCGCGCGTCGAGGTATCCAGCAGGCGGCAGGTGGCGCGGAACTCCGGCAGCGGCCGCAGCACCTGCTCCACCCAGCCCTGGGTGAACCACATGACGATCGCAACATGGGGCGCATCAGGATCGACCGCGCGCGCCGATTGCCAGGTATGCGGCAGGCTCGGGCCCACGAGCGCCAGGTCGCCGTCGCCATAGGGCGCGATGTGGTCACCGATATAGCGCTGGCCGAGGCTGTTGAGGGTGAAGGTCAGCTCGTATTCGGGGTGATAATGCCACTCGAACGGAAAGGAGGTCAGGCGCCGGTGAAACAGGGTCCAGGACGCTCCCGACGGAACGACGACTTTTTCGAAACTGGGCTTCATCGCCCACAGGATATGCCGATATTGACAGATTAGTATATGTTTTTGACGAAGCCGGGCAACATGGCGGGCTCGGCCTGCCCTAGCATCGTGGCAATGAGAGATCAGGGAGAGACGCGCATGGACCGCTACGGATATGGCGACGGCAAGCCCGGCAATCCCTCGGTCGGCTGTGTCGCGACCACGCAGCTCAAGGATATCCGGAAGCGCCTGCCCCTGCGCGTGTTCTCAGCCGCCGATTGGGAGCATTGGACGACCTGGGGCTATGTGGTGGTGAAGAACGCGATCCCCGCAGAGAAGGTGCGCCGGCTGGTCGACCTGCTGTGGGAGTTCCAGGACCTGGACCCCATGGATCCATCCACCTGGTACAAGCCGCAGCTGCGCGACAACGAGATGAAGGAGTTGAACAACAGCGGCATGGTGGAGCTCTATAACCACCAGTATCTGTGGGACAACCGCCAGCACCCGCGCATCCACGACGCCTTCGTCGACATCTGGGACCAGGAAGACCTCTGGGTCACCATCGACCGCGCTAACCTCAATCCGCCGAACCGCAAGGCGCGCGGCTTCAACGGCTTCATCCACTGGGATGCCGACACGCGTCTCGACCCGCTGCCGATCAACGTGCAGGGCGTGGTCTCGCTGGTCGATACCGACGGCGACGTCGGCGGGTTTCAGTGCGTGCCGGAGCTGTTCCGCACCCTCGAGGACTGGCGCAAGACCCAGCCCGCCGAGCGCAACGGCTGGGTGCCCGACACCACCGGCTTCGACATCGTCAACGTGCCGATGCAGGCCGGCGACCTGCTGATCTTCAACTCGCTGCTGGCGCACGGCATCCGGCCGAACCGGTCGGAGAACCGCGTGCGCATGGCGCAATACATCGCCATGACGCCGGCCGACGAGAGCAACCAGGCGCTGCGCGAAACGCGCATCGCCTCCTGGCGCGACCGCGAGCCGCCGAAGGGCTACGCCTTCCCCGGCGACCCGCGGCAGTGGGAGAAGACGCGCTACGAACGCGCCAAGCTGACGCCGCTGGGCGAGAAGCTGCTGGGCCTCAGGAGCTGGAAGGAACAATCTGCCGCTGCCGAGTGAGGCTGGCGCACGTGCCCTGCGTGCTCGATACTTGGTCGCATGTTCGACCGCTACCTCAAGCGTTGGAGCCTGACGCGCGACGGCCTTCCGATCGTTACGCATAGTTCCGATCTCCTGCCCGTGCGCCAGGATGGGCGGGCCGCGATGCTCAAGATCGCGCGCGAAGCGGAGGAGCGGCGGGGCGCGGGCCTGATGACATGGTGGGATGGCGATGGTGCCGCCCGCGTCCTCGCCCATGATGGGGACGCGGTGCTCTTGGAACGCGCCACCGGCCATCGCTCGCTGACGGCCATGGTGCACGACGGCGCGGATGACGAGGCCAGCCGCATCCTGTGCGACGTGGCGGCGCGATTGCATGCGCCCCGCAACCGTCCGCTGCCCGACTTGATTCCGCTATCGGCCTGGTTCGCGGAGTTGGAACCGGGCGCCGCAAAACACGGCGGTATCCTTGCCCGCGCGGCGGAGGTGGCGCGTAGCCTGCTCAACGATCAACATGAAATTGCGGTGCTGCATGGCGACCTGCATCATGGCAACGTCCTGGATTTCGGACCACGCGGCTGGCTTGCAATCGATCCCAAACGTTTGCTCGGCGAGCGCGCTTTCGACTTCGCCAACATCTTCCGCAATCCCGATCTGGAGATCGCGAAAGCGCCGGGCCGGCTGGCGCGCCAGGCGACCGTGATCGCCGAAGCGGCGCGGCTGGATCGCGCACGTTTGATGCGCTGGGTCCTCGCCTATGCGGGATTGTCCGCAGCCTGGGTCCTGAACGACGGCGACAATGCCACACTCGATCTCGCCGTTGCCGAGATTGCCGCCGCGGAGATCGCGGCCGGCTAGCGACCGAGCCGGTCCAGCTCCTTCAGGATCTCGTCGCCCATGCGGGTGGTCGAGACCTTGGTCGCACCGGGCGCCATGATGTCGCCGGTGCGGAAGCCGGCGGCGACCACGTTCTTGGCGGCCTGCTCGAGCAGATCGGCGGAGGAGCCGAGGTCGAAGGAATAGCGGAACATCATGGCGAGGCTGAGCAAAGTCGCCAGCGGGTTCGCGAGGTCCTTGCCGGCGATGTCGGGCGCGGTGCCGTGCACCGGCTCATAGAGCGCCTTGCGGCGGCCGTTGGCGTCGGGGGCGCCGAGCGAGGCCGAGGGCAGCATGCCGAGGGAGCCGGTCAGCATCGCGGCGCAGTCGCTCAAGAGGTCACCAAACAGGTTGTCAGTGACGATGACGTCGAACTGCTTGGGCTGGCGCACCAGCTGCATGGCGCAGTTGTCGGCGTACATGTGACTGAGCTCGACGTCGCTGTATTCGGCCTTGTGCAGCTTGGTCACTTCCTCGCGCCACAGCACGCCGCTTTCCATCACGTTGGCCTTCTCGACCGAGCAGACCTTGTTGCCGCGCTTGCGCGCCAGCTCGAAGGCGACGCGCGCGACGCGCACGATCTCGCTGGTGGTGTAGACCTGCGTGTTGATGCCGCGGCGCTCGCCGTTCGGCAGGGTCTCGATGCCGCGGGGCGAGCCGAAATAGACCCCGCCGGTCAGCTCGCGCAGGATCATGATGTCGAGGCCCGCGACCAGCTCGCGCTTGAGGCTCGACGCGTCGGCCAGTGCGTCGAATACCAGCGCCGGGCGCAGGTTGGCGAACAGCTCCATGTCCTTGCGCAGGCGCAGCAGGCCGCGCTCCGGCTTCTGGGCGAACGGTAGGTTGTCCCACTTCGGCCCGCCGACCGCGCCGAGCAGCACCGCGTCCGCCTTCATCGCCTTGGCCATCGCCGCGTCGGTGAGCGGCCCGCCATGCTTGTCGATCGAGCAGCCGCCGACCAGCTCATCCTCGGTGTCGAAGCTGAGCGCCTGGTTCTTGCCGAACCACTCCAGCACGCGCTTCACCTGCGCCATCACTTCAGGGCCGATGCCGTCGCCGGCGAGGATCAGCAGTTTCTTGTTAGCGGGCATTCCAATACTCCAGGCTTCGCGATGAGGGCTGCACCGCAGCCACAAACAACCCCGTCATGCCACGGCTTGGCCCTGGCATCCACGAGTCTCAATGAGTCAAATCGGGCGAGCGGCAGTCAGACTCGTGGATGGCAAGGCCAAGCCTTGCCATGACGGAGAGAGGATGCCGATCGAGAACGTTCATCACCACAGCCAGGGCTGGCCGACCTTTGCCTTTGACTCGTAACTGTCGATGTTGGCGGCCTTTTGCATGGTGAGGCCGATGTCGTCGAGGCCGTTCAGCAGGCAATGCTTGCGGAAGGCGTCGATCTCGAACGTCACGCAGCCGCCGTCGGGGCCGCGGATCTCCTGCTTCTCCAGATCGATCGAGACGATGGCGTTGGCGCCGCGGTTGGCGTCGTCCATCAGCTTGTCGACGTCCTCCTGCGGCAGCTTGATCGGCAGGATGCCGTTCTTGAAGCAGTTGTTGTAGAAGATGTCCGCGAACGAGGACGCGATCACGCAGCGGATGCCGAAATCCATCAGCGCCCACGGCGCGTGCTCGCGCGACGAGCCGCAGCCGAAATTGGGGCCGGCGACCAGGATCTTGGCTTGGCGGTACTGCGGCTTGTTGAGGACGAAGTCCGGGATTTCCTTGCCGTCCGTGGTGTAGCGCATCTCGTCGAACAGGTTCTTGCCGAGGCCGGTGCGCTTGATGGTCTTCAGGAACTGCTTGGGGATGATCATGTCGGTGTCGACATTCATCATCGGCAGGGGGGCCGCAACGCCGGTCAGCTGATCGAACTTTTGCATCGGACATATTCCGCGAGTGCGCGGCCAGGCCGGCCGCCGAACCCGCGGTTTATGTCATGCTGGCGAGACCCTCACAAGGTTCTCAGTCGCAGCCCTCACCAGCGCTGATCACGCAGGTCGGCGGGCTGCTCGCCGCGCGGCCGCAGGCCGAGATCGCGGCGCAGATGGTCGGACAGATCCTCGGTCCGCCCACGGCGCAAGCCGGTACGCAGGAAGCCCAAGCTCAACAGGGCTTCGGCGACCGACTCCATGGCGAGGCGATTCGAGGCCGAGAAGCGCGAAATACTTAACATCGTCAATCTCCTTGTCTGTGCCAGGAGACTTAGGGGTTCGGCCGGATCCGCGGAGTGAACCGCTTCACTCGCGGTGTTGGGGCGCCGGGAAGCCGAGGTTGCGCCAGAGATAGTCCGGCAGGCGTTCGACCTCGATTTCCAGGGGCTTGCGGTCGGTGGACGGGGACAGCGGACCTTTGCCGGGACTGCTGGATCGGAGCCGGCCAAGCCAAAGTGTGAGTGTCAGAGTCATGGAAACCTCCAAGAGCACTGTAATCTGACCAATATCGGATCGACATCCGGCATTATCCAATATATTCCATACATAAATGAATGCATTGACCCCAAGCTGGGATGACCTGCGCCTGTTCGCGGCGATCGCGGCGGAGGGATCCCTCAGCGCAGCCGCCCGGCGCCTGAAGCTGAGCCAGCCCACCATGGGCCGACGCCTCCAGGCGCTGGAGGAGCGGGTGGGAGCGAAGCTGCTGGAGCGGATGGGGGGTGGGCCGGGCGGCCACTATATCCTCACCCCCAAGGGCGCCGAGTTGTTGCCCCTGGTCGAGCGCATGGTCGCGGCCGGTGAAGCGATCGAGCGGGCGCGGCCCGATTTCGCCGAGGATGCCACCGGCACCGTCCGGGTGGCCTCTGGTCCCATGACCATCCGCTTCATTGCGCGCCGGCTGCCCGAACTGCTCGACGCTCTGCCCGGCATCGAGATCGAGCTCTACAGCTCCTACTCCCTCATCAACCTGTCGCGGCGCGAGGCGGACATCGCGCTGCGCAACCGGCGGCCGGAAGAAGGCCGGCTCGCGATGCGGGCCCTGCCGCAACCGAGCTATGCGGTGTTCGGCGCCAAGACCTACGTCGCGCGGAACCCGGTCGCGACGACCGCGGGCCGCTACGACGAATGCCGCTGGATCGGCTTCGACGAAACGCGCGGCCACAGCGAGAGCCTGTTGTGGCTGGCCGCCAAGATCGGCCGCGCGCCGCACATCCGATGCAGCAATGCCAGCGCGATTCTGGACGCGTTGATGGCCGGTGCCGGCCTCGCAGTCCTGCCCTGTTTCCTCGGCGCGGAGGAACCGACGTTGCTGCAGCTGACGGCACCGATCGACGACTTGGACCGCGAGGGCCTCTGGCTCGTCGTGCATGAAGACATGCGCGACCGGCCGCGCGTGCGCCTGGCCGCGGACCGCATCGCCGCGCTGTTCCATCGCTATCGCCATTTGCTGCAGCCGGAAGGTGCGGGCTAGCGCTGCCAAAAGTGCTTCCGGCATTCGGCGTCGACAGCGGCCTGCGACAATCCAAGGTCATGCCACAACGACGGATCGACATTGGCGAGTTGTGTGCGCTGCTTCGAGCGTTCGATCCAGGCCAGGATCACGTCGAGTGTGCCGACCAGCCTTGGGACGCGATCGCCACCCCTCGGCCGAAACTCCGCCCGGGCGATCAATTGTCGAACCCCAGGTCGCGGCGCCAATGCGCGCTCAGGTCGCGCGGGTCCAACAGCGCCACCCGCCGCCGGCGGGCACAACGCCACAGCCGGCCGAGATGCGGCAGACGCAAGCCATTCCAAATCCAGGTCATCTGATCCTCCTCTTGCCAACGGGCAGGAGCAGGATTACGACTTTCAGAAATGAATGAGTATGGCCGACATCAAATAGGTAAGTTTCAATTATGAATGACGGTAGGCCGAGCTGGGACGATCTGCGCATTTTCGCGGCGATTGCGACGACCGGTAGTCTGACCGGCGCCGCCACCCAGCTGCGCCTGTCCCAGCCGACCGTGGGCCGACGGCTGCAGGCGCTGGAGGAATGCCTGGGTGCTGCCCTGCTGGAGCGCACGCCGCGCGGCATGCAGCTGACGGCCAAGGGCCAGGCCCTGCTGCCGCTGGTCCAGCAGATGGAGCAGGCCGGCGATGCCATTGACCGGGCGGCGCCGGGCCTGGCCGACCTGCCGCTCGGCACCGTGCGGATCGCGGCCGGTCCCTGGAACAGCCGCTTCATGGCGCGGCGCCTCAGGGAACTGCAGGCCGCGCTGCCGGGGATCGAGATCGAGCTGTCGAACGAGATGACCTTCGCCAACCTTGCGCGACGCGAGGCGGATATCGCGATCCGCAACCGGCGGCCGAATGAAGGCAGGGTGGCGGTGCGCCGGCTGCCGGACCCGGCCTACGCCATCTTCGGCGCGCGTTCCTATGTCGATGCCAATCCAGCGGCGCTCAGCGAGGACCGCTATGCGCAGTGCATGTGGGTCGGCTTCGACGAGAGCTATCAGACCTCGGCGAGCCTGGTGTGGTTGCGCGACAAGCTCGGCCGCTGGCCGCAGGTGCGCTGCAACCACTCGACCACGATCTATGACGCGCTGGTCGGCGGCGCCGGCCTCGCGGTCGTCCCCTGCTTTGCCGGCGCGGAGGACCCGAGCCTGGTACGCCTGACGCCGCCGCTCGATCTGCCGACGAGCGGATTGTGGATGGTGGTGCATGAAGACCTGCGCCACCAGCCGCGCGTGCGCCTGGTCGCGGACAATGTCGCGGCGCTGTTCGAGCGGCATGAGAAGGAGCTGCGGCCGGCGGCATGAGTGAAGGACTCCACATCCGGCGCCTGCAGGCCGACGAGCCGGCCTTCGACATCGTCGCGCGCTGGCGCTACGACGCGTTCTTTGCGCAGGACGGCGGCACGTTCGAAGACTCGCGTGATGCACTGCGGGCGTGGATGGACGGTCTTGGCTACGAGACGGCGCTGCTGGCCGAA
>DATEOK010000399.1:0-4187 GCA_035274225.1 Dongiaceae bacterium
TTCATGGTCTTCACCATGGCCAGCGTCGGATTGCCCGGCACTAGCAATTTCGTAGGCGAGTTCCTCAGCCTGATCGGCACCTATCGCGTGTCGACCTGGGCGGCGATCGTCGCGACGACGGGCATCATCCTCGGCGCAGCCTACATGCTGTGGCTCTACTGGCGGATATGCTTCGGGACGCAGCGCAACGCCGATGCGGCGGCGATGAAGGACCTCAGCATGCGCGAATGGTGGCTGCTGGCGCCGATTGCTGCGGCTGTGTTCTGGATGGGCATCTATCCGGAAAGCTTCATGCTGCCGATGCGGAACGACATCGGGCGCTTGGTCGCCCGGATCGAGCGCGCTGCACCGGCCGGCGATTCCGCCTTCAAGCTGGGCAAGGGCAGCGTTCACGAAGACCATGGGGCGGGGCACCACTGATGAATAATCTCGCCCCAATCTTGCCCGAGCTGATCCTGTCGCTGGGCGGCATCGTCCTGATGATGGTCGCCGCGTTCACCGGCCGCCGTGGCGCCGGGCTCGTCAGTTGGCTCGCCGTAGCGCTGCTCTTGGGAGCGACCGTCGCCCTGATAGGCGCGCCGTCCCACGCGGGGCCGGTGTTCGACGGCTTCGTCAGCGCGGACCTTTTCGCGAGCTTCGGCAAAGCGATCATCTTCCCGGCAGCCGCGGTCGCGATCATCGCCGCGCATGGCTGGTTCGAGCGCAACACCGAGCATGCGGCGGAATATGCGGTGCTGATCCTGTTCAGCGCTGTCGGCATGAGCGTGATGGTCTCGGCCACGAGCCTCATCGCCCTCTACGTTGGCTTGGAGCTGCAGAGCCTCGCGGCCTATGTGCTCGCCTCCTACCGCCGTACCGACGAGCGATCGGCCGAAGCGGGGCTGAAATATTTCGTGCTCGGCGCGCTCGCGAGCGGCATCCTGCTCTACGGCATCTCGCTGCTCTACGGGTTCACCGGCTCGATGAGCTTCAACGGCCTCGCCGCTGCATTCGGCCGCGAAGCGCCGTCGCTTGGGCTCCTGTTCGGCCTCGTGTTCGTTCTTGCCGGCCTCGCGTTCAAGGCGAGCGCCGTGCCGTTCCACATGTGGACGCCGGACGTCTACGAAGGCGCGCCGACACCGGTCACCGCCTTCTTCGGCTCTGCGCCGAAGGCTGCCGCCGTCCTGTTGGCGACGCGCCTGTGCATCGAAGGCATGGGGCCCGCGACCGATGCATGGCGCCAGATCGTCATCTTCGCCGCGCTCGCGTCGATTTTCCTCGGTGCCGTGGCCGCCTACGGCCAGACCAACATCAAACGGCTGCTCGCTTATTCGTCGATCAATAATGTCGGCTTCGCGCTGGTCGGCCTTGCCGCCGCCGGACCGCAGGGCGCTTCATCAGTGCTGTTCTACATGGCGGTCTACATCGTCATGACGCTTGGCGCGTTCCTGTGCGTCCTGTGGATGCGCGACTCGGAAGGACGCCCGGTAGAGAGCATCGCCAGTCTGTCCGGTCTCGCCCAGACGCGGCCTGCCTTTGCGGCGGCATTTGCCATTTTCATGTTCAGCCTTGCCGGCATTCCGCCTTTGTTCGGCTTCTGGCCGAAGTTGCTTGTGTTTAACGCGGCGGTCGCCAGCGGTTACGTTGCGCTCGCCGTCGCGGCAATCCTCGGCACCGTGATTGGCGCTTACTATTACCTGCGCATCATCAAGGTGATGTACATGGACGAGCCAGCCGAGCCCTATGCGCGGATCCGGCAGCCGGTGCAGGGCCTGCTTATCCTGCTCGCTGCAATTCTAGTGTCGCCTCTAGGCTATCTGCTGATTGGTCCGCTCGGCGGGCTCAGCGATCGCGCGGCGGGGGCGCTCTTCTGACACGCATCCGGATCGTCGAGCGCACCGGCTCGACCAACGCCGACCTGATCGCGGACCAGGCAGCCGTCGAAGGCGATTGGCTTGTCGCCCTGGAACAAGATGCGGGCAAGGGACGGCAAGGCCGAACCTGGGTTGCTGCGCCTGGCAATTTCTACGGCACCACGGTCGTCGATCTGCGAATCGGAGACCCGGCAGCGCAAACCTTGTCGCTAGTCGCGGGCCTGGCGTTGCTGGAAGCCATCGACGTCGCCGCCCCGGGCCAACCCATCGAACTCAAATGGCCGAATGACGTCATGTTCGGTGGCAGCAAGCTCGCCGGGATCCTGCTGGAACGCAGCGGCGACCGCATCGCAGTCGGCTTCGGCGTCAATCTCGCGAGCGCGCCCGCGTTGGACGATCGCTTATGCGCATCGCTTGGCGGCCAAGTCCTGCCCCAGGCCTTCGCCCCATTATTGGCCGGCTGCTTCGCCCGCCTTCTCGATGCGTGGCGAACCAGCGAGCCAGCAGCGTTCGCTCAGGCCTGGCTTGCCCGCGCCCATCCGATCGGAACGCACCTCACAGTGCATTGCAGCGCTGCGGAGACCGTCAGCGGGTCGTTCGAAGGCATCGATCCCGACGGCGCGCTACGCCTCCGCAAGGACGACGGATCGGCCGAGATCATCCGCGCCGGCGACGTTTCGATCGGCTGACCGCCAACTGTAATTCTATCGTCGTCTGAATCCTGTTACGGCCGCGTCATCGTCGCAAGCGAGTCCGACGCGTCGACGGCCTGTTCTTAGCCGCCAATCGGCCCCATCGACATCGGCTCCGGTCCCGCCGGCCGGCTCAGCTTGGAGGCACCCCCATGTCATTCATCACCACCCGTGACGGCACGCAGATCTTCTACAAGGACTGGGGCCCGAAGGACGCGCAGCCGATCGTCTTCCATCATGGCTGGCCGCTCAGCGCGGACGACTGGGACAACCAGCTCATGTTCTTCCTGGACAAGGGCTATCGGGTGATCGCGCATGATCGCCGCGGCCATGGCCGCTCGACACAGACCGATACCGGCAATGAGATGGACACTTATGCCGAGGACATGAAGCAGCTCGTGGCGGAGCTCGATCTCAAAGGGGCGATTCATGTCGGCCATTCGACCGGCGGTGGCGAAGTGGCTCACTATGTCGCGCGCGCCGAACCCGGTCGGGTCGCAAAGGCGGTGCTGATCGGTGCCGTACCGCCGATCATGCTCAAGACTGACGCCAATCCCGGCGGCCTGCCGATCGAAGTGTTCGACGGTTACCGGGCTGGCGTCGCCGCCAATCGCGCCCAGATCTACCTCGATATCGCGGCGGGGCCGTTTTACGGCTTCAACCGGACTGGAGTCCTGCCGATCCAGGGCGTGATCGACAATTGGTGCCGCCAGGGCATGATGGGCGGGATTAAGGCCCATTACGATTGCATCAAGGCCTTCTCCGAGACCGACTTCACCGAAGACCTGAAGACGATCGACGTGCCGGTCCTGCTGCTCCACGGCGATGACGACCAGGTCGTGCCGATCGCCGATTCCGCGCTGATCGGCATCAAGTTGCTGAAGCAGGGAACGCTGAAGGTCTATCCTGGCTATCCGCACGGGATGGCGACCACGCATCCCGACGACATCAATGCCGATATCCTCGCCTTCATCCGCGGCGAGCAGGTTGGCGAGCCTGCGGCCGAAGCGCCGGCGCTGGTTGCGGAGCCCGCGACCGTCGAGTGAGCTGAATTGGCGCCGCGTGGTTTCGCGACCGGGGCCACGAGGCCGCCAATCGTGAACAGTCTCGCCAACCGCTGTTTCGGCGGCTAGGCACGCGCCCCATGATCCTCGCCATCGATGTCGGGAATACGAACCTCGTCTTCGCGCTGGTTGACGGCGCCGAGATCAAGGCGCGCTGGCGGATTGCGACCGACCCGCGGCGGACGGCAGACCAATATTCGGTTTGGCTGCACCAACTGCTGGAGCTCGAAGGTTTCTCGCGCGACCAAATTGAGGGCGTGATCATCGGCACCGTAGTCCCGCGCGCGCTGCACAATCTCACGGTCCTGTCGGAAAAGTACTTCAAGAAGACGCCGGTAGTGGCTGGGCAGGGGGCCGCAGAGTGGCCACTGCAGTTGGACGTCGACGAGCCGCAGAATGTAGGTGCCGACCGGGCGCTTAACGCCATCGCGGCGCATGCGAAGTATCATGGTGAGCTCATTGTCATCGACTTCGGCACGGCGACCACCTTCGACGTTGTCAGTAGCAGCGGCGCCTACACCGGCGGGATCATCGCGCCGGGCATCAACCTCTCGCTCGACGCCCTAGTCACCGCCGCC
>DATEOK010000400.1:0-30529 GCA_035274225.1 Dongiaceae bacterium
CGCAGCGCGCGCAGCACGGCGGAGAGCCCCATGCGCGCCTCGGGGTCGAGCCCGGCCGCCGGCTCGTCCAGCAGCAGCAGCGCCGGCTCGTGGATGATGGCCTGGGCGATGGCCAGGCGCTGGCGCAGGCCGCGCGACAACGTGCCGGCCTTGTCGCCGAGCCGGTCCAGGATCTCCATCCGCTCCGCCGCCAGGTGCACGCGCGCCGCCCGGTCGCCGTGCGGCACGCCCAGGGCCGCAGCCCGGTAGCCGAGGCACTGACGCACCGTCAATTCGTCATAGAGTCCGTAGACATCCGGCAGGAACCCCATGCGCTGGTGTGCGCGGCGCGGCGCGTCGTGGACGTCGAGCCCGTCCAGCGTGACCTCGCCGGCGAACGGCCGGTCGAGCGCCGCGCAGCAGCGCAGCAGGGTCGACTTGCCCGCCCCGTTCGGCCCGACCAGAGCCGTGATGCTCTTGGGCTCGATCGAAAACGACACGTCGTTCAGGGCGCGATGCCCCGGATAGTCGAACACCATGTGGCGGACTGACAGCATGGACGCGATTCGTCCCTGAGGACTCGCCTCGGGTCAAGCCCTCCCCTGCGCCGGGCCGAAAAAATGTGCGCTAGGTCACAGGGTTAGGCGTGGACGCTCAAGAGAAAGCTCACCCCTTGGCATCCGCTAGAATGGTGCGGACACCGAGCTCGAGCAGCGTGACTGAGGATCAACTTCGACATTCCGGCGGTGCTCGAAGTGTTGCGGTGAAGGGCGCAAAGAAAACGGCCGGCGAACCAATCTTGTTCGCCGGCCGCATTGCTACGATCGTGCGAGGGTTCAGACGCCCATGCACATGTATTTGACCTCGAGGAAGTCCTCGATGCCGTATTTGGAGCCCTCGCGACCCAGGCCGGATTCCTTGACGCCGCCGAAGGGCGCGACTTCGGTCGAGATGATGCCGGTGTTGATGCCGACGATGCCGCTCTCGATCTGCTCGGCAACGCGCCAAACCCGGCCCAGATCACGGGCGTAGAAATAAGACGCCAGGCCGAACTCGGTATCGTTGGCCAGCTTCACCGCCTCTTCCTCGGTCTTGAAGCGGAACAACGGCGCGACCGGACCGAAGGTCTCCTCGCGCGTCACCTTCATGTCGGTGGTGACGTTCACCAGGATGGTCGGCTCGAAGAAGCTGTGGCCGAGGGAGCTGCGCTTGCCGCCCGCCACCACCTTGGCGCCCTTCTTCAGGGCGTCGGCGATGTGTTCCTCGACCTTTTCCACCGCCTTCATGTCGATCAGCGGGCCCTGCTGGGTCTCACCCTTGAGGCCGTCGCCGACCTTGAGCTTGGCGACCGCGGCGGTCAGCTTGGCGGCGAAGGCGTCATAGACGCTGTCCTGCACCAGGATGCGGTTGGCGCACACGCAGGTCTGGCCGGTGTTGCGGTACTTGGACATGATCGCGCCCTCGACCGCAGCGTCGAGGTCGGCGTCGTCGAACACGATGAAGGGCGCGTTGCCGCCCAGCTCCATCGAGGTCTTCTTGACCGTCCTGGCGCACTGTTCGAGCAGGATCTTGCCGATCTCGGTCGAGCCGGTGAAGGTCAGCTTGCGCACGATCGGGTTGGAGGTCATTTCGCCACCGATCTGGGTGGCGGAGCCGGTGACGACGCTGAACACACCCGCCGGCACGCCGGCACGGTGCGCCAGCTCAGCGAGGGCCAATGCCGAGAACGGCGTCTGGGTCGCGGGCTTCAGCACGATCGGGCAGCCGGCGGCGAGCGCCGGGCCGGCCTTGCGGGTGATCATCGCCGAGGGAAAGTTCCACGGCGTGATCGCCGCGACGACGCCGATCGGCTCCTTGGTCACCACGATGCGCTTGTCGGGCGCGTGTGCCGGGATCACGTCGCCGTAGGTGCGCTTGCCCTCTTCGGCGAACCACTCGATGAAGGAGGCGGCATAGGCGATCTCGCCCTTCGACTCCGCCATCGGCTTGCCCTGCTCCGCCGTCATCAGGACCGCGAGGTCCTCCTGGTTCTCCATCATCAGGTTGAACAGCTTGCGCAGGATGTTGGCGCGTTCCTTCGCCGTCTTCTTGCGCCAGCCGGCCCAGGCAGCGTTCGCCGCCTCGATGGCGCGGCGCGTCTCGGCGGTGCCCATGTTGGGAATGGTGCCCAGCACTTCGCCGGTTGCCGGGTTGGTGACGTCGATGGTCTTGCCGCTGTCGGCATCGGCCCACTGGCCGTTGATGTAGCACTGCTGGCGGAACAGGCTGGGGTCCTTGAGCGACAAAGCGGATGGCTTCTTGAGCGCGGCTTGCGACATGATTCTGGATCCTCGAATGCCGGGGAAAGATGGCCGGCAGTATAGCTAGAGATGGGGTGGAATAAAGCCTGTTAAAGAGCGCTGCGACATCGCGGAAAATGCTTTAGTTTCCGTGATCTATCGAGCGCCCCTCACTTCTTCGTTGTCATCTGGCGCATGCCGGTCGATGAGCTCTTGCCAGAAGCTGGTGTCCTCGAACGCGTAGGAGACGCGGAGCGGCTGATCGAACGCCGCTTCGCGCGCTTTCACCAAGCGGATGAGCGCGCCGGCGTCGCGGCGCTTTAGATCGAAGCTGCTCTTCTTCAGCCAGTCCTTGAGCCGGACGGCATCATCCTTCGCGACACCATCGCTGACCGCCTTGGCGAGGATGCGCTCCCAGGTGCGGTCCTTGTAGTAGATCGCCTGCGCACTCTGCAGCACGCGCCGGCGCGCTTCGTTCGACAGCACGCCCTTGGCCCGCGCGCGCGACAGGTTGGCGCGCACGTTGACCAGCGCCTCGGTGACAGAAGGGTATCCCAGCTCCGCCGGCCCGTGCAGCACCGCGACCTCGGCATCGTCGATCAGCGTGCCGCGGCGATAGGCGCGATAGATCACGCCCGCCCCGACCATGCCGAACGACCACAGCTCCGCGGCCCGCAATGCGCCCATCGAGGCCGCGCCGAACACGTGGATGCCCTGCGACATCGCCCACAGGATTTCCTTGTGCCAGACCGCGGGCTGCGCCTCGAAATAGCCGTCGATCAGGCCGATGGCGCGCGGGCCCTGGCGCGCGGCGCGATAGAGGTCGCCCTCCGCCGCCGGCGGCAGGTAGGTGATTCCGGGAACCGAAGCGTCAGCGCGATCGAGGGACGGGCCGGCAAATACCGCAATCGTCATGTCAAACTCTGTTGGAAGCGCAGCGCGCGTTCCCCCAGAGCATAATCGGGCGCATCCTCCGGGTCGAGTTCGAGCCCGGGGACCATCAGCCGCACCACCGGAATGCCGATTTCCTTCTTGGTCAGGTCGACGACGCAGACATGCTCGGCGCCGACCGCCTTGACCCGCTCCAGCAGGAACGCGAGATCGGAGTCGAAATCGCCGCGCGCCAGGTCGGGGATCTTGTCGAACCGGCGCGCCGGAATCCGGTTCTCCCACAGCTTGTTGGCGAACTCCATCACGCGCTGCTTCGCCGGCTCGTCGTAGTCGTGGCGCTTCAGGTCGTCGCGCGAGCCGGAGATATAGGTCAATCGCGACTGCACCGCCTCGGTGACCGCGCGGCTGAGCGCGACCCCGCGCGCGAGATGGCAGCCGGCGCCGCAGAACGAGCCGAGCGGTATCCTGGTGTTCCCCGGCCCTTCGCGCAGGCGCACGAAAAAGGCGGGCACGCCGACGTCGCTGGTGATGTCCCAGACCGACAGCATCATCTGGGCCTCGGTCAGCCGGTCGATCAGCGTGCGGCAATAGGGATCGTCGACGGTGTCGAGGTCGAGCCGGGTCGCGGCGCGCCCGGCGCGCGGCCGCAGCGCCCACAGCGCGTTGGCGTCGCGCTCGATGATCTCGTACAGCCCGGCACAGATCGCCTCCAGGCGGTTGTTGCCGGAGGCAAGGCCGTTGCTGCACACCGGAAAGTCGCCGCTGCTGTCGTGCTCACGGACCTCGCGGCAATCGGTGTGGATGAGGTCGTACGGCACCCAGATCGGCTTGCCGTCCAGCAGATCCTCGGCCTCGATCCAGGGCAGTTCGGTGCGGTCGCTGGCCGCGAAGTCGTTCGATTGCGGCACGATGCCGAGGTCGACCACGCGGCGGTCCTTAGCCAGGGTGCGGCGCGAAGCGACCGGGACCGGCAGGTCGATATGCTCGCCGTGCCAGGTCTCCGCCGCCTCCATGAAGCCGGAGGTGCGGGCGGCGTCGAGGTCGAGCCCCTTGCCCTGCGCCACCGACAGCGCGCGCGAGTTGGGGCGGCACGCCATGATGACCGGGATACCGATGTAGTCGAGACCGGTGACGTCGGCCAGGCGCGTGATCCCCATCGGGCCTGCAAAAACGCGAAATCGCGCCAGCGTTTCCGCTGGCGCGACTGCTCGATGTGTGCCGCGCAAATACGCCTTGGGCGCGGCCCGGTTACCTAACTCCACGTCGCAAGCAGTGGATCAGACGGCTTGCGGGTGGATGGCGCGCGCTGAGCGGGTGCACTGCCGGCTCTGGCGGGCGCACTGACGGCTCTGACGAGCGCATTGACGGCTTTGACGCACGCACTGGCGGCCAGAGCGTGCCGTGATGGCGCGGGCGTTGCGGTCGTCTTCGCTTTCACCCAGTTCCATCGCGAAGTCGCCGGTCGCTCCGAGCGCACTCAATTCTTTTTCCAGCATACCGAGAATTTCGGTACCACCATCCTCGAGCGGGCTGCCGATCGCTTCCGCCGGGATCAGATAGTGACGGCCGCGAATCTTCACCAGAATGTCGCCCACAGAAGCGTCCCCCTCCAGGGCTTGTGTCCGATCTACCATGCTCCCCTCCTCGCTGTAAAAACATGGTTAGAGAATACTTTACGAGCCAACCTCTCGTTAACAACTTAATAACCATACGGTCAGGCTGTTACAAGTCAAGGTGGCTGAAGGGGGTAGTGCCAAAAATTTCAACCTGTGGTGAGCCGGTCATAGACCAAAAGGAATAGTTGCACCGACTCAGCGGACTTAAGTCCCGGCGAACCATCGCAGTGCTGTTAAAAATGCGGTCGGATTCTCGAACATCGGCATATGACTGGCGCCCGGAATGACCGAGACCTTCGCGTCCAGCGTCAGCGATGCGAAGGCGCGGTTGGCAGCCGGCGTCGACTCATCGAATTCGCCGCACAGGAACAGGCACGGCACCTGGATCTGCGAAAGCAGCGGACTCGCATCGTAGTCCTTCAGCAAACCCGTGCAGGCGAAGGCGCGATCGCCCCACAGCGCGCGGTAGAGCGACCCGTTCATCTTGCGGAAGAAGCTGAGGACTTCCGGCGGCTCGGTCGCGGTCCGGCAGAAATGCCGCTTCATCAGGAGGCGCAGCCCCGCCTGGTAGCTGGGATCGCCGGTGGTGCCTTCAGTTTCATGGCGCTCCAGCGCGATCTGCACCTCCGGCGGCAACCCCGCGCGGTGCGCAAGATTGTCGGCGATCCAGCGCGCCGCGCTGATCAGCGGCGAGGCGAAGATAGCGCCCTGCAGGCCGGCGGGATTGCGCGCGGCATATTCGACCGCGATCAAGCCGCCCCAGGAATGGCCGAGGATGATGCAACGCTCGATCTCCAGCGCGGTGCGCAGGGCGTCGACCTCGGCAACGAAGCGCTCCACCGTCCAGTTGCGGGCATCGCCCGGCTTGTCAGAGTCGCCGCAATCGAGCTGGTCGTAGAGGACGATGGTGCGCTCTTCGCTGAGCCTGGTCAGCGGCAGCAGGTAGTCGTGCGAGCCACCGGGCCCGCCATGGATGCCGATCAGCGGCACGCGCTGCGATTTGAGATGACGGACGCCATCCATGCGCCACCAGATGCGCCCACCGGGCACATCGGCATAGCCGGTCCGCTCCGGACCGGTCGGGGTGATGCTGGCAGCCAGCATGCGCACGTGCCCCACTCTGGAGTCTCGCTGCCGTCTTAACCGCGAAATGCGCCGCGAATATGGCGGGTGTTAGCCCGCGATCACTTGCGCCGCCGCAAATCCGGAGCGAATCGCTCCTTCGATGGTAGATGGCCAACCTGTGTCAGTCCAATCACCGGCCAGAAACAAGTTGTGATGCTGTGTCACAGGGCCGGGCCGTCGACGCAGCTGCGCGGGCGTGGCGGCGAACGTGGCGCGCTTCTCTTTCACGATGCGCCATTGCGGCATGGGCGTCGCACCCAACTGCAACGCACGCTGCACGTCGCGCCAGATCGCCTGAGCCAGATCCTCCGCCGCGCGATCGATCAGATGCTCCGCAGCCGAGACGGTGACCGAGACGTGACCCGGCTTGACGAACACCCATTCCGCTGCGCCGCCGATCACGCCGAGGAAGCTGTTCTGTGCCACGTTGGCAGGCTCGATCCGGTAATGCGCGTTGACGATGCCGCGGAACTCGGTCGGCGCGGTGAGGTCAGGCAGCAGGTCGACCGCCACCGGCGCATTGACCGCGAGGAGCACCGCCTCGTCCGCCGCTACGTCCACCTGCCCCTTGGCGCCGAAATCGAGCGAGGCAACCGTCCCCGCCGTGACCGTCAGGCTGCGCAGGCGATGGCCGAACGAAACCTGCGCCCCCCGCGCCGCCAGGAGGGCGAGTGCCGGATCAACCAGGCTCTCCGACAGTCCCTCGCGCGGCAGCAAGGCATGGAGCGCGGCACCGCCGCGCCCAAATGTCTCCGCGAACAGGTACCACAGCAAACGGGCGGAGGCTTCCTCCGGCTTGGTGTTGAGCGCGGCGACGGTGAGCGGCCGCCACAGCCGGTCGTACAGCACCGAGTCCGGCAGCACGTCGCGCACGGTATCGCCGATCCGCGCACCGCGCAGCTTCAGCGCCTGCGGATAGTCCCAGGCGCTGGAGCCGGCGACCCGTCGGCCCGCCAGCAGTATCCACCAGGGGGTGCGGTGATCGGTCGGCCGCACCGACCAGCGCTCGCCGGTCTTCAAGTCGACGAACGGGAACTCAGCCATATCGCGCGCGATGAAGGTCGCGGCCGCGCCGATCTCCGCCACGTAGGCCATGGCTGCATCGTTGCCCGAGACCACCAGGTGGTTGCCGTTATCGACCCGGCAGCCGAGCTCGGCATCGACATAGGAGCGGCAGCGGCCTCCGGCATTCTGCGCCGCCTCGTACAGCCGCACATGCGCGCCCTGCTTGGCGAGGCGCACCGTGGCGGCCAGCCCGGCGAGACCGGCGCCGATCACATGGACCCGGCGCGCTTGCATGGAGCCGGCAGCGCTCACAGGAAGCCGTACCGGAAGGCGAGCCAGAGCTTCTGCCACTTGGGCAGCGAGATGCGCGCGAACGGGTCGCGCCAGTCGGCCACGATCAGGCGCTCGAGAATCGCCCGATAGACGCCGCCCATGATCGCGGCGGGGCGCATCGGCCCCTTGGCGCAAGCGGCCATCGCGACGTGCGCGCCGGCGAAATGCAGCCGCGCCCGCCGGGCCAAGGCCTGACACACTTCGGGCAGCTTGGGGTGCGCCACCACCTTCATCGGCGCGCGGTCGGTAATGCCGCAGCCGTCGAGCAGCTCGCGCGGCAGGTAGAGCCGGCCGCGCTCAGCATCCTCGCCGACGTCGCGCAGGATGTTGGTCAGCTGCAACGCGCGGCCGAGGTGATAGGCGACGTCGTCGGCCTGCGGTTCGGTCGCGCCGAACGCACGCACCGACAGGCGGCCGACCGCGCTCGCCACCCGGTCGCAATAGAGGTCGAGCGTGTCCATCGGCGGCGCGACGATGTCCTCGACCGCGTCCATCTCCATGCCGTCGATCACCGCCAGGAAATCCTCGCGCCGCAGGTTGAACTGCCTGACGCAGGGCAGCAGCGCCGTGGCGATCGGGTGCTGTGGCACGCCGTCGTAGAGCCGCGCGATCTCGGTGCGCCAGCCCTCGAGGCGGCGTTTCTTGTCGTCGATCTCCGCCGGCTCGTCGGCGATGTCGTCGACCTCGCGGCAGAAGGCATAGATCGCGAACATCGCATCGCGCCGCGCCTGGGGCAGCAGCCGCATCGCCGAATAGAACGAGGTGCCGGAGGCCTGCACCTTGGCCGCGATATCCGATTGCAGCGCGGCCATTTGCGCGGTCACTGCCCCGTTGCCGCTCATGACACGCGTTTCGGTTTCGGCGTAGCGAGCGCCCAGGCGATGCCCTGGACCGCGCACCAGGCGACGGCGGGTTTCTTCAGCTTCACGCGTTCGGCCAGCGGATCGCGCCGGCGCAGATGACCGATCAGCGTATCGGCCAGGCGCACGATGGTCGCGCTCTCGCAGCGCAGCCGCGTGTCGCGCAAGGCGCTCGGCAGCTTGCGTGCGCGTTTCATCAGATCATCGGTTTCATCCAGCAGGCGATCGAGCACGCGACGCAAAGCCGACGAGCATTTCGCTTCGGCCAAGGCCTCGACGCCGATGCCTTCAGCCTTCAGGTGATCGACCGGCACATAGACCCGGTTCATCTCGAGATAGTCGTCCTTGCAGTCCTGCAGGTGATTGATGACCTGCAGCGCATCGCACAGCGCGTCGGAGTAGTGCTTGCCCGCCGGGTCCTCACCATGCACGTCGAGCAGGTAGCGTCCGACCGGCGATGCCGAGTAGCGGCAATAGTTCATCAAGTCGGCCCAATCGTCGTAGCGCAGCTTGGTCGCATCGGCGCGGAATGCGATCAGTAGATCGGTGCAATCCGCCGCCGGCACGTTGGTCGCCTTCAAGCTTTCGCGCATCTCCGCCGCGACCGGCACGTCGCGCCGCGCGGGATCCTTGAGCACCTCTTCCATCGCGTCGAGGCGCGCGACCTTGTCCTCGGGTGCCAGCGCGGGATTGTCGGCGATGTCGTCCGCCATGCGCGCCCAGCGATAGTATGCATGCACATGCGGGCGCAGGTCGGGCCGGATCAGCGCGGAGCCGACCGGGAAATTCTCGGTGCCTTTGTTCTTGCCCGACGGTGTCGCGATATCCAAGGCGGCCTCGCTCATCGCGCTCACACCAGCTTTTGGGCCTGCACGCGGCCCTTCCACTCGCCGCCGCGACCCGTCAGGTGCCGGCGCGCGGAATCGATGGTCGCCGCCAGATAGAACAGAGCCGTCAGCGGCAGCAGCGGCGCCCACCACACCGGCTGCCGATAATAGATGAGTGTCGGCAGGTAGGTCAGCGCCATCAGCGCCCAGGCCGCAAGGCCGAACACCCGCACGCCGAGGTCGGGCTGGACCACAAGCAGCGGCGGCGCCAGGAAGGTCAGCGCCAAGCCGAGCACGCACCCGGCGAGGATCAGCAGCGAATGCTGGAGCTGGGTGAAGGCCGAGCGCGCAATCAGGCGCCAGACGTCGCCCCATTTGGGATAGCCGCGCAGTGAGCGCACGCCGTCGGCGAGGCCGAGCCAGATCGCCCCGTGCTTCTTCAGCACCTTGCCCAGCGCGCAATCGTCGATCAGCGCGTGCTTGATCGCAGCGATGCCGCCGGCCGCCTTCAGCGCCTTGCGCTGCACCAGCATGCAGCCGCCCGCCGCGCCCGCCGTCTTCCTCTTCGGACTGTTCACCCAGGCGAACGGATAAAGCATCTGGAAGAAATAGACATAAGCCGGGATCAGCGCGCGCTCGGCGAAGGTATCCGTCTTCAGCCGTGCCATCAGCGAGGTCAGCGCGAGATTGCCTGCCTCCGCCCGTGCCACCAGCCCGCGTAAGCTGTCCGCGTCATGCGCGATGTCGGCATCGGTCAGCCAGACATACTTGGCGCCGGCGGAGAAATCCTCGATCTCCGCCGAGCCCTGATGCACGGCCCACATCTTGCCCGTCCACCCTTCGGGCAGCGGCTGGCCTGCGATCACCCGCACGCGCTCCGCGGCGCCGAGCTCCTCAGCGGCGCGCCGCACAGTATCCGCCGTGCCGTCATTGCTCTGGTCGTCGACCAGGATGATTCGCAGCTTGCCGGCATAGTCCTGCCGCAGCAGCGAGCCTACCGCTTCGCCCACCACCGGCGCCTCGTTGCGCGCCGGCACCACGGCACAGATTTCCGGCCAGTGCTTTGGCCCCTCGGCAGGCGCCTTGCGCGGCCGCTCGAGCCAGTAGCGGCCGTGCAGCGCCACCAGGTAGACCCAGATGCCGAGCACCAGGCCGGAGATGAGGATGACCCCTTGGTTCATGGCGCAAGCTATAGCCAGGAACCCCCGGCCCTGCCACCCCCAATTAGGGCCTTAACGCCGCGCGAACGCGGTCGCCAGCAGCACGCCCGACGCGGCCAGCACGGCGCCGACTGCGATGCGGGTGGTGGGCCATTCGCCAACCACCGGGATCGCCAGCAGCATCGCCGACAGCGGCAGCAAGGCAGTGAAGGACGAGGCACGGGTGGCGCCGAGGAGGGCGACCGCGCGGGTATAGACCAGCAATGCGACGATGCCGGTCAGCGGCCCCTGATAGATCAACTGGACCCAGAATTCGGTCGCGCTCGCCTGCCACAGCCGTTGTCCCGGCAGCAGCAGATAGATCGGGATGAACAGGGCCGCCGAGATCACCATGATGATCGCGGTCGCATGCAGCGCATCGACACCGGCGCGCCTCGCCTCAATCGTAAAGGCCGCCCACATGATCGCTGACACCAGGCAGATGCCATAGCCGGCCAGTTGCCAGCCTGCCGCCTGCAGCAGTGCCGGCACCACGATGGCGATGATGCCGGCGACGATCAGGCCGAGCCCGATGCAAGCGATGCGGCCAACGCGCTCGCGCACCGTGAAGGCCGAGATCAAGGCAACGAACAATGGGATCGTGCCGGGGACCAGAACGCCCGCCTCCGCCGCGGTCGCCAGCGCCAGCCCATGAGATGTCAGCAGCACATAAGGCGCGCCGGCGCAGATGACGATCAGGGCGATGCCGCGCCAGCCGAAGCGATCCAGCGCCAGCCCGCGCCGCCACAGCACCGGCAGCAGGATCAGCCCCGCCGCCCCGAAGCGCAGCGCCGACAGGTCCTCCGGGGTGAGGGTGCTGGTCACCGCCACCCGCGTGATCACCAGCCAGCCCGACCAGATCGCCACTGCCAGCAGCGCCAAGGCGCATCCGGCCAAATTCCGGACGGCATGGCTCGCCTCCGGCTGGACCGACCGGCTGTCCGCTAATCCCGACTGAAACTCCGTCACGCCCCCTCGCTTTCCCGTCCACAGTGCCCGCCGCCCCCGTTGCCGCGATGGCCGCAGGGCGACCATTTTCGCTCTCCCAAAGACGAGAACCGTCAGGACGGCAATCCCGACCTTGCTGAAATACACACAATCGGAACAATGGCTTAATCGAACGTCATGACGCCCTTGACTCCGCAGGCCGCCCAATCTAATTTGTGAGTGAGCATTCACTCACATTCCAGAAGGAGATGAACCGTGCCCGCCGATGTCACCCGCCGCCGTCTGCGCACCGCCGCGCTCGAGTTGTTCGTCGAGCAAGGCGTGGTCGAGACCACCACCCGCGACCTCGCCAAGCGGGCCGGCATCGCCGAAGGCACGATCTATCGCCACTTCGAATCCAAGGACGAGCTGGTCCGCGACCTGTTCCGGGATCACTACGTCCGCTTCGGCGCCGAATTGAACCGCATCCAGGCCGAAACCGCCGGCGGCATCGATGCCAAGCTGCGCGCCATGATCGACTTCATGTGCCGGCTATATGACGAGGATCCGACGCTGTACCGCTTCCTGCTGCTGGTGCAGCACGCGGCCCTGCCGAACATCCGCACCGCGCCCACCAGCCCCGCGGTGATCTTCCGCAACCTCGTCTCCCGCGCCATCGAGCAGGGCGAGGTCCCGCAGCAGAATCCCGCCCTCTCCGCTTCCATGATGTTGGGCGCGATCATCCAGCCGGCGCTCTCGCTGATCTACGGCAGCGTCACCGGCACCATGTCCGATTTCGCCCCCGCGGTCGCCACCGCCTGCTCGGCGCTGCTGCGCGCGCCGCAACAGCGCGCCGCGTAGCCGCCACCGCCACATCACATCGAATGGGATGGAGCAGTGACCACATGGTTCACGACGATCTTCATTTCATGCCGCCGACGACGTCGTTCGTATTCGACGACAGCCGGCATCAGGAGCGCATGGACCGCCGGTATCGTTACCAGCGGCACATCTTCGACCTGTCGCGCAAGTTCATCCTGTTCGGCCGCGAACGGGCGATCGCGGCGCTGTGCCTCAGCGATGCGTGCTCGGTCCTGGAGATCGGCTGCGGCACCGGACGCAATCTGGAGCTCATGGCCGCGGCGCATCCCGCGTTGCGCCTGACCGGTGTCGACATCTCCGAGGAGATGCTGAAATCCGCGCGCGCCAGGGTCGCGCGAACGCAGATCGATGAGCGGGTCAGCCTGAAGCAAGGCGATGCGACCAACCTCGAGGGCAAGGCCCCGCGCATCCTCATGTCCTACAGCCTGTCGATGGTGCCGGACTGGCGCCGCGCCCTCGCGGTCGCGATCGACACGCTGGAGCCGGGCGGCATCCTGGCGATCGTCGATTTCGGCAATTTCGGCGGCCTGCCGGATTGGCTGGCGGAAATCTGCCTCGAGCTGCTGTCGCGCCAGGACGCCCCGCCCTGCCTCGAATTGGCGCAGGACCTGCGCCGGCACGCCTCCTCCAGAGGCCTCTCGGTGCGCCATGAATACGCCCTGGCGGGGCTCTATCAGCTGGCCGTCGTCGCGCGGGCGGCCTAGTCCGCTAGCCTCTTGATCTGGCGCACAAATACTGCGCCACCATGCCGCGGCCTGGGAGGCCTCGAAGCAGGTCAGTTGGGCTGACTTTGCCTCAAAAACTAACCCAATTTTAAGACCTCTCCCCCAGGTTAAAACGATACAAAAACGGCGGCATTAGAAGCCCCTATGAACTCGCTGTCAGGCCCGTTTCCGGGCGAACTGAATGAGGCTGCAACCGCGGTTCGGCGGGCGCTGCTGCTGACCGTTCGCCAGGAGGATTTCGCCGCGATCGACAGCGCCCTGGCGGCGCTGGACCGGACGCCGGCCGAGCGCGTCGACAGCGGCGACAAGGCCATCGCGCTCCTGCGCAGCGGCGGCTTCGACCTCATGATCGTGGACCTGGCGCGCGAGGGCATGGCGCATCTGGCGGCGATCGAACGGCTGCGCAACGACGCGCTGCTGTCCGGCATCGTGTGCGTCGCGATCAGCGCCGACGTGCAGTCGACGCCGACCCAGAAGGCGATCGAGATCGGCATCGACGACGTGCTGCGCGAGCCGCTGGACCGCTCGGTGGCGCGGCTGTGCTTCGCCGCCTGCCTCGAGCGTCGCAAGCTGCGCGACGATTCCCTGCACTACTGGATGGCGACCGCCAGCGATGAGACCGACGACCATGCGCGCGCCCTGCTCGATGCGCTGCCGGAAGCGGTGGTCGCGTTGCGCCACGATGGCGCCATCGACCTTGCCAACGCCGGCGCCGAACGGATGTTCGGCCTCAGCGGCGGCGCGCTGATCGGCACGCCCTTCTCCGCCCTGGTGTCGCGCGCGGTGGAGGACGACCGCGGCACGACCTGGACACCGGAAGCGTTGGAGAGCTTGCGCGGGCCATCGATGGCGATCCTGCGCCTGCCCGGCGGCTTCAGCCGTCCGATCGAGATCCTGTGCAATCCCTACAAGCGCTTCGGCCGCAACCTCATCGCGTGTGTGCTGCGCGAGGTCGACTGGGTCGCGAAGCAACAGGGCGCGCCAGCGGTTCCAGTTCACAGTGCGGTGCAGGGCGAAGGCCCCAGCGGCCTGCGCGCCAATGCCGAGCTGCTGCATGAGCTGGCCAAGGAAGTGACCACGCGCCTCGACCTCATCGGGCGCAACATCAACATGATGACCGACGAGGTGTTCGGCCCGGTCGGCGTCGCCATCTACAAGAGCTACCTGTCGGAAGCGGTCTGCGGCATCGACCAGGCCCGCGCGCTGCTGGACGGCGCCGCCCATCCGGACAAGGAGCGGCGCAAGGACGGCACCGCCGAGACCGCGCTGCGCGAACTGGTGACCGAGGTCATCGCCAAGCGCCAGCGCAACGCCGAGCGCCGCCGCATCGCGATCGAGACGGAAATCGAATCGAGCGCCGCCCTGGTCCATCTGCCGCGCCGGCTGCTCGGCAAGCTGATCGAGGCGCAGCTCGATTTCGCGATCGGCTGCGTCGAGCATGGCGGCGAGATCGCGCTGCGCGCGCAATGCGGCTCCGACGAGCGCCTGCTGCTCACCATCCAGACCAGCGGCTGCGGCCAAACCACGGCCGAGATCCTGAAAGCCGCGCGCGAGCCGACCGACCGCAAGTCGGCGCAGCGCCCGCTCACCATCGCCTGGGGCACCCTGCGCTCCGCCGCCAAGGTGCTGGACGGCGTCGCCGAGATCGACGTCACCGAGAACAAGGGCGCCATGCTGGTCGCCATCCTGCCGCAGCGGCGCAAGTCGGATAAGGAATAAGACCCCTTCCCCCAAACAAGAATCCCCTTCTCCCCTTGCGGGAGAAGGATGCGGAGCCTGAGCGAGCTTAGGCGAAGCTGGATGGGGGTGCCGCCGCACGAACAGAAGATCAGGGCGCACCAATAACCGCTTGCTGTCCGCCCTCGTGCCAAGCATCCCCATCGACAATCGTGCGGCGGCACCCCCCATCCCAACCTTCCCCCACAAGGGGGGAAGGGGCTCACCGAGCGTGATCGATCGCGCTACACCGCGCGCGCGATTATCTGGATCGGCGCGATGATGCCGCGTTCGAGCGTCGCCATCACATTGCCCAACCGCTCGCGGGCCGTCGGGCCGAGGAGAGCGTGCTGGTTCAGTGCCGGCATGCCGTCCTTCTCGATCTTGGCCCGCATCTCGCGCGCGCCGTCGAGCACGAAGGTGCGGCGATTCTCTTCGCTCTCGACCTTGAACCCGGCATCGCTCAGCAGCCGGCGATAGGTGTCCGGCGTCTCGACGAAACTGGTCTCGATGCTCATCGCCCAGGGCATCGGATACGGCAGATCGCCCTCGCCCGCATGCATCACCTCATAGACGCAGAACTTGGCGCCGGGCTTCAGCACCCGCCGCGCCTCCTCGAACAGCCTGGCCTTGTCCTCGATATTCATGCCGACGTGGATCAGCGTCGCGGCATCGAACATCCGGTCTTCGAACGGCAGGTCGAGCGCGCTGCCGTGGCGGAAGGTGACGAGGTCGCTGAGCCCGCAGCGGCGGGTCAGGTCGGTCGCCGTCTGCACGAACTCCTCTGTCAGGTCGATGCCGGTGACGCGGCACTTGTGCGCTTCGGCAAAATAGCGCGCGGGCCCGCCGATGCCGGAGCCGACATCCAGCACCTGCATGCCAGGCGCGAGACCGAGATCCTTGGCCAGCGCGATGGTGGCCGGCAGCCAGCCGAGGTGAAGCTCGTCACCGGTCGCAAGATCCTTGGCCGCGAGCCGCTCGGGGTCCTTGCCCATCTGCTTCACGGCATCGAGGATCGTCTTCAGCAGCGCGCCGTGGGTATAGTGCTCCGCTACTTTTTGCTCGGTCTTCATCGCCAGCCTCCTATCTACGTCAGCGCTTGCGTGCCAGCAGTATCCCATCGTCTGCCGACAGCAGGCAGAAATCCACCCGGTTATCGTCCTTGATCTTGAGGTTGAGCGCGCGCAAGGCGTCGGTGTCCTTGTCATGCTTGTCCGGGTCGGCGACGTCGCCGCTCCACAGCATATTGTCCAGCACCATCAGCCCACCCTGCCGCAACAGCTTCAGGCACCCTTCGTAATAGGTGTCGTAGCCGGTCTTGTCGGCATCGACGAAGGCCATGTCGTAGGTCCCCGCCGCGCCCTCCTTCAACAGGGCCGCGATGGTGTCGCCTGCCGGCGCGAGGCGTAGGTCGATCTTGTGCGCGATGCCCGCCTGCTGCCAGTGCTTGCGGCCGATCGCGGTCCACTCCGCATTCACGTCGCAGGCGACGATCCGCCCGTCCTCCGGCAGTGCCAGCGCCATGGCCAGAGATCCCGATCCGGTGAAGGTGCCGACCTCGATGACCCGCCTGGCGCCGGTCAGCTTGATCAGCAGCTGGAGCAAGGCGTCGGCCTCGGGCCGGCTCATCATGCCGGCGCCGGACAGCTTGCGCGTTTCGGTGCGCAAGGCCTGTTGTGCCGCCGTCTCCCGCGACATGCGCTCGTCGATGAAGCGGGTGACCATCTCGGCCGAACTCAGACGTTGTGCCATCGCAACTCCTCCATGCAGGGCCTGTCACCAATTCGTCACGGGCCGATTGTAGACTGGGCAGATGATACGGGTCATCCGAATCGCCGATCAATCCGGGGGCCTGGCATGAGGCTCGGCACACTCGCCCCTACCATGAGCCCCCTCACCTATGCCGATCCGACCGCGCCGGTGCTGGAACGCACCTTCATCAACCTGATCGAGCTGATCGGCGGGCGCGCGACACTGGTGAAGCTCTACGAGCATTGGCGGGCGCAATGGCCGCTCAGCGGCATGTCGCTGTGGTCGAGCGCGCTCTACTGGCTCGGCGTCTCGCTGGAGATGGGCGGAGAAGCCTGGCCGCCCCAGGTGCGGCACGATGAGCGGCTGGTGGTGATTGCCAACCATCCCTACGGCCTGCTCGACGGCGTCGCGATCTGCGCCCTGGCGGAGAAATTGGGCCGGCCGTTCAAGATCCTGGCGCACAGCCAACTGATGCGCGTGCCAGAGTTGATCCCCTATTTCCTGCCGATCGACTTCAATGAGACCGAGGAAGCGGTGCGCAACAACATCGAGGCGCGGCGCCGTGCGCTCGAGGCGCTGCAGGCCGGCGAAACCATCGTGATCTTTCCGGCGGGCGGCGTCTCGACCGCGCCGCTCAAGCTGCCGCTCAAGCAATTCGCCCGCGCCAACGATCTGCCGTGGAAGAACTTCGCCTATCGCCTGATCCGCTCCGCCGAGGCGACGGTGCTGCCGCTCTATTTCGTCGGGCAGAACGGCCCGATGTTCCACGCCGCCAGCCGCGTCAGCATGGCGTGGCGCATCGCGCTGCTGGTCGGCGAGCTTAACAAGCGGCGCGGCAAGCCGCTGCAGGTGCGGGTCGGACGTCCGGTCCCCTGGACGGAAATGGCCGCGATCCCGTCCGCCGCGCTCGCCATGCGCGAGCTGCGCCGCAAGGTCTATGCGCTTAGCCTCAATCAATAGGGGCTGACCCCCGGTCGCGCTACTGAAGCTTGTGGTCGGGTTAGACCGAATTACGATAGGTGAAGGAACCTATCTGTGTTGCCGCCGGTTGCAAGGAGTGACACGATACGCAAATGAGGGTGCAGCGTCTCGGGGTTTCATGGTCTTCAAGACGCATATGGTGAACTTCAATCCGCCGCTGTTGCGGCGTCCGGTCCTGGAGCAGGAGCTGGACGCGCTGCCGGCCACCGCATCCCCATCGATGTACGGCCTGTTGCAATTCTGGTCGGATGCCGCCGGCTCGGATGGAGTGCCAAGCCGCGACCGGCTCGATGTCTTCACGCTGCGGCCGTGGCTCGGTCACATCAGCATCTATGAGGCGGTGGACGGCGGAGACGACTTTCGCATCCGGCTCGAGGGCACCGCGATCGTCGCCATCACCGGCGAAGACTGGACCAACAAGCGCGCCAGCGAGGTCGACGCCAAGTACGGCTGCCACATCGCCGATTTCATGCGCGAGATCGCGCATACCCGCAAGCCCATGGTCCACACCATGCGCGTATTCCAGAACGAGGTCGAATTCATCACGCGCCTGCTGCTGCCGGTGCGCTCGCGTGCGGGTGGGCCAGTCGATCAGATTTTCCTGGTGATCTACGTCGATCCGCAGCCGGCGACTGCCTGATCCGCCTCCGGGCCGGATACTCAAGCATCCTCGTGCGACCAACGCGCGTCTGCCTCTGTTGCCGGGTCGAGACGCGGGAATGTAATCGTCGCAACAGTTCCCGATGGCTTGTTTGCGACCAGGGTCAATCTGCCGCCCAGCAGCTCCGCGATCCGCGTCACGAGCGATAGGCCGAGGCCGACTCCCTGGATGATGCCACCACGATTGAGTACCGGCTCGCCGATATTGAAGCGCTCCCCCGCTCCCGCCATGAAGTCTTCCGTCATGCCGGGGCCCTGATCCGCGATGGACACTGCGAGCGCTTCCGGCTGCAGGCACACCGATATCGCGATCCGACTGCCGTCCGGCGTGAACTTTACCGCGTTGCTGAGCAGCTCAAGCGTCGCTGACTTGAAGGCCTTGACATCGCCCACCCATTCCGCGGGAGCCGAGTCAATGGCGAAGTCGATGGAAATGCGCCGGGCATCCAGCAAGCCCTGAAAGGCGCCCACCTCGTTGCGGATCGTCGCCACCGGATTGAAGCAGTCTTGTTCGATCCGCCGGTCGCCGACATCGACGGCGATGTAGTCGAGAATCCGCTCGATCATGCGCAGCAGATTCTTGCCGGCCTGATCGATACAGCCGACATACTCGGCCAGCTTGTTCTGCTCAACCCGGCGCGCCTCCAGCTGTGCCAGCTCGGCGAACCCGATCACCGCATTGAGAGGGGTGCGCAGCTCGTGATTGATGTTTGCGATGAACCCGTCCTTGGCGCGGTTCGCGATCTCGGCGCGCTCAAGCGCCGTCACGTAGTCGCTGCTCAATCGCTCAAGCTTGCGCGACTGTCGATCGAGCATGTCGTTGCGCTCCATCATCTCCGCCTTCGCCGCCTCCAGCTCCCGATTGGCCGCCTGCAGCCCGGCGTGAGTCGCCAGCAGCGCGCTGCGGGACCGCATCAAGGATGCGAGCAGCAAGGCCATCGCGGCCAGAAAGGCGGTGACAAACGACAGAATGGAGTATTGCAGGAGATACGGGCTGTCGAGCAGGAACGGCCGCCAAGGGATGACGACCGCCCGGAAAACAAAGAGGATGCACAGGAACCTGCCGACATGCGGCATGCGCAGGAGGACGATTCCCGTCCATAGGGACAGCAAGGATATCGCGACGACGAACAGATACAGTCCCGACTGCACATTGCTGAAGCCAGCCGCAATGGTCGCGAGATCGAGGACGACCGCCGCAACCGGCGCGGCCCATGGCGGACTGTTGCGGCCGATGAAGCTGAGGTTGGCGGTTACCAGATACGTGCAGTGCAGCCAGGCGAACAAGGGCGCGATGTAGTTCGCCACCACCGAGCCCGTGCTCTCCTGGAACGAAGCGCTCCCGGTAGCCACTGCCAAGGCCAGATAGCAGATGGCCCAATCGAAATCGTGGCGTTGCCGCTCCTCGGCCCACCACTTATAGAGGAAGACCGCTGCAACCGCGGCAGCGCTGGTCGCGCCGAAAATGTATGCGAGGGCACTCTGATTCATCGCCCCGCCGTCTCCCCTTCCGAGCAGCAAGCCGACTTACTGACGGCAGTCTATAAGCATTCGTGGCAAGGCGCGATGGGAGAGGAGTCGTACCGGTCTCAGCCGGCCTCGACCTGGCGCACGAATGCATCGGCCTGATGTTGTAGTTCCGTAGCCTTGGTCGCGAGGTTGTTCGATTCGTCCAGCAACATTCCGGCGGCGCGGCCGGTCTCTTCGACCGTCGCGGTAACGACGCGGATGCTCTGATTGACATTGTCGGTGCGCTCGGCCGCGCGCTGGGCGTTAGTGGAGATCTCCTGCGTCGCGCTCGCCTGCTCGCGGATCGAGTGGGCAATGTGGCCGGCGATGTCGTTGATCTTGGCGATCGACTCCTTGATGCCGCTGACCGCGCCGACCGCGGTCGAGGCGATGCCCTGCATCGAGGCGATCTGGCCGGTGATCTCTTCGGTCGCCCGCGCGGTCTGGCTGGCCAAGCCCTTCACTTCGTTGGCGACCACCGCGAAGCCCTTGCCGGCCTCGCCGGCGCGCGCCGCTTCGATGGTGGCGTTGAGCGCCAGCAGGTTGGTCTGGCTGGCGATCTGATTGATCAGCTCGACGATGCCGCCGATGCCCTCGGCGGCTTTCGCCAGCCCGTTGATGGTCTCGGTCGCGCTGCCGACCTGCTTGTGCGCCTGCTCCGACGCAGCGGTGCTCTCGCGCATCTGGCGGTCGATCTCGTTGATCGAGGCGGTCAGCTCTTCGGCCGCGGTCGCGACCAGCGAGACGCTGTTGTTGGAATCGTCGGTGGCGCTGGCTGCCGTGTCGACTTCCGAGCGCGAGCTGACGGTGGCGGACTTCAAGGACTGCGCGTTGGTCTGCACCGCCCTGGCGGAAGACAGCACCACGTCGACGATGCCGGCGACGCTGGCGGTGAAGGTAGCGGCAAGGTTGTGCAGGGCCCGGCGGCGCTCTTCAGCGGCGGCTTTGTCGGCCGCTTCGCGCTGATGGCGCAGCTGCTCGACCTCGCGCAGCTGGCTCTGGAACGAGGCGACGGCACGGCCGAGCGTGCCGATTTCGTCCGGCCGTTCTTGCGCCGGAATGGCGACGTCGAGCTGGCCGTCGGCGAGCTTCGCGATCGTGCCCGCCATCGCGGAGAGCGGCCGGCTGACGATGTGCCAGATCGCGGCCAGCAGGCCCGCGATCAGCGCGCCGGCGATCGCCGCGGAGATGCCGATGCCGATCCACAGATGCTCGCCGACCTCGGCGAGCAGGGCGTCGTTGGTCCAGGCCAGCGCCAGGGTGCCGACCCGGCGCGCCTGCTCGCCGACACCGTCCATGATCGGCACCAGGGCGATGAACTGGTCGGCGCTCTTGCGGATGAAGACCTTGCCCTCTTCCACCGTGGGCTTGGCCTCGGGCATCAGGGCGTTGAGGTCGACCGGCGCCGCGTCGGCGTGCGTGCCCGACGACAGCACCACATCGTCGATGCCGTAAACCGCGATGGCGCTGAGCGCGGACGCGTCCGATTCGAGATAGCGGGCATAGACCTTGGCGACCGCTTCGCCTTTCTTGAACTTGACGCCACCGACCGCCTGGGCCGCGATCATGTCGGCGATCGCGAGGCGGTTGTTGTCGACGGTCTCCAAGACTAGGTCGCGCTGAGATACCGACTGATAGGCCAGCACCGCGGCGAAGCCGAGGCCGAGACCTACGAACACCGTCAGGGCGATCTTGCGCCCGATGGTCCAGAACCGCTTCTTGTTCTCGTTGCTCATGCGCCAACCTTGAATTCGACCGTGCAGCAGAAGCGAGGGCGGGCATGGCGCCCGCCCTCGAATGCTGCGCGTGTTACTGCATCATCAGGCCTTCGGCATCGAGGCCGACGGTGACGACGCCGATCGGCTGGCCAGTCGCCGGGTCCACCACGGTCATGCTGGACTGCACCTGGAACTTCTGCGTGGAGCTGTCCTGCTCGACTTCGTCGACGAACACGCTGCCGGCGCCCTTCGGGAAGGTGTTCTGGTACTTCGGCTCGTCGCCCTGCCAGTAGTCGCTGGTCGCGTCGCAGATGCCGACGTTGAGGCCCTTGTTGTCCATGATGATGACTTCGGTCACCACGCCGCCAGCGCCGGAGCACCAGCTCTTGGCCTTGGCGGAGGCGGAGCTCGCCATCACCTGGTCGATCAGCGGATGTGCGGCGGCACCGACTTCGGCGCGCCACTGCTTGTCGAGGTCGTCGATCTTGCCCTGGTCATAGGCTGCGTTCGACGAATTGGCGGCGGTCAGAGCGGCGACGACGTCGGCGTCGGCGACCCACTTGGCGACTTCGGTCTTGGTGTAGCTCTCGGCCTTGGCCTTGATCTCGGCGGACTCGTCGGCGAAGGAGGCGGTGGTGAGGACGAACGACAGGGTTGCGGCGGCAACGCCGAGCAGAAGCGATGTCTTTTGCATGACTGCGAAATTTCCCAGATGGTTGCGAATTGCGGTGGTCCAATCCGCAGCATGCAAAAGCAGTACTAAGAAGAAGTTTACCTTAAGGCCGTTCTGGACGAATTCGCCCAGCTTTGGAGCGAAATTCTTCGGCCGCTCGCCTAGCCCTTATGGCCGAGGTCCTGGCGAGAAGGTACCGAACACCAAGATCCGCGATACAGTCACCCCGTCTTCCGACAGCGGCAGGAACAATGTCTCATCGTCGGAGAAGCGCCCGTCCGGCGTGATGTAGGGGTCGTCGTCATAGTGCGGCCGGCGCGTCCGCACCACGGTGTCGTAGCAGCCGAGCGCGTCGTCCAGCGACGGGCCGAAGAACCCCTCCAGCACCGACTTGCCGGTCGGGTCGCGACCGCGAATCTCGACCTCCTTGGTGCCGACCAGGCGATACACATAGCGCCGCGCATCGGGCACAACCTCGACGATCGTGATGTGCGGCAGGAAGCGGGGAATCTCCACCGGGTCGATCGCGCGGCGCATCGGCAGGCGATCCCCTTCGCACTTCGATCGCCAGTAGCCGTACATCTGTTTGATGGCGTCGCTTGACCGGGCGAGCCAATCCGGGTCTTGCATGCGCCGGCTCCGATCTCCGTCGCCATTATGGAGACCGGGCGGTTCACCTGCAAGGAAGCCGTTCCTTCCTAATCGTCGAACCAGTCCTCCAGGTGGAGCAGGCCGACGAGGGTGCTGCCGCCATGGCCGTCCGGCCGGAAGACCGCCATTTCCGCCGGGTCGATCTGAAAGCCGATGATCTGGCGCAGCGAATTCTCGCCGCCCACCAGCACCGTATTGGTCCCGGGCAGCGGTGCGGTGGCGAGCTGACGCCGCACGAAGGCGGGAGAGAAAAGGCCGGCATCGAGCCTGGCACGGCCGAACGCCAGCATCGCGGTGTCGCGGGTCCGGCACTCCGGATGCGCCAGCACCTGGCCGACCCTGATCCCGGCGCGCCGCAGCTGCTCGCCCAACAATGTGGCTTGCTCGATGCCATAGGGCGTCAGGTTGCGCTGCTGCGTGCAATCGGCGAAGGCGGCCGGCGGACTGTCGGGATAGAGTTTCTCGGGCGGCCCCTTGTAGCGCTGCGCGTGCCGCAGATAGACCACGTAACCGCCGTGCTGCAGGTCGGCGATCAGCGTCTCCTCCGTCACCTCCTCGCGGATCGCGAGCGCCGCCGCGGCCGCGCCGGACAGCAGGCACGCGGCGACAACGCCGAGGATGGTGCGCTTCAGGATCTTGTTCATGCGGCCGGCACTCTAGGTGGGCAGCGTGACTTGGCGCTGACGGGCTATTGCGCGCTTTGCCTCAGCACGCGCGAGCGGTCGGCGTGATAGCCGAAGCGGCTCGCCGCCGCCGCGGTTTCCTCGGCGATGATCGCGAGGTCCTCGGCGCTGAAGCGCGGCTGGTAGTAGGTCGGCTGATGAAGCCGGTTGGCGGCATCCGCGAGGAAGGCCTCCTGCACCGGCAGGGCGCAGTGATCCAGCACCGCGCGCAGCGCGGGGTGCGGCGAGGCGCACAGGTCTTCGTAGCGCACGATCCGGATCGCGGCCCGCAGGTCCCGCCGCCGCTCCATCAGGTCGGCGATGTAGTGATGCAGCTGCGCCCAATAGCGCGCCCAGCCGCGTACTTCCTCGCCCGCCTGCCAGAGGGCGATGATTTCGCTCGTGGTCGCGCCATCGTCGTCGAGGCGGATCGGCCGCCGGTCCTCGCCGAACTCGAAATGGCCGACGCGGCGCAAGTGCCGGCGCGCGGCCGGATTGTTGCGCTGGCCATCGAGGAACAGCCGGTGCTGCTTCATCAGCGAGGCGATGTGCCAGATTGGATCACGCACCGGGATGACGAACCGCGCGTCGGAGAACAGCTTGGCGAGATAGCCGATGCGCGTGACGTTGTAGTTGCCCTTGGCGACATAGCGGCGCCGGCCGCGCACCGCCAGCAGCTTGCGGATATGGTCGCGATAGAAGCGCTCGAACAGCGGGTGTTGCGTGCCGCGGTCCAGCACCGCGTTCTCCGCCGCATCGTGCAGCTCCGGGAAGAACGCCATCCACAGCGGTTCCTCGAACGCCTCTGGGCTCTCGGACGTCACCGCGATGCCGTCGCCATGGCTGCGCTCGGCCGGCGCCTCGTCCTTGCGTGGTACCAGCTCCAGCCAGCGGTTCCAGGCGTAGGGCGTGAACAGCATCGGGAAGTCGCGATAGCGATGGGTCGCGACGTCGGGGTGGCGCGCCAGCGTCTCCAGCAGGATGGTGGTGCCGGAGCGCGCCAGGCCGGTCACATAGATCGGCCGGTCGACGCGGACGTCCGCCAGGGCGCTTTCGACCAGGTGTGTCTCCAGCGAGCCCAGCTTGATCCAGCGCGCGGGATTGCGCTCGACGAAGCCGCCAAGGCGGTCCATCCACGGCGCGACGTCGAAGCCCTTGCGTGCCGTCATATCAAGCAATCCGCGCAATGCGCATGATGAGAAGCGAGGCGATCACCAGCACGGTCAGCGCCACCGTCGCCCAAGACCGCAGCCAATCGGGCCCGATCGGGAGATATTGCCGCTCCGGCAGCGCGATCCTCACGCTTTCGATCGGCCCCTGATCCGGCAGGTAGCCGGCTGGGTTGCCGATGAGGACGTTCCACCACTGGCGCTTTCCAATTTGCGGGATGGGCTCAGCCAAGGTCAGCCGCGCAACCTCGGCGCCGCTCTGGTCCCGCACTTCGACGCTGCCATTGGGCTGCCACTGGCCGCTGTAAGTCGCCGGCTCCACCGAGACAGCCGGCGCCTGCCGGTCCTGCGGCAGCTGATAGCCATAGGTGGCGTCGAGCCAGACCAACAACGCCAGCACCGGCAGCGAGGCGATCAGCGCCCCCGGGAACACCAGGCCGACATGGCGCAGCGCCGCCTTCATCGATTGCCGCATCAGCGGCAGCGCGGTTTCGAGGTCTCCGTCATGGGCATTGAGCCGCCGCCGTGCGTCCAGCGCAGCCGCCTTTGCTTGCGCGATGCGGCGCTGCGGCGACAGCAAGCGATAGAGCGTGAGCGAGACCGCGGCGCCGGCGGTCGCCCACAGGATCAAGCGCAGCAGCGGCGGCAGCGCGCCGAGCAGGCTGCGATCCACGAAGTCGAACAACGGCGCGGGCAGGTCGAACAGGCCCATTATCTGCGCCCCATCACAAGCGGCTGTCGTCGCGATCGGACGGGTTGGTCAACATCGAGTGCGTCGGATCATCGTCCTCCGCCTGGCGGTCACTGGTGGCGCCGACCTGCTTGGTGCGGCGCATGAGCCGGCGCACCGGCCACAGCAGGATGAAGCCGACGCTCAGGACCACGGCGACGATGAGGCCCCATAGCGCGCCCAGAAGCGTCAATCCCGCACCTGGCCCGACATAGGCGAAGGCCGGCGCAGCGGCCAATACGGCGGCGCTGGTGCTGATGGCGAGCAAGGCTGCCCGCCGGGTGTTGGCTCTCATTTCGATGCCTCCTTTCTGGTCTCGAACAGCGCTTGCACATCGGGATCGAGCGACTGCGGATCGATGCGCTGGCCCCAGGTCGCGATCGCGATCAGGTCGTTGTTGGCGCCGCCGCGCGTGGGGTTGACGAAATTCCACACGATCTTGCCGGCACGCGTCACCTCGAACATGCGCCCGCCGTCGGATTCGGTGATCAGCACGTTGTCGTTGGGCAGCACCTCGGCCGAGGAGCGCAGCGGGCTGTGGAACGGATGCTTGTCGTCGCCCTGATAGCTCCAGGCGACTGCGCCGGATTTCGGATCGACCTCGAGCACCCGCGCGCTGTTGCCGTCGCGGAAGCCGCCGAGATTGTCGAACAGCATGATGTGGCCGTTGGACAGCAGGCTGGCGTCATGCTGCCACAGCCAGGGTCCGCGCATCGCCCAGCTGATCTCGTCGCTTTCCTGCGACAGCACCGCGACCGCGCTCATGTCGCGGAACGACAGCAGCAGGTCGCCCTCCTTGGCGAACGGGAAGGCCTTGGCCTGCTCGGCGGTGATGTATTGCACCGAGTTGGTGTGCAGCGGATCGCCCAAGCCGTAGCTGGGGATCGCAAGGCGCAGCAGCTTGTAGCGCGACTTCGCCAGCGCACGGGTCACCGAGACCTTCTTCAGCTCCTGGCCGTCGGGCGAGAGCATCACGACGAAATCTTCCAAGAACGGCTTGTCGACCTTGCCGAGCCCGTCGATGTCGTCGGAGCTGAATTCGTTGGTCAGCGCCAGGATGCGGCCGTCCGGCGCGATGTCGAAATCATGGTGGGTGTGGGCGAGATAGCTCCAGAGCACGTTGGAATCGCGATCCATCTTCACCATGCCGTAGCCCCAAGGCGTGTCGCCGGCTGCGGCATAGATCGCCAACAGGTCGCCGTTCGGCAGCAGCCGCGCCTTGTCCATCAGGATCATGGTGTCCGGCTGCGGCTTCTTGACCGCCGCCTGCTCGTTCCACACCTCGCTGTAGGGCCGCCGCCATTCGTGAACCACGCGGCCATCCATGTCGACCAGATGCGCCGCCGCCTCGCCCGCGCTGGTGTAGAGCGTGTAGCCCTGGCTGGTTTGGTCGGAATCGTTGATGGTGACGCCGTTGGCGCCGTCGCGCGCCTTGCGCCACTGATCTGTCACGTAGGGGTCCGAGGTTTCCGCGCGCTGGGCCAGGAGCGCTTCGCCGGCGAGATACGCGTCACGCAGATAGCGGTGCGGAAAGGTGTCGCCCAGCACCGCCATCGCGCCGCCGACAAAGGCCAGAAACGCAATCGCCGCCACGCACAGGATGGCTGCCAGCCGATCGAACATCACGCTGCTCTCTGTTGTGCCCCTCTCCGCCGCAATGCGGATCGGCGCGCGAGGTCAGAATCACAAGCACCGCGCCAGGAAGTATCCGGGCACGGCAATGCACGGGTTAGGTAAACCCCGCCGCCGCGAGTTTTGCTCCCCGCGCGCGCGTGAACATCTTGTGACGCTGTGTGAGAATCGGGCCAATTGGCGCGACAATTGCGCACAGTGCAGTCGCCTGCCCCTCAAGGACTACCCTTCCCCCCTCGCGGGGGAAGGTTGCGAAGCCTTAGCGAACGCAGTGAGCTTAGGCGAAGCTGGATGAGGGGGCCGCGCCATAGGCGCGCAGCGCGGGAGCGCTGATGCAGGGCGGTGCGCCCAACTTCGCCTTGTCTATCGCGTTGTGACTACGGTTGCGCTCTTGCGAGCGCGCGCACCTGTGGTGCGGCCCCCTCACCCAGCTCCGGCTAAGCTCGGCTGCGCCTCGCTAAGCCTTCGCATCCCTCTCCCGCGAGGGGAAAGGGGGAGACCCTTTTGTGGAGGGTTATTGCTTGTCTTCAAAAAGCAAAACGCCCGCTCCTTGCGGGAGCGGGCGTGATGCTTGCGTAGACCGGTCGGTCGCTTACGCGACTTCCTGCTTCGGCTCGGCGGCCGGGAGGGCTGCCGGCTTCTTCTCCGCCAGCTCGCGGTCGCGCTCGGCGGCCTCGGCCTTGATCCGGTTCATGACCGAACCGGTGCCGGCCGGGATCAGGCGGCCGACGATCACGTTCTCCTTGAGACCGATCAGCGAGTCGACCCGGCCGGAAACCGCGGCCTCGGTCAGCACGCGCGTCGTCTCCTGGAACGAAGCCGCGGAGATGAAGGAGCGGGTCTGCAAGGACGCCTTGGTGATGCCGAGCAGCACCGGAGAGCCCTTGGCCAAACGGCCGCCGTCCTTCAACGCCTTGGCGTTCTCTTCCTCGTACTCCGAGCGGTCGACCTGCTCGCCCGCCAGGAAGGTGGTGTCGCCGGGCTCGGAGATCTCGATCTTCTGCAGCATCTGGCGAACGATCACCTCGATGTGCTTGTCGTTGATCTTCACGCCCTGCAGCCGGTAGACCTCCTGGATCTCGTTGATGAGATAGGTCGCCAGCGCTTCGACGCCCATGACGTTCAGGATGTCATGCGGCACCGGGCTGCCGTCCATCAAGAGGTCGCCCTTCTGGACGTAGTCGCCCTCCTGCACGGAGATGTGCTTGCCCTTCGGGATCAGGTACTCGCGCGATTCTTCCGAGGCATCCTCCGGCACCACCACGATGCGGCGCTTAGTCTTGTAGTCCTTGCCGAACTCGATGCGGCCCGGGATCTCGCTGATGATCGCGAAGTCCTTGGGCTTGCGCGCCTCGAACAGCTCGGCCACGCGCGGCAGACCGCCGGTGATGTCACGGGTCTTGGTGCCTTCGCGCGGGATACGCGCGAGGACATCACCCGCCTTCACATGGGCGCCGTTCTCGACCGACAGGATGGCGTCGACCGACATGAAGTAGCGCGCCTCAAGCCCGTTGGCGAGCATGATGACGTTGCCCTTCTCGTCGCGCAGCGTGATGCGCGGCTTCAGGTCGTTGCCGCGCGGCTGCTGCTTCCAGTCGATGACCACGCGGTTGGAGATGCCGGTCGTCTCGTCCATCACTTCGCGCATCGACACGCCTTCGACCAGGTCGATGTAGTTCACGATGCCTTCGCGCTCGGTGATGATCGGCAGGGTGTACGGATCCCACTCCGCCAGCTTGGTACCCTTGGTGACCTTCTGATTGTGGTCTGCCAGCAGGCGGGCGCCGTACGGGATGCGGTGGCGTGCCCGTTCGCGGCCCTGCTCGTCGTTCAGCACGATCTCGCAATTGCGGCCCATCACCACGGGGACACCCTGGCTGTTGAGCACGACGTTGCGGTTGCGCACGTCGACGACCGAATCGATGGTCGCTTCGATCGAGCTCTGCTCGGCGCCGCGCTGCGCTGCGCCGCCGATGTGGAAGGTACGCATGGTGAGCTGCGTGCCAGGTTCGCCGATCGACTGCGCCGCGATCACGCCGATCGCCTCGCCGATATTGACCGGCGTGCCGCGTGCCAGGTCGCGGCCATAGCACTTGCCGCAGACGCCGGTGCGCGCCTCGCACGTCAGGACCGAACGGATCTTGACCACGTCGATGCCGGCCCGCTCGATCTCGTCGACCAGCGGCTCGTCGATGATCCCGGCTGCCTTGACGATGACCTTGCCGCTGAGCGGATCCTTCACGTCCTCCGCCGCGCTGCGGCCGAGGATGCGGTCGCCCAGGGCTGCGATCACCTCGCCGCCCTCGACCACCGCCTTGGCGGTGAGGCCGTTGACGGTGCCGCAATCCTCCTCGGTGATGATGGCGTCCTGCGCCACGTCCACCAGGCGGCGGGTCAGGTAGCCCGAGTTCGCCGTCTTCAAGGCGGTGTCGGCCAGGCCCTTGCGGGCGCCGTGGGTCGAGTTGAAATACTCGAGCACGGTGAGGCCTTCCTTGAAGTTCGAGATGATCGGCGTCTCGATGATCTCTCCCGAGGGCTTCGCCATCAGGCCGCGCATGCCGGCCAGCTGCTTGATCTGCGCAGCGGAACCGCGGGCGCCCGAGTGGGCCATCATGTAGACCGAGTTGATGCCGGCGCCCGAGGCGTTCTTCTGCATCACCTTCATCATTTCGGCAGCCACGTCTTCGGTGCAGCTCGACCAGACGTCGACCACCTTGTTGTACTTCTCGCCCTGGGTGATCAGGCCGTCGAGATACTGCTGCTCGTACTCCTTCACCTTCTCCTGCGCCTGGGCGACCAGCTTGTGCTTGGACTCAGGGATGATCAGGTCGTCCTTGCCGAAGGAAATGCCGGCCTTGCAGGCCTGGGCGAAGCCCATGCCCATCATGCGGTCGGCGAAAATCACCGTCTCCTTCTGGCCGCAATGGCGGTAGACGGAGTCGATGACGGTGGTGATCTCCTTCTTGGTCAGCAGGCGGTTGATCAGGCTGAACGGCACGTTCGGGTGCTTCGGCAGAAGCTCCGACAACAGCATGCGGCCCGGGGTCGTGTTGATGACCTTGGTCACGCGCTGGCCGTGATCGTCATAGTGATCGACGCGCGCCTTGATCTTGGCGTGCAGCGAGACGGCCTTGGCGTCGAGGGCATGCAGCACCTCGGCGGTGTTGACGAAGGCCATGCCCTCGCCCACCTCCTTCTCCGCTTCCATCGACAGGTAGTAGAGGCCGAGCACGATGTCCTGCGAAGGGACGATGATCGGCTTGCCGTTGGCGGGGGACAGGATGTTGTTGGTCGACATCATGAGCACGCGCGCTTCGAGCTGGGCTTCCAGCGACAGCGGCACGTGGACCGCCATCTGATCGCCGTCGAAATCCGCGTTGAAGGCGGTGCAGACCAGCGGATGCAGCTGGATCGCCTTGCCTTCGATCAGGACCGGCTCGAACGCCTGGATGCCGAGGCGATGCAGCGTCGGCGCGCGGTTCAGCAGCACCGGATGCTCGCGGATCACCTCTTCGAGGATGTCCCAGACCTCCGGACGCTCCTTCTCCACCATGCGCTTGGCGGCCTTGATGGTGGTCGCCATCGCATAGAGTTCGAGCTTCGAGTAGATGAACGGCTTGAACAGCTCCAGCGCCATCTTCTTGGGCAGGCCGCACTGGTGCAGCTTCAGTTCCGGACCCACGACGATGACCGAGCGGCCGGAATAGTCGACGCGCTTGCCGAGCAGGTTCTGGCGGAAGCGGCCCTGCTTGCCCTTCAGCATGTCGCTCAAGGACTTCAGCGGACGCTTGTTGGCGCCGGTGATGACGCGGCCGCGGCGGCCGTTATCGAACAGCGCGTCGACCGACTCCTGCAGCATGCGCTTCTCGTTGCGCACGATGATGTCGGGCGCGCGCAGCTCGATCAGCCGCTTCAGGCGGTTGTTGCGGTTGATGACGCGGCGATAGAGGTCGTTGAGGTCCGAGGTCGCGAACCGGCCGCCGTCGAGCGGAACCAGCGGACGCAACTCGGGCGGGATCACCGGGACG
>DATEOK010000401.1:0-54407 GCA_035274225.1 Dongiaceae bacterium
AATTGATATGACAATTAGCGACGGGCCGTCGACCCTGTCAATTGGCCGATGTCATTAGGCCGAGTGCCAATTTGCCGCAATCACAGATTCCACAGATTGTTGTTGCGCCAATGTCAGAGAGGTCATGCTCGACGGCGGCGCAGAGAACGCCGACATCGCATTGACCAGCTGCTGCACCTGTGTCGCCGCCAGCGTCGCGCCGTCGCTCACCTCGAAGTGATCGAGCTGGTTGGCGGTGCTGGAATACCAGCCCTGCAGCGTGGCGCGATCGCTTGTGCCCAGAACACTGACCACCAGGTTGGTGCCGCTGCGTGTGAACCACAACTGGTCCGCGGTGACACCGGCGCCGAACAGCACCCGGTCAGCGGCGAGATCGGTGTCGGCGTTTGAGATGAGATCGCTGCCGCTGCCTTGTCGAATGACATAGGTATCTGCTCCCTGCCCGCCGATCAGCGAATCGTTGCCGGCACCGCCGTCGAGACTGTCGTTGCCGCTGCCGCCGCTCAGGGTATTAGCGCCGGCGTTGCCAGTGATGGCGTTGTGACCGCCGTTGCCGGTGCCCTTGATTGCGCCGGTGCCGGTGAGGACCATATTCTCGACGTAGGCGGCAAGGGTGTAGCCGACCGAGCTCTGCACCGTGTCGATGCCCTCGTTCGCCTTCTCGGTGACCACGTCGAGGTAGGTGCCCACGATGTAGGTATCGTCGCCAGTGCCGCCGACCAGCTGGTCGATGTCGCCGCCGCCGTCGAGCACGTCGTTGCCGGTCCCGCCGTAGAGATAGTCGCGGTTGCCCTCGCCCAACAGCCAGTCGTCGCCAGCGTCGCCGTACAGCCGGTCGTTGGAGGCGCCGCCGAAGATCTTGTCCGCGCCGTCGCCACCATAGACCTGGTCGATGCCGCCTTCGCCGTAGACCGTGTCGTTGCCGGCGCCGCCGTAGAGCGTGTCGTTGCCGCCGCCGCTGCGCAGCGTGTCGTGGCCGGCGCCGCCGGTGATGACATTGTTCAGCGTGTTGCCGGTGCCGGCGAAATTGCCGGCGCCGACATAGGTCAGCTTCTCGACATTGGCCGCGAGCGTGTAAGCAGCGATGCTGGCTTGCACGTGATCGGCGCCTTGGCTCGCCAACTCGACCACCACATCGCCGACGTTGTTCACGGTGTAGGTGTCGTTGCCCAGGCCGCCGCTCAAGCGATCGCCGCCGGCGCCACCAACCAGCACGTCGCTGCCCGCGGTACCGGTCTCCGCCACGTTCGTGACGCCGATGGTCACCGTCTGCGTGGCGCTGAGTCCGTCCTGGTCGGTGACCTGGATCGTCAACGCGTGCGATGACGCGGCTTCGAAATCGATCGACGCGCCGGCCTTGACACGGATGTCGCAGCCGGCCAGCTCGAACAGCGCGGTCGCGCCGCCGGTCAGGGCGAAGCTGTGGGTGTCGCCGGCATCCGGATCGAGGGCGCTAAGGGTGCCGACCACGGTGCCCGCGGATGCATTCTCCTCGACCACGCCGCCGGCCAGCGTCACGCCGGTCGGCGCCGCGTCGGACGGCAGGATGTCGAGCAGCGAGCCATATTTGAGCAGGATGAGCGCCTGATAGACCAGCGGAATGGCGGTGTCGGCGAGATGCACGGTCGCGCCGCCCTTGGTCATGTCGAACAGGATCTGCGGCAGAAGCGCATCAGAGAAGGTGAAGCTGTCGATCGTGGCTTCGGCATCCACGCCCAACCAAACATGGGCGGTGTCGGTGTTGCCGCCGTAGTAAGTCGGGTTGATGCTGCTGGCGCCTTCCATGGTGATGGAGGTCGACCAGAGGCGGTAGTTGCGGTTGTTGCCGTCGGAGACCGTGTTCACCAGAGTCGTGTTGCTGGACTTGAGGTCGTAGCCGGCGTCGCTGTTGCCCGACGCGACGGTGTTCTCGTACCGGATATTGTAGTTGCCGCGCTCGGTCGAGAAGCCGTCGCCGTTCCAATATTCGCTGACGGTGCCCTGGCCGAAATTGTTCATCATCGTGGTGTCGGAGATGACGACATCGTGCGCGGTGCCATCGAGCGCGATGCCGACGACATAGAGCCCACCGAAGTTGCGCTCGCTGTCGCCGACCACGTTGTCGATCAGCACATCGTGCGTGTCGTATTGCAGGCGGATCACGCTGCGCGAATAGTCGGTGACGTTGGCGTTCTCGACCGTAAGGCCGCTGATGGTCGCGGAGGTGTTGGTTCCCGACACGTAGTTCTCGATGAACCGGCTGACATTGCTGGCGTCAACATCGCGGATGGTGAGGTTGGAGATGTCCGCCCCGACCCGGAACACGCCGTTGCCGAAATTTTGGGCGGCGATGTCCTCGAGCACCAGGTTGTTGGCGCCGGAGAGCAAGCGGAACAGCTCGTTGCCCTCGCTCATGCCGTAGGTCCAGCTGGGCGAGCGGGAGCCCACGATCTCCGCCGCCATCGGATTGCCGCTGCTGTCGATGCCGCGGATGGTGACGGGCGCGCCGTCGGTCCCGCCCTTGGTGATCGAGAGCTGGGTGTTCTGCTGGTAGGCGCCCTGGTCCGCCAAGAGCAGCACTTCGCCGCCCGGCCCAGCCGCCTGGATGAACTGGTTGAGGTTAGAAAGCGTGCCGGCGTTCTCGATCGAGGATCCATCACGCAAGCCGGATCCGGTTGGCGAAACGTAGAGCGTTGCCATTACAAAGTCCTATCGATGTCTGGGCGCGAGAAGTCGGTGGTCGCGAATATTGCGATTCGACTGCTTCCGCTCGCACCGAATAGAAGACGAGAACTATTAATCAGACCCTAATATTGCCCTAGTCATTTTGGGCTAATATTTTGATAACACTGGAAAATTTTAGGGAAATCAGTAGTAGTTCCTGCACCACCGAGTGGAAATACTCGAGACAAACAACTGCAAGATCATCTTCGACTTTTGGCGCCGTTGACAGCCGCGCCCATCGGGGATTCAATAAGAAAAAATTCGATAAATCGGCGTGCGCGGGGGCGCCGCCAGGGAGGAGCTAGCGTCGCATGACGACTGTGCTGGTGGCCGACGACCATCCGCTGTTTCGCGAAGCGATCGCGGATGCCTTGCGCACCATGTTCGACCGGGTCGGTGTCCTGGAAGCCGGCTCGATGACCGAGGCGATCGATCAGGTCGCCAATGCCAATGACATAGATCTGGTGCTGCTGGACCTGCGCATGCCGGGCATGAGCGGGGTCAAGGGCGTGCGCACCCTGCGCCGCCGCCGGCCGGACATTCCGATCGCGGTCATCTCCGCGCTCGACGACAGCATGGTGGTGCAGCAGTGCTTCGATGCTGGCGCCATTGGATATATTCCCAAGTCATTGCCGCGGGCGGGCATCGCCGACGCGATCCAGACCATCCTCGACGGCGGCAGCTTCACCCCGGACGACAGCCAGATCGGCCACACCCGCGCCGAGGAGACCGACGACGGTCAGGAGCTGGACGACGCGATGCGCTGCCGGTTCGAGCTGCTCACCAACCAGCAATGGAAGGTGCTGGAACTGATGGCGCAGGGCCTGCTGAACAAGCAGATCGCCTATGCGATCGACGTCCAGCTGACCACGGTCAAGGCGCACGTCTCGAGCCTGCTGCAAAAGCTCGGGGTTTCGCGCCGAACCCAGGCGGTCATCCTGTACCAGAAATACTGCCGCCAGGCCTCACTCTCGGACCGAGGCAATCAGCGCCCTTAAGCGCGCCGGCTTGATCGGCTTCAGCAGCAGGCTGACGCCTGCCAGCTTGCGCACGTCATCCTGAATGGCCGGGCTATGGTCGGCGGTGATGATCGCCGCCGGCAGGCCGGCGTCGACCCGCTTGCGGATGGCGCAGATCGCTTCCGTGCCGACGCGGCCGTGGTCGAGGTGATAGTCGACCAGCAGCAGCTCCGGCGTCTCGCCGGTGCGGTCGAGCTCCGACAGCGCGCCTTCCGCATTGGAGGCGGCGATGACGTGGCAGCGCCAGGTGTCTAGCAGGCTGGTCATGCCCTCCAGCACCTGCGCCTCGTTGTCGATCACCAGCACGCGGACGCCATCGATGGTGCGGTGGCGCGGCAGGCGTGCCGCCGGAATCTGGCGGGCCCGAGCGGCGCTCTCGCTGAGCGGAACGAGCACCGTGAAGACCGACCCCTTGCCCACCTGGGAGCGCACATGGACCGGGTGGTCGAGCAGACGGCTGATCCGGCGCACGATGGAAAGCCCGAGGCCGTAGCCCTTGGCGCCGCCGGCGAGATCGGCGAGGCGACGGAACTCGGCGAAGATCTCGTCGTGCTTGTCCTTGGGGATGCCGATTCCGGTGTCGCCGACCTGGATCTCCACGAACTTGCCGCGCCGGCGCACGCCGAACAGCACCTTGCCTTTGGGCGTGTAGCGGCAGGCGTTGCTGAGCAGGTTCTGCAGCAGGCGCCGCAGCAGGCGGACATCGGTGCGCACGTTGAGCGAGGATGGGACCACCGACAGCGTCAGACCGGCGCGCTCCGCCAGCGGCGCGATCTCGTCGCGCAGCGACTGCATCAGCGGCGCCAGCGGCACCGGGCCGAGCTGCACGTTGACCCGGCCGGATTCCATCTTGGAGATGTCGAGCAGAATGTTGAGGATGTCCTCGATGTTGACCAGCGCGCGGTCTACCTTTTCGACGTAGTCTCCGGTGCGGCGCGGCAGCTTGCTGCCCTGTATCGAGGCGATGAACAGACGCGCGGTGTTGAGCGGCTGCAGCAGGTCGTGACTGGCGTCGGCGAGGAACTGGGTCTTGCTGGCGTTGGCGAGCTCCGCTTCCACCTTGGCCGAGCGCAGCTCGCGCGCGATGCGGCGCCTCTCCTCGATCTCACGCACCAGGGTCTCGTTCAGCTCCTGCAGGCTGGCGGTGCGCTCGTAGACCCGGCGCTCCAGATCCTCTTTCGCCATCTCCAGCATGTGCTGGGTGCGGCGGCGCTCGGTGATGTCCTGGATTAGGGTGAAGAAGCCCATCACTCGGCCGGAGGCGCTGCGATGCGGCACGTAGGTGGCGAGGCCGAAGCGCGGTTCGCCATCGGCGGCCGGCAGGCCGACGTCGAACACGCTGGTCGAGCCGGCCAGCGCACGCTCGATATAGCTGTGGCGGAAATCGTATTCCGCATCGCCGAGCACGGCGCGCATCTTGCGTCCGACCAGCTTGCCGCCGTCGCGGGCGAAGGCCGAACGATAGGCGCGATTCACGAACTGATAGCGCTCTTGCTCGTCGATGTAGCACATCATGGTCGGCATCGCGTTGGCGAACAGACGAATGCGCGCTTCGCTGTCGTGCAGCGCTTCCTCGGCCATGCGCCGGTCAGTGATCTCGGAATAGGACACGACGAAGCCGCCGTCTGGCATCGGATCGCTCTTGATCGCGAACCAGCGGCCATTGACCGAGACCTCCGCTGGCGGGCCGCCATGGGTGGTGATGATCGGCGAGGCGGTGCCGAGCTCCGGCACGTCGCGCAGATCGTTGAAGCGCTGGAAGCTGCGCAAGGCGGCGCCGGGCGTCAACAGCGTGGCGGGCAGGCTAAGCAGCTCGCCATACTGGCGGTTGGCGGTCACCAGGCGCTGGTCGTTGTCGAACACCGCGACGCCGATCGACATGCTTTCCAGCGTCGCCTGCAAGTGCAGCGAGCGCTCGGCGAGGGCGCGCTCGCGCTCCTGGCGCTCGGCATCCTTGACGTCGGTGATGTCGGTGTAGATCGAGGCGAGACCGCCTTCGATCGATCGCCGGTCGTTCACCTGGACCCAGCGGCCGCTGGATTGCGCATAGACCCAGCGGTCGGCGCCGTGGCGGCGCGTGCTTTCGCGCTGGCGCATGCGGTCGGAAATCCAGGCATCGGCGCTCTGTCCGTCCGGCGCCGCGATGCAGCCACGCTCGAACGCGATGCGAATGAGGCCCTGGAACGTGACGCCGGTGCGGATCTCGGGGCCGAGGCCGGGCCAGAAATCGGTGAAGCGCCGGTTGAACAGGATCAACCGGTCCTCCGGATCGAAGATCGCGAAGCCTTCGGAGATGCTGTCGATGGCGTCCTGCAGGCGGTTCTGGGTCGTCATGCTGACGACCGCCGCCTCGTTCAGCTCGCGGTTGGAGGTGGCGACCGCTTCCAGGGCCTGCTCCAGCTCGCGGGTGCGGTCGCGCACCATGCGGTCCAGCAGGATCGCCGCCTGGAACAGGTGATAGGCGTTGCCGTGCAGGTCAAGCCCGTGCTCCACCCGCTGCATCAGGGCGCGATTGATCTCGGTCAACTTCGCGACCTTGGTGCGCAGCGCGCTGAGCTCGTCGTTCGGTGCGCTGTCGGGCGCCATTCCCAAGATCTCCGCTAGCCCGCCAGCGCCGAGCCGAAGGCGATGCCGGTGAAAGTCTGGCTCATATGCATGGTGCCGAACTGCTCGCCATAGGTGTTGAAGCCGATCACCGTGTTGGCGGTCAGCAGGCGCGAGATGTCCTGCAGCATCTGGCCCTGCTCCATCTCGATGTAGCGCAGGATGCAGTCGAAGCCGAGCACCGCCTCGACCGGGCCGAGGTCGTGATTGAGGCGGGTGAACAGGGAGTCGAGGTCGGCCACCAGGTTGCCGCTTTCGGCGATGCTGAGCACGATGCCTTCGTCGATGGCGCAGAAGAAGTGGAAGCTGTCGTCGTCGTTCACCTGCTGGATGGCGCGGGCATAGTGGCGGCCGCCGGCGCGCACCACCAGCGGATGGGCGGCGAACACCTGCGGCGTCAGCTCATCGCGCCGAAGGCCCAGCAGCCGGGCATATTCCTTGGCCGCCGGCTCGGCGTTGATCTCCATCACCAGCCGGTTGGCGGGATCGGCCTTGGTCACCACCACCTTCAGGTCGAGCGGCTTGAAATGCTGGGTCTGGAACACCCGGAACTCATGGTCGGTGGAGATCAGCAGCATGAGGGCGGCGTTCTCCAGCACCTTGCCGTCGAGGAACATGTTGGGCTCGCGCACCGTCGGGCTGACGCCGGCGGAGCCGCCGACCAGCGGGACATGGCCCAGGGCCGCGCCGAACGCGCTGACGATCGCCTCCTCGCGCATCGCGAGGCTGTCGTTGATGAGCATGGCGAAGGTATGCGGCGTCTCCAGCCGCTGCTGCACCAGCTCCTGCTCGGCCAGCAGGGCGCGCGCGGCAGCAAAGCCGGCGGCGATCTCGAAATCGACCAGCCGCTCGATCGGCTTCACCGAGGCGGCGAAATGTTCGGCATCGAAGCTGACGCCGATGATCGAGCCGCGGCGGTGGCCGAGAGGCGTGATCTCGCCCGCCGTCGTGCAGCCGACCACAGTGGCGTCGAGGGCGTATTCGCCGACCGCAGCCGCAACCTCGGCGATGTGGAACTGCGGCGAGCAGAACAGCATCACCAGCTCGGATTTCACGCCGCGGAAGGAATCGAGGATGGCGTACACCATCTCCTTCGGGGTCTTGCCCATATCCTCATCCTGCAGGGCCCAACGGATGCAGCGGTGCGCGGCACCAGGATCCGGCGCCTCCCCGGGCGCATGCTTGTACGCGAGCGACATGGCCTTCCTCCCAGAACGCGGCCGATTATGTTGTTGTGGGCCGTCGGCGATCGGCCTCGGGATGTGGCGGCATTATCGGCATTATTCGCTTCGATCCAAAGTCCAATTTCGGAGCGCGCGAACTTCTCGTTAACATTCAACCAGAGCAGACGGGCAATATCCACTCGTGCCGTGCAGGGTTGTGGCCGGCAATTGGACGCTCACGCAATAAGAGGAGCGCGGAGGATGGAAACGCGCGCTGCAATGCGAACCGAGGCCGTCCGACCCCTGGAAATCTGCGATTTTGAGCCTTTTCACTGCGGGCGGTCCGGCCGTTTTCGAGGCTGCTGCGGCCGCACATCATGAGCGTTACCGAGACCTCTCGGCATCATTGCTTCGACGGATGGCAGATCTTCGCCAATCATCCGTCGACGGCATGCGGCGTCACCATGAAATTCTCGCTCTACCTGCCGCCGGCGGCCTCCCGGGTTCGCGTGCCGGTGCTTTACTACCTTGCCGGGCTGACCTGCACCGAAGAGACCTTCGTGCTCAAGGGCGGCGGCCAGCGCTTCGCCGCGGAGACCGGCATCGCCCTCGCCGCCCCTGACACTAGCCCGCGCGGCACCGGAACGCCGGGTGCCGACGCCGATTGGGATTTCGGGTTCGGCGCCGGCTTTTACGTCGATGCCACGCAAGCGCCGTGGGCGGAATATTGGCGCATGTACAGCTACGTCACCGCCGAGCTGCCGCGGGTGCTGGCGGAGAATTTCCCGATCGACCCGAAGCGCCAGGGCATCTTCGGCCATTCGATGGGCGGGCATGGCGCGCTGGTCGCGGCGCTGCGCAACCCGGGGCAGTACAAATCGGTGTCGGCCTTTGCGCCGATCGCAGCGCCGAGCCGCTCGCCCTGGGGCAAGAAGGCGTTCAGCGGCTATCTCGGCGAGGATCGCAACCAGTGGAGCGCCTATGACGCCAGCGAGCTGGTGCAGCGCAACACGCTCGCGACCACCATCCTGATCGACCAGGGGCTCGACGACCCGTACCTCGCCGAGCAGCTCCATCCGCATTTGTTCGAGGACGCGTGCCGCCAGGCCAACCAGGCGATCGTGCTGCGGCGGCACCAGGGATATGACCACGGTTATTACTTCATCCAGACGTTCATCGCCGATCACGTGCGACACCACGCGCGGCAGATGAGCGAAGCTGGATGAGGGCCCGGCTGCGGGAGGCATTGATGATAAGGCTATATGATTTCGAATTATCGGGCTGCTGCTACAAGGTGCGGCTGCTGCTGAATATCCTGAAGGTTTCGTGTGAGCGCGTGCCGGTCGATTTCCCCAACAAGGAGCACAAGACCGACGCATTCCTGAAGTTGAACCCGCTCGGCGAAGTGCCGGTGATGGAGGATGGCGAGGTCCGGCTGCGCGACTCCCAGTCCATCCTGGTCTACATCGCCCGGCAGTACGACCGCTCCAGCACCTGGTTCCCCGACGCCCCGGACTCGATGGGCCGGATCATGCAGTGGCTCGCCTTCGGCGGACATGAGCTGATGGCCGCTTCCGGCGCTCGCGCCGTCAAGCTGTTCAAATACCCGCTCGACCTGCCGGCGCTGCAGGCGCGCGCGATGGCGGCGTTCCGCATTCTCGACGCGCACCTCGCCGGGCGTGAGTTCCTCGAGCTCGGGCATCCGACCATCGCCGACATCGCCTGCTTTCCCTATGTGGCGATGGCGGGCGAAGGCGGCGTCGACCTCAAGCCCTATCCCAACATCCTGCACTGGATCGACCGCATCAAGCAGATCCCCGGCTTCACCTCGATGCCGGGGATTCCCGCGCTGGGCGCGGCCGCAGCGTAGGGACCGTCGCACATGATACGCATGCCGAAGCCACTATTCGATGAGCCCCTTCCCCCCTTGTGGGGGAAGGTCGGGATGGGGGGTGCCGCCGCACGACCACAGCCAAGAAATCCTGAAGTGGTGCGCTGCACCGAAGGGGGCATAGCCTCCACCGCTCGTGCAGCGCCACCCCCCATCCAGCTGCGCCTAAGCTCACTCCGTTCGCTAAGGCTCCGCATCCTTCCCCCACAAGGGGGGAAGAGGAGGTTATCGATGTTCAGAACCTGGAAGCTTGCACTGATTGGCTGCTTTGCCGTTCTCCTAGGTCTGGCGCCTGCGATCGCCGCCGAAGCACCGCAGGTCAAGGTCGGGACGCTGAAGTTCGGCACCGTCAACTGGGAGCTGAAGGTCATCGCCGACGGCCTCGACGAGAAGCACGGCTTTGCTCTGTCTCGGGTCGATTTCGCAGACAAGGAGGCGACCAGTATTGCGCTGCAATCGGGCGAGGTCGACGTCATCGTCACCGACTGGATCTGGGTCGCGAGCCAGCGCAAGCTGGGCCATAATTTCACCTTCGTGCCGTTCTCGCGCTCGGTCGGCGCGGTGATGGCGGACCCCAAGAAAGGCATCAAGACGGTTGCCGATCTCGCCGGCAAGAGCATCGGCATCGCGGGCGGGCCGACCGACAAGAGCTGGGTGCTGCTGCAGGCCTATGCGCGCAAGACCGCCAACCTCGAGCTCAAGGACGAGGCCGACGTGCAGTTCGGCGCACCGCCGCTGCTCAACGAGCTGGTGCAGCGCGGCAAGCTCGACGCGGTGCTCAATTTCTGGAACTTCAATGCGCGACTCAAGGGCGCGGGTTTCGAGCCGGTGGTGTCGATCCGCGACATCCTGCCGGCCCTCGGGCTCGACGCCGATCCGCCGCTGCTGGGCTGGGTGTTCAGCGACGACTGGGCGGCAAAGAACCCGGCGCTCGCCAAGGGACTGATCGACGCCTCCTATGAAGCGAAGGCGCTGCTCAAGACCGACGACGCGGTGTGGGAGAAGCTGCGCCCGATCATGGACGCCGAGGACGATACGATTTTCCAGGCGCTGAAGGAGGGCTATCGCGACGGCATCCCGGACGGTTACGCGCAGAAGGACGTGCTGGCGGCAGAGAATGCGTTTGAGGTGATGCGCGCCGCCGATCCCGCGTCGGTCGCCAATCTCGAGCGCCTGCCGGAAGGCACCTTCTGGTCCGGCTACCTGAAATGAACCGGGTCGCCGGCGCGCTGCCGATCCGCTTGAGCGCCGGGTGGAACCGGCTGCTGTCGGCGGTCGGGCTGCTGGCGCTCTGGCAAGTCTCAGCGATGGCGGTGGCCGATCCGGCCCTGCTGCCCTCGCCGCTCGCCACATTTGAGGCCGGCTATGCGGCGCTGATGCGCGGCGAGCTGCTGTTCCACGTCGCGATCACGCTCGCGCGGGTGGCGATCGCGTTCGCGCTGGCCATGCTGATCGGCAGCGCCATCGGCATCCTGCTCGGCCGCTCGCGGGCGCTGGACCAGATCTTCAACGGCTGGCTGGTGATCGGGCTCAACCTGCCGGCGTTGGTCACCATGGTGCTGTGCTACATGTGGTTCGGGCTGACCGAGGTGGCGGCCATCCTCGCCGTCACCATCAACAAGGTGCCGACGGTCGCCGCGATCGTGCGCGAAGGCACCAAGGCGCTCGACCGCTCGTTGTTCGAAATGACGGACGTGTTCGACGTCAAGCCGGCACGCGTGCTGACGCGGGTGATCCTGCCGCAGCTGGCGCCGAGCCTGATGGCGGCGGCGCGCGCCGGACTCGCCCTCACCTGGAAGATCGTGCTGGTGGTGGAGCTGCTCGGCCGGCCGAACGGCGTCGGGTTCGAGATCCGCACCTTCTTCAACTTCTTCGACATCGCCAGCATCCTCGCCTATTCGCTGGCGTTCATCGCGGCGGTGATCGCGATCGAGACCTTCCTGCTGCAGCCGATCGACCGGCGGCTCGGGCGCTGGCGGCGCGCATGACCGGATTGGTGCTGCGCGGCGTCACCCGGGACTTCTCCGAACCTACCCAACGCCACGTCCTGCGCGGCATCGACCTTGCGATTGCACAGGGCGAGTTCGTGTCGCTGGTCGGGCCATCGGGTTCCGGCAAGACCACGTTGCTGCGGATCATCGCCGGGCTCGACACACCCGATGCGGGCGGCGTGACCTGGCAGGTGGAACGGCGGCCGCGGCTCGCCGCGGTGTTCCAGGAACCGCGCCTGGTGCCGTGGCTCAGCATCCTCGACAACCTGCTGCTGGTAACCGGACCGGATCGCGCCGAGCGCGCGCGGGCGCTGCTGGCGGAGGTCGAGCTTGCCGGCAACGAAGACGCGCTGCCCGGCCAGCTCTCCGGCGGCATGCAGCGACGCGCGGCGCTGGCTCGGGCCCTGCTGGTCGAGCCGGAGTTCCTGATGCTGGACGAGCCGCTGATCTCGCTCGACACCGCCCTCGCGGAGCGCATGCGCCGCCTGCTCAACGCATATTGGCGCCAGCATCGCACCACCACCCTGCTGGTGACGCACAATCTCGGCGAAGCGGTGGAGCTTTCGACCCGCATCCTCATCCTGTCGCCGAGCGAAGGCCGGATCACGGCGGACTGTGCCCTGCCGCCGCCCGACCCGCGGCAGCGCAACGACCGCGCGGTCGCGGCGGTGCTGGAGGATCTGCGCCACATCACGCAGGCTTGGCCACGGCCGGATACATCGGACGCGCTGAGCAAGGCGAGCTAGACCGCCGCAAAGGCTTTGAGCTCCATCGCTTGCAGCACGCGCTGTCGTTCCCTCCCCCGAGGCGGGGGAGGGTTAGGGTGGGGGCGACGGCAGCTCAGCTCGACGCGCTGTGCGGCGGGGAGAACAACCCCCACCCCCACCCTCCCCCAGCTTGGGGGAGGGAGTTGGCGAGCGTGTAAGTCCGCCGGCGTCTACTGGATGAGGTTGCCCTGCACGTCGATCATCGGCACGTGGTATTCGCGCAGGATGGCGGTGATCTGGTCCTTGTTGTCGCCGATCACCTGCTCGATCTCGCGCTTCCAGCGGTGCTCGCCGGGGCGGACGCCCATGGCGATGAAATAGTCCATGCGGTCCGCCTTGGCCTCGTGCGTCAGCGGGGTGATGGTGAGCGCATCGCCCTGCTGCGCGGCGAAGTAGCCGGCCAGCGGGCCCCACAGCAGCGCGACGTCGATGTGGCCCGCCGCCAGGTCATCCACCATGCGGTGGCTGGGCGAATCGTAGCGCGTGTCGACCATCAGGTCGTACGGCGCCGCATGTGTCATCAGGCCGTTGCGTGCCGCAACGTTGGCAGGCGGCGTACCGGCGATGAGCCCGATCTTCAGGGACTGGAGCGCCGGGTCGTCAAGCCGGTCGGCGGTGATGCCGTCCTTCTTGCGGGTCACCATGACGTAGGTCGAGCGATAATAGGGGTTGGTGCTGAGCACCAGCTCGGCGCCACTGACCATGCCGATCACGACATCGCAGCGCCGCGCGCGCAGCGTGTTGCGCAGGAAGCCGGTCGCTTGCGGGAACCAGGTGTAGCGCACCGGCACGCCGAGCTTGGCGGCGACCAGCTCGGCGATCTTGTTCTCGAACCCCTCGCCCTTCTGGTTGGAGAACGGCATGTTGCCGGGATCCGAGCACACCCGCAGCGCGGAGCGGTCGACCGCCTCGGGCTGGTCAACGGCGAAAGCCGCCGCGGGGAACGCGGCGGCCAGGATCAGGATGCAGAGTGCCTTGAGCGACATCGTCGCGCCGGTTAGTTGCCCATGCAGGCGTTCTCGGCTTCCGCCGCCTCCGGCGGCTTGTCCGCGTGCTTGGCCGGCCGGCCGCGGCCGACAGCGCCGTCGGACCGCGCCTTCAGATACGCATAGATGTCGTCGAGATAGCACATGACGTTGGGATCGGTGCCGAAGGCCGGCATCTTCTTCTGCACCGCCGTGTTCACCTCCTGCTTGCCGTTCACCACGATCTCGGTGAACTGCTCGTAGTTCAGGCGCTTCAGGGATTCGACCAGCGCCGGCGCGAAGGTGCTGCCGACGCCGTCCGGGCCGTGGCAGGTGTGACAGATGCTGTTGAAGCGGCGGAACCCGCTGAAGGTCGGCCAGTCCACCGTGCCGTCGTCGGCGATCTTGTAGGGCTTCTCCTCATCCGTCGTGGCGGTCTCCTGGGCCTGGCTTTCCATGACCTGGGCAACCGTCGCGCCGCAGAGTGCGAGCGCAAAAGCAACAGACAAACGCCATTCGAACTGCATCAAAAGCCCCGCCTATTTGTCAGCGTCTCGTGTACGCGTTTCGTTTCGGCCCTGAAAGAGATCGGGCGGGAGGCTTGCGCCGCCCGCCCGAGTCTTGGAGGTACCCGTTACTCAGGAAGCGTGAACACAGTCATGGTGCCGCCGAGCGCTGTGTAGCTGGACAGCGCCTTGTAGGCACCCACCGCGCCGAGGCCGGCGGTGTCTTCGGTCAAGCCCGCCGCCATGCCGATGCCGGCCCAGCCGCCGACGCCCGACAGGACTGCGATATACTGCTTGCCGTCATACTCGTAGGTGTTGACGTTGCCGATGATGCCCGACGGAGTCTTGAACTTGTAGAGCTCCTTGCCGGTCTCGGCGTCGACCGCCTTCAGATAGCCTTCCAGCGTGCCGTAGAACACCACGTTGCCGGCAGTCGCCAACGCGCCGCTCCACACCGAGAAGGGCTCCGGCAGCGACCACTTGATCTTGCCGGTGGTCGCATCCCAGGCGATGAAGTTGCCGAGATGATCCTCGCCCTTGGGCGGATACATGCTGAGGGTCGCGCCGACGAACGGCTGACCGGCCGCATATGCCACCTTGAACGGCTCGTAGTCCATGCAGACATGGTTGGTCGGCACGTAGAACAGGCCGGTCTTCGGCGAGTAGGCCGAGGGCTGCTGGTCCTTGCTGCCAAGCGCCGCCGGGCAGATGCCCTGCGAGTTGACATCCTGGCCGTTGGCCTCGGTCGAGAACTCCTTCACGCGGTCCGGCAGGCCGGTCTTGAGGTCGATCTTGGTGGCCCAGTTCACCGCCGGATCATACTTCTCCGCCACCAGCAGTTCGCCGGAGTCGCGATCGAGCGAGTAGCCGAAGCCGTTGCGATCGAAGTGGACGAGCAGCTTGCGGTCCTTGCCGGCGACCTTCTGGTCGACCAGGATCATCTCGTTGACGCCGTCATAGTCCCACTCGTCGTGGGGCGTCATCTGATAGACCCACTTCGCCATGCCGGTGTCGGCGTCGCGTGCGAAGATCGTCATCGACCACTTGTTGTCGCCGGGCCGCTGCACCGGGTTCCAGGTGCTCGGGTTGCCGGAGCCGTAATAGACCAGGTTCAGGTCCGGGTCATACGACATCCAGCCCCAGGTGGTGCCGCCGCCGATCTTCCACTGATCGCCTTCCCAGGTCTTCAGCGAAGAGTCCTTGCCGACGGGCTTGCCAAGCGCGGTGGTCTTGGCCGGGTCGATCAGCATGTCCTTGTCGGGACCCGCCGAGTTTGCCCGCCAAGCCAGGCTGCCGTCCTTCATGTTGTAGGCAGTGACGTGACCAAGCACGCCGAACTCGCCGCCCGAGTTGCCGATCAGGACCTTGTCCTTGATGACCATCGGCGCCGAGGTGCCGGTCTCGCCCTTGGTCGGATCGCCGTCCGCCACGCTCCAGACTTCCTTGCCGGTCTTGGCATCGAGCGCGACCAGCTTGGTGTCCGACTGGTGCAGGAAGATCTTGCCGTCGCCATAAGCGACGCCGCGATTGACCGTGTCGCAGCACATCACCGGAATGACGTTCGGATCCTGCTGCGGCTCATACTTCCAGACGATCTGGCCGCCCTTGCTGAGGTCGAGCGCGAACACGGTGTTGGGGAACGGCGCATGCACGTACATCATGTTGCCGATCACCAGCGGTCCGCCCTCGTGGCCACGCAGCACGCCGGTGGAGAAGGTCCACGCGACCTGCAGGTCTTTCACGTTGTCGTTGGTGATTTGATCGAGCCCGCTGTAGCGCGTGCCCGAATAGTTGCCCAGTGGCATGACCCACTGTTTGGGGTCGTCTTGGATCTTGAGCAATTCGTCGTTCGCCATGGCTTGCGCACCCCATAGCGAAATCGCGCCGGCAACCGCCAGCACAAACCCTGAAGCAGGCTTCAATCTTGCCATCTTTTCCTCCCGATAAGGATTGGTATCCAGGCTCCGCAACGTTCTCTTGACCTGTCGGAGTGGTCCGGCTCTCCCCGCCGTCGCATCAGTAGTCCGCTCGCTCGGACGGCGGCATTCCGGTGCTCGCAATTGTCCCACGATCCTCCATGACCGATCGCGAGCGGCGTGCTCAAACGTTAGTCGACAAACTCGCGAAAGAGCATTGTCCTTTGGTACAACTTCGCTCGATAGGCTCGAAACGCGGGGGAAATGCCATTATTTGCGGCGCGTCGCGCGCGGCCTCCAGCGCACCGCCGGACGCGGGCACAGTCGTATCGGAGGCGACAATCGCTCAGCTCGTCGTGGTGACGAGCGCGGCCTTGCTGTCGTGCGGCGTCATGCGCCGGTAAACGAAATCGGGCGGCGGCTGCGACGCTGCCTCGTCGGCGAGCGCCCGCAGGTCCGCGTGCTTTGGCGACAACGCACAGGCGGGATCGGTGGCGGCTGCGTCTCCCACTACCGCCAATGCCTGACACCGGCAGCCGCCCCAATCCACTTCGCGTTGATCGCAGGTCCGACAGAGGTCCGGCATCCAGTCGGTGCCGCGGAACCGCTCGAACGCCGAGGAGCCGGCCCAGATCTCTCCCAGAGGTTTATGCCGCACGGATTCGAACACCATCCCCGGAATCGTTTGGGCGGCATGGCACGGCAGCACTTCGCCGCTGGGCGTGATGTTGAGGAACTGCCGGCCCCAGCCGCCCATGCAAGCCTTTGGCTGGCGGGCATAATAATCGGGCAGAACGTAGTCGATCACGATCTGGCCGCGCAGCCGCTCGCGCGCGGCCTCGACGTGGCGCGTCGCCTCGTGCACCTGCGGCAAGGTCGGCATCAAAGCGGCGCGGTTTTTGATCGCCCAGCCATAATATTGCGCGTGCGCCATCTCCACCCGGCCCGCCCCTAGCGTGACCGCGAGGTCGATCATACGCTCGACCCGCGTGATGTTGTGGCGGTTAAGGACGGCGTTGATGGTGAGCGGCAGCCCGGCCTCCTTTACCATGCGGGCGAAGGCCAGCTTTTTGCCCTGCACGCCGGGATAGTTGGCGATGAAGGCCGCGGTCTGGTGGTCGACATCCTGGATGCTGAGCTGGACGTGATCGAGCCCGGCGTCCTTCAGCTGCGCGATCCGCGGCTGATCCAGCGTCACGCCGGAGGTGATGAGGTTGCTGTAGAGCCCGATCTTGCGCGCATGGGCGACCAGGCTCGGCAAATCGCGGCGCACCGCCGGCTCGCCGCCGGAGAAATGCACCTGCAGGATGCCGAGCTCCACCGCCTCGTCCATGACGCGCTGCCACTCCGCCGTCGACAGCTCGCCCTTGGCGCGCTCCAGCTCCAGCGGATTGGAGCAATAGGGGCACTGCAGCGGGCAGCGGTGCGTCAGCTCCAGCAGGGCCGCCAGCGGCGGCGACAGGAATCCACCATCGGCGCTCATGCGGTCACGATCCGTTTTTCGATCAGCGCGGCCAGCAAGTCCTTGACGTCATGCTCGATCTCGCTGCGGTCGGCGCTGTAGGCGGTGGCCAGCTCGTCGACGATGGCATCGACCTGCTTGGCGCCGTCGCAGCGCTGCAGGATCTCGAGCGCGGTCTCGTCCGGCACCAGCACCCGCTCGGGCGCCAGCACGACCCAGCGGTCTCGCGCCTTGTCGAAGGTCAGGCGAACGCCCGGCGCCAGGCCGGGGCGCGCTTCGCTCGACAACTGGGGAATTGTCATGGCGCGGCCTCCTCCGGACGAAAGGCGCCGGGCGGGACGTGCCCCGGCGCGACATAGGCGTGATAGAGCGCGTCAAGCTGCGCCCACAGCACGTCGCACTTGAATTCGAGGGCCTTCAGCACCGCTTGCTGCTGATGCGGCAGGCGCGCCTCGCGCTTCACGTATTCAATGGCGAAGTCGGCATCGCGCGGCGCCTGGGTGAGGCGCTTGTCGAAATAGCTGAGCGCATCGCGGCTGATGAAATCGTAGCTGGCCAGCATGCCGGCCACCCGCTCGGAGATGATGGTCGGCGCGAACAGCTCGGTCAGCGAGGAAGCGATCGCCTCCAGCAGGCTGCGGTCGCGCACGAAATGCAGATAAGCCTCGACCGCGAAGCGGGTACTGGGCAGCAGCCCAGCGCCCGAGATCACGTAGTCCCGATCGAAACCGAGAATGTCGGTCAGGCGCAGCCAGCGTTCGATCCCGCCGTCATAGCTGTCGTCGCCGTCATGGTCGATGATGCGCTGGCGCCAGGAACGACGGATGTCGCGGTCGGTCATGCGCGACAGGATGGCGGCGTCCTTCTGCGGGATGATCGATTGGTAGTAGTACCGGTTGAGCGCCCAGGCCTGGACCTGGCCCTTGGTCAGCTTGCCGCCATGCAGCAGCGCATGGAACGGGTGGCGATTGTGGTAGCGCGCGGCGCCGATGGAGCGCAGCGCGGCTTCCAGCTCCTCCGGGCCCATCAGTTCGGTCACAGGCTGATCCTCATTCCGTCTTCCGCGACTTCCCAGCCATGCGCGGCCACCTCCGCCCGCTCCGGCGACTCTTCGTCCAGTACCGGGTTGGTGGTGTTCACATGGATGAAGACCTTGCGGCCCACGTCAAGCTTGTCGAACGCGGTCAAGGTGCCGGACCCGCCGTTGATGCTCATGTGGCCCATGCGCTGCCCGGTCTTGTAGCTGATGCCGAGCTGCACCAGTTCGTCGTCCGACCACAGCGTGCCGTCGAAGAACACCAGGGCAGAGCCGCGCAGCCGCTGCTCCAGCTCGGGCGTCATGCGCGCGCAGCCGGGGATGTAGTGGAACTTGGCGCTGCCGGACGCGACCTCGACGCCGACGGTGTCCTCGGCCACCCCGGCGAGGTGCGTCGGATCGCGGCCTTCGAGGAACAGCGGCACTTTGCCCGGCACGGCGAAGGCGGTCATGGTGACGCCGAGCGGGCCGTCGCTGCCGGCGAGCGCGACGCGCTCACCCAGGTCGAAGGCCTTGCGCTGCACGTATTCAGGATTGAGCGCGCCGAAGATCGGATTCTCCGCCAGCAGGCCGAGGACGCGGCGCGTGCCCCACAACACGAACGGCTGGCTTTCCCGCATCGACAGCAGGCCGGCGACATGATCGACCTCAGCGCTGGTCAGCACGACCGCGCGCACCGGCGAATCGCGCAAGCCCTCGCGCGGCCACAGGCACTCGTTCTGCAGCAGCTGCTGGCGCGCGTCGGGCGACGCGTTGAGCATGGCCCAGCGCTTGCCGTCGGCGCTCACGGCGACCGAGGCCTGCGTCCGCCACTTGGCACGCGCGGACCCTTCCCGCGCGCGCTTGCTGGTCGGCGCATTGCAATTCCATTGAGGAAAGCCTCCGCCGGCGGCAGAACCGAGCACCACCACTTCCATGGCCGCTAAACCCTGGCTATGCGAGTCGCCCCGCTGTTACGCGCGGCGGAGGGCGTCCAGTTAGAGGCGCGCGCAGGCGTAGGAGTTGATCTCCATGCCAACGCAAATCTCGCGCAACCGCGGAGTCTTCCAAACCTTCATGGTCAACTCTCCCAGTCCTTAGCGATTGTTAAGTTCAATGTGTCGGGAGCACCGACAAGAATTATTCTAAGGACGGCCTTTCGGCCTTGCCAGAGCAATCGGCTCCGCAAGCCTCATCCTTTGGTCCAAGATTTTTGCGGCGCAATGTCGGAGTGGTCCATGCACCTGGCGTGCATCCCTCTCAAATTGAGGCGCGACATCTCCACGGAGAAGACATGGACGTTGATGGACGTATCGCGCAGCCATCGTGTCTGGACCTCGAAGGCCTCACGCTCCCGCTCGTTCCAAATCCGGCAGGTGACCGGCCCGGGGCGTGCAATACTTTTCATCTGAAGAAAATGCGTCAGCTCGTGCACCAGGATGCTGGTCGCAACCGGGTCGGTGCCGACGGCCAGCGCTTGGTCGACCAGGATCTTGCCATCCGGGAAGGTGAATGCGTAGAGCTCGCACGGCCGCCCGCAAACGCGCTGCTCCAGGACGTCGTGCGGCACGGCCGCAATATCTGGTAGGTCGCCGGGAATTGCATAGCCAGTGTAGCTCGATATCGCCGTCAGCAGCGTCAGCACCAGCTTGCTCGAGATCATCATCGTCCTCGCTCGCGGCGACGAGTCTCATGGTAGGGCTATTGGCCGGAAGATCAATTGATTACCGCCAAGCCAGTGTGATTTCGTGGCGGCAGTCTCCCAGCGAACGCGGCGGAGGACGTATGAACGCGCGCACGATCTTGGCAGGGCTCTTTGTCGTCGGCGGCCTTTCCGCATCGCAACATGCCATGGCCAACGTCTATCCCACCGAAGTGGTTGCCGACTATGTCATCGGATGCATGGCCTCCAACGGCGGCACCCAGGAAATGCTGCGCCGCTGCGCGTGCAGCATCGACACCGTCGCTTCGATCCTGCCGTACGACGCCTATGAGAAGGCCGACACGGTCATGCGGATGCAGATGGTGGCGGGCGGCAACACCGAGATCTTCCGCACCACGAAGATGCTGAGCAAGATGGTCGACCAGTTGCGGCTGGCGCAAATCGAGGCCGATTTCCGCTGCTTCTAGCCGTCCCTTCGCTGCGGCGCGGGACAACCTCGTTGTACTTTGGTCGAACAGCGCGGAACTTCCCTTGCCCGCTATTTTTTCGATTCCTAGAGTTGCTCGAACCCATTCAAGGAAGGCCCCTGCGATGCGATTGACCCGTTTGCTGATTGCCGCCACCCTCCCCGCTTTCATCTTGACCGCCGCCGGCATCGCGCGGGCCGCGGAAGCAGGCGATCCCGCCCTCGGCAAGAAGGTGTTCGTGAAATGCCAGGCCTGCCATTCGCTCGAAGCCGGCAAGAACAAGGTGGGGCCGACCCTGCATGGCGTGATCGGCCGGGCCTCCGGCAGCGAGGCGGATTTCAGCTATTCCGATGCGATGAAGAATGCGCATCTGACCTGGGATCCCGAAACGCTGGACAAATATCTCACCAAGCCGAAGGAATTGGTGCCCGGCACCAAGATGACGTTCCCCGGCCTGCCCAAGGAGAAGGACCGCGCGGACCTGATCTCCTATCTCCAGCAGGCGGCCGGGTCGGCGCAGTGAGTGAAGGCGGGTCAGTGCGCATCCGCGGCCTTCTCGTGGCCGGTGTTGCCGCGCTGACCTTCGCATTCGGAGAGGCGGCGGTCGCGCAGTCGACGCCTCTGCATGTCCCGATCGTCTATCTCAAGGAAACGATCGAGGAGCCGCTGCCTTTGTCGCTGGTCGAACCGGTCGCCAAGGACAGGGGCCTCGCTGGCGCCAAGCTGGCGATCGGCGACAACAACACCACCGGCAAGTTCCTGAAGCAGGAGTTCGAGCTGGTCGAGAAGACGGTACCGGCCGGCGGCGACCTAAAGGCCGCTGCAGCGGAGCTGGCGGCGGCGGGGCAGAAGCTGGTGATCGCCGACCTGACCGCACCGCGGCTCACCGAATTCGCCGACCTGCCGGAGATGAAGGACGCGGCGATCTTCAACATCCGCGCCGAGGACGACGGGCTGCGCGCCGCCGATTGCCGCGCCAACGTTTTCCATGTGATTCCAAACTACGCCATGAAGGCCGATGCGCTCGGGCAATGGCTGGTCAGCAAGCAGTGGATGCACTGGGTGCTGGTCTACGGCGCCAACGATCCCGACAAGGCTTTCGCCGACGCCATCCGGCGCACCGCCAAGCGCTACCGCGCCGAGATCGTCGAGGAGCGCGGCTACGAATGGAAGGCCGGATCGCGCCGCACCGATACCGGCGAGCAGCAGGTGCGCGAGCAGATGACGCAGCTCACGCAGCGCCTGCCGGACCACGACGTGGTGATCGTGGCGGATGAGAGCGAGGTGTTCGGCGACTACCTGCCCTATCGCAACTGGGATCCGCGGCCGGTGGTCGGCACCAGCGGCCTCGTCCCGACCTCCTGGCACCGCAGCCAGGAGCAATGGGGCGGCACTCAGCTGCAGCGCCGCTTCATGCGCGACTTCAATCGCTGGATGCTGGAGCGCGACTATGCTGCCTGGGAGGCGGTGCGCTCGATCGGCGAGGCGGTGACCCGCACCAACAGCGCCGATGCGCCGACCCTGCACCAGTACATCATGTCCGACAGCTTCGAGCTGGCCGCCTTCAAGGGCAAGCCGCTGACTTACCGCAAGTGGGACCAGCAGCTGCGCCAGCCGATCCTGCTCGCGACCCCGCTGATGCTGGTGTCGGTGTCGCCGCAGGAAGGGTTCTTGCACCAGCGCACGCCGCTCGATTCACTGGGATATGACGAACCGGATTCCACGTGCCGCCTGAATTAAGCTGGCTAGCCGAAAGCGACGCCGATAGCATCACTAGGAGGAAAACGATGCTGCGACACAGTTTACTGGCGCTTTCGACTCTGCTGGCCGGAGTCGCGCTGACAGGCGCGGCGGAAGCCAGCATGGCCTATGTCTCGAACGAGAAGGGCAACACCATCAGCGTCATCGATCTCGACAAGATGGAGACGGTGGCGACGATCCCAGTCGGCGAGCGGCCGCGCGGCATTACCCTCAGCCACGACAACAAGCTGCTTTACATCTGCACCAGCGACGCCGACCACATCGAGGTGCTGGACCTCGAAACACTGAAGATCGTGCAGACGCTGCCGAGTGGCCCGGACCCGGAGCTGTTCGTGCTGTCGCGGGACGGCAGCCATCTCTACATTGCGAACGAGGACAACAACTTCGTGACGGTCCTCGACCTGCAGCAGGGCATCATCAGCGCCGAGATTCCGGTCGGCGTCGAGCCGGAGGGCATGGCGGTCAGTCCGGACGACAAGATCCTGATCAACACCTCCGAAACCACCAACATGGCGCATTTCATCGACACCCAGACGCTCGAGATCGTCGACAACGTGCTGGTGGATTCGCGGCCGCGCTATGCCGAGTTCACGCCGGACGGCAAGGAGTTGTGGGTGTCCGCCGAGATCGGCGGCACGGTCAGCGTGATCGACGTCGCCAGCCGCAAGATCGTCAAGAAGATCGAGTTCGCGGTGCAGGGCGTGCGCGCCGATACCATCCAGCCGGTCGGCGTCCGGATCACGCCGGACGGCAAGACCGCCTTTGTCGCACTGGGCCCGGCCAACCGTGTCGCGGTCATCGACGTCGCCAGCCGCGAGGTGCAGGATTACCTGCTGGTCGGGCAACGGGTCTGGCAGATGGACTTCACGCCCGATGCCAAGCTGCTGCTCTCGACCAACGGCGAGTCGAACGATGTCTCGGTGATCGACGTGGCCGAACGAAAAGTCCTCAAGTCCATTCCCGTCGGCGAGCTGCCGTGGGGGGTTGCGATCCGCTGACATGGCAGACCTGACGCACCTTCCGGCAAGACCTGCCGCATCCGCGCTGGACGCGCTGGCGATCCATGGCGTGACGCACCGGATCGGCGGGCGGCCGGTGCTGCAGGACGTGACCTTGACGGTGCCGGCGGGCCGCTTCGTCGTGCTGCTGGGGCCGAACGGTGCCGGCAAGACGACCCTGCTGTCGCTGGTGACCCGCCTTTACAATGCGCAGCAGGGCAGCATCGCGGTGTTCGAGCACGACGTGCGCAAGGAAAGTTCCGCCGCCCTCTCCAGCATGGGCGTGGTGTTCCAGCAGCGCGCGATCGATCCGGACCTGACGGCGCGGCAGAACCTCTCGTATCACGCGGCCTTGCACGGCCTGCCGGGCAAGGTTGCGCGGGCGCGCATCGCCGCGGAGCTGGAGCGCATGAGCCTGGTCAAGGAGGCGGACCGCAAGATCCGCACCCTCAGCGGCGGCGAATCGCGCCGCATCGAGATCGCGCGGGCGCTGCTGCACAATCCGAAGCTGTTGCTGTGCGACGAGGCGACGGTCGGGCTCGACGTGCGCAGCCGGGCCAACATCATGTCCGACGTGCGCTCGCTGGTGCGCGACCGCGGCATGGCGGTGCTGTGGGCGACGCACCTGATCGACGAGGTCGAGCCGGACGATTTCGTCATCATCCTGCATCGCGGCAAGGTCCAGAAGCAGGGCCGCGCCGCCGAGATCGCCGGTACAGAGGGCCTCAACGATGCGTTCCGGCGCGTGACGGAGGCGGCGGCATGAGCCTCTCTGCGATGCTCCGCTGCTTCTATGGCATCCTGTGGCGGGAGCTGTTACGCTTCCTGCACCAATACACCCGTTTCGTCGCGGCGCTGGTGCGGCCGCTGATTTGGCTGTTCGTATTCGCGGCCGGCTTCCGCTCGGTGCTCGGCGTCTCGATCGTGCCGCCGTACCAGACCTACATCCTCTACGATGAGTACGTGATACCGGGGCTGGTGGCGATGGTCCTGCTGTTCAACGGCATGCAGGGGTCGCTGTCCATGGTGTACGACCGCGAGCTCGGCAGCATGCGCGTGCTGCTGACCAGCCCGATGCCGCGCTGGTTCCTGCTGATCGCCAAGCTGCTGTCGAGCACGCTGCTGTCGCTGGCGCAGGTCTATGTGTTCCTGCTGATCGCGTGGCTGTACGGCATCAAGCTGCCGCCGCTGGGCTACCTGCAGGTGCTGCCGGCGCTGCTGATCTCCGGGATGATGCTGGGCGGGCTGGGATTGCTGCTCTCATCCATGATCAAGCAGCTGGAGAATTTCGCGGGGGTGATGAATTTCATCATCTTCCCGATGTTCTTCACCTCCTCCGCACTCTATCCGCTGTGGAAGGTCGAGGAGGCGAGCCCGATCCTGCGCGACATCTGCAGCTTCAATCCATTCACCTACGCCGTCGAACTGATCCGTTTCGCGCTTTATGGCCAGTTCGAAAGCCTGTCGGCCTTGGTGGTCGCCGCCTGCACCATCCTGTTCGTGGCCGGCGCGATCATCGCCTACGATCCATCCAAGGGCATCATCACCCGCGTGCGCGCCGGCGCGCCGGCTTGAGGGAGAGCGAGATGACGGCATTTGTGCACTTAGTTCGCCTGCTGGCTGCCATCGGCATCGTGGCAACCTCGGCGACCGCAGCCTTGGCTCAGAGCTCCGAGACGCCGGGTGCGACCGGCACGACCGAGCAGCCGGCCGCCTCGCCGCCCGCCAACGCCGACTGGCCGTGCGAGCAGCCGTTGCGCGGCGAGATGTCGATCGGCGCCATGTGGCAGGGCCCCGACCCGGCCGGCATCCAGGAGGATTGGCACAAGACTCCGACGGTCGTCGCGCTCGTCAACGAGATCGCCCCGCGGCGCGTGCCGCAGGAGGACGCGGTGGCGAACGTCCGGCGCTTCGCCGCCGGCTATCAAGGCGAGGAGCGCGCCAAGATCATGACCCAGGTGTTCGCCGGCCTGTTCGATACGCTGAGCGCAGAGCGGAACCAGATCGTGCGCGGCATCAAGCGCTTCTACCGCCGGCAGGACGCGCTCGCAAAGCGGATGGAGGAAGGCTGGAAAATGCTGGGCGAGATCGATCCCAACTCCACCGACCCCAAGCTGGTGGAGCAGCGCGCCGCCATCCAGCAGCAGATCGACTGGGACAGCCGCGTGTTCGACGACCGCCAGCGCCTGCTGCCGGTGGTGTGCGAGCAGCCGAGGGTGATCGAACAGCGCGTGTTCGCCCTGTCGCGCGAACTCCAGGAACAGCTCGCCGTCACCCAGTAGAGATTCCTGGCAAGACGCGCACCGCGCGCATTTTTCGGCGCGCTTAAAGGGCTTAGGCCACAAGGCCGAGGGCTCCTGGTGCAGCGCAATGTTCCTATTGAAAATACACGTAATTGTAATAAGATTCGAGTCGCTGCAATGCAGCATTCGGGGGTCGTGCGGACAACGTCGGCACGTTTGGGGTTTCTGCAGGTGTGTGGTGCTAACCGGCCATTAAGCGGCCGCTGATAGCGTGTGTCTGCGCTATCAGGGCAGGCGTGGCTGTTGCGAACCAAGTCCGCCGATCTCGGTCGGCCCGATCGTGTGAGAACGAGTCATGCTCTATTCGCTTGTTATCTCGGTGTGCATGATCAGTGCACCCGCTGACTGCCGGATCTACGAACAGCCGGTGACGGAGCTGTCGGCCAACCCGTCGACCGCGTTCATCCAGGCCCAGGCGCTGGTCGCCCAGTGGCTGGAAAAGCATCCGGGCGTCAAGCTCTCCCGCTGGCGGCTGGAACCGGGCCGCGGCGCCTAGCCACTGCTACTTCCGGATCGCGCGATCGAGGTTCTTCGCCTGGTCGAGGTTGCGGGCCTCGCCCGCCAGCTCGATCAGCCTGGCTGACGTTACATCCGTCTCGTTGAAATTGGCGCCGGTCACGGTCGCTCCGGTCAGGTCGGCGCCGGCCATTTCCGCCCGCATCAAATTCGCTTCCGTCAGATTGGCGCCCGCCATCTTCGCGAACTTCATGCGCGCGCGCATTAGGTTGGCGCCGGTGAGGTCCGCGCCTGTGAGGTTGGCGGAATCAAGCACCGCGCGCATCAAGCCCATCGACTGGTTCTTCATGTCGGCGGAGAGGTCGGCGCCAACCAGCTTGGCGCCGCTGAGATTGGCGCGCATCAGGTCGCCGGCGATGCGTGCTTTCGACAGGTCAGCGCCGGACAGGTTGGCGCCACGCATCTGGGCGGCGAACAGCGACGCGCCCTTGAGGCTGGCGCCCGACCAGTTGCTGTCCAGCGCCCACACCTGGTCCAGGATCGCGCCGTCGAAAGTCGCGCCGGTCAGCGTCGCCTTGTTGAGGTAGGCGCCGCGTAGGTTGACCTTGGAGAAGTCCAATCCGGAGAGATCGAGGCCGTTGAGCCGACGCAGCGACAGATCGGGCGGCTGATCGGCGTCGAGCAGAACCGCGACTTCCTGGCGCGTCATCTCCGCTTCGGTGAAGGTGGGCGAGTTGAGGTTGACGCCGCTCATCATGTCCTGAGCGCGGGCGAGGCCCGGCGTGCTCGCCAGTGCGACCAACATGACAATCGCGATAAGACTTGGCGCGCGCCCGGCCATCTGCGCCTCTATGGTGAGGCCCACAGCTTTGCGCCGCCGTCCGCCCGAGTAAACGGACGAACGCAGATTTCATCCCAAAGACCAGTATCAGGAGACGCGCTGGCCGCTCTGCGCGTCGAACATATGGAGCCGTTCGGCCGGCAGGCGGATGGCGACGGTATCGCCGACCGCCGTGGCATCGCGGCTGAGGGTGAACGCCTTCAGCGTCGCCCCGAACGGGCGCACATGGAGGATGGTGCCGAGGCCGGTCGGTTCCACCAGCTCGACCCTCGCCGGGATGCCGCCTTCGCCGCCGACCGGGATGTGCTCCGGCCGGATGCCGACGGTGAGGCGGGTGTCATTCGCCGCCTGTAGCGCCCGCGGCAAGGGAATGCGATGGCCGCCCTCAACCTCGATCGCCGGGCCGCTCTCGCGGTAGGTGCCGTCGAACATGTTCATGGCCGGCGAGCCGATGAAGCCAGCGACGAACAGGTTGGCGGGCCGGTCGTAGAGATCGAGCGGCGAGCCCACCTGCTGCACCACGCCGCTGTTCATGGCGACGATACGGTCGGCCAGGGTCATGGCCTCGATCTGGTCGTGGGTCACGTAGATCGAAGTGGCGCCGAGGGATTGGTGCAGCTTCTTGATCTCGCCGCGCATCTGTTCGCGCAGGCGGGCGTCGAGATTCGACAGCGGCTCGTCGAACAGGAAGGCCTTGGGCGCGCGCACGATGGCGCGGCCCATGGCGACGCGCTGGCGCTGGCCGCCGGACAACGCACGCGGCCGGCGCGCCATCAGGGCGTCGAGGCCGAGCTTGGACGCAGCGCCGGAGATTGCGGCGGCGATGCGCTCCTTGGCGGTGCGGCGCAGGCGCAAGGAGTAGCTCATGTTCTCCGCCACCGTCATGTGCGGGTAGAGCGCATAGGACTGGAACACCATGGCGATGTCACGGTCCTTGGGCTCCAGGTCGTTGACGCGCTTGCCGTCGATGCGGATCTCGCCGGCCGAGATGTCCTCGAGGCCGGCGATCATGCGCAGCAGCGTGGACTTGCCGCAGCCGGAAGGGCCGACTAGCACCACGAACTCGCCGTCGTGGATCGACAGATCAATGCCGTGCAGGACGGGGACCGGGCCGTAGGACTTGCGGATTTCGGCGATGTCGATGGATGCCATGAGACGCTCCTCAGCCTTTCACCGCGCCGGCCGTCAGGCCCTGCACGAGATAACGCTGGATGAACAGGAAGAACAGGCAGGCCGGGATGAGCGCAAGCACGCCCGCCGCCATCATCTGCCCGAAGTCGACGGAGAATTTCGAAACGAAGGAGAGCAGGCCGACCGGGAAGGTGCTGACGCCCGCGCTGGAGATCAGCATCAGCGCGAACAGCAGCTCGCTCCACGCCGCGGTGAACACGAAACCGAGCGTCGCGGCGATGCCGGGAAGGGTCAGCGGCAGGATGATCTGGCTGAAGGCGCGGAAGCGCGTCGCGCCGTCGATCATCGCCGCCTCTTCCAGATCCTTCGGAATGCCGTCGAAGAAGCTCTGCATCAGGAAGGTCGCGAACGGCACGTTGAAGGCGACATAGACGATGACGAGGCCGGTCAGGCTGTTGGTGAGGCCAAGGGGCGAGAGCATCTTGAAGATCGGCGCCACCAGCATGACCAGCGGGAACATCTGGGTCAGCAGCATCAAGGCGACGATCCAGTATTTGCCGCGGAAGGTGAAGCGCGACAGAGCGTAGCCGGCGCAGGAGGCGAGGATGGTGACGATGAACGCCGTCGCGCCGGAGACGATGACGCTGTTGCGGAAGAAGCGCGGGAAGTCGCTGTGCTCCAGCACGAACAGGTAATGCTCGATGCTGGCGCGCGAGGGCCACAGCCGCACGCCCTCGCTGTAGAGGAGATCGTTGGGCGTGACCGAGACCTTCAGCAGCCAGTAGAGCGGGAACAGCGCGAAGAGGATGTAGAGCAGGATGGCGCTGCGGTGCGCGACCATGCCGGCGATGCGTTTCGGGCGCGTCATCAGGCCTTCCTCAACATGGTCTGGCGCAGCAGCACGATCAGCAGCGAATAGGCCATGAGCAGGAGCAGCAGAACCAGTGCGATCGCGGAGGCGTAGCCGAAGTCGAGCCGGCGGAAGGCCTGGGTGAAGATGTAGCTGGCGACGATCTGGGTGCGGTCGGCCGGACCGCCGTTGGTCATCACGATGATGAGGTCGGCGAAATTGGAGATCCAGACCGTGCGCAACAGAATGGTGATGGCGATGGTCGGCGCCAGGAACGGCAGTGTGATGGACCAGAAGCGCTGAAACGCGTTGGCGCCGTCGATCGAGGCCGCTTCGTAGAGATCGCGCGGAATCGCCTGCAGCGCGGCCAGCAGCGTGATGGCGAAAAACGGGATCCCCCACCACACGTTGGCGATGATCGGACCCCACATCGCGTGCTGCGGATCGGACAGCAGGTTGTTCGGCGCATCGAAGATGCCGAGGGCGAAGAACCAGTGCGGCAGCGGGCCGACCACCGGATTGAACAGCCAGGCCCAGTTGAGGCCGGAGAGAAAGCTCGGCACCGCCCACGGCAGGAACACCAGCGCCTGCGCGATGGCGCGGCCGCGGAACGGCCGGTCCAGCAGCAGCGCCAGGATGAGGCCGAGGGTGAACTGGAAGAACACCGAGGCGCCGGCCCACCACAACGTGTTCTTGAGCGCGCGGGCGAAGTTCTTGTCGGCGGCGAGCGCCTCGAAATGCTGCAGGCCGACGAAGCCGCCGCTGAACGGGTTCAGCAGCCGCACGTCGCGGAAGGCATAGGAGATGCCGAGCGCGAGCGGCACCAGCATCACCGCGATGATCAGGATCAACGCCGGTGAGGAATAGAGCCAAGGCTCGCTCGCGATCGCGAGGCGCCGCAGCAAGGGGCGCTGGTCGGATGATGAATGAGTCAGTTGTGCAACAGCCGTCATGTCGAGAATCCCCCTCCCCCATATGGGGGAGGGCTGGGGTGGGGGAAGCGAGCGAAGATTGTCTCCAGCGGAAGCGCGGCTTCCCCCTCCCTACCCTCCCCCAGTTTGGGGGAGGGGGTTGTGGAGGCAACTCGTCACTGCGCCGCCAGGAACTTCTGTTGGGCCTTGGTCATGTAGTCGGCCCATTCCTTGGCGAGGTCTTCGGGGCTGCGGTCGCCGAGCAGAGCTTCCTGGCTGGTCTTGATCACCAGGGAGTCCTTGAAGAAGGCGAACTCCTCGAGGTGGGTCGGCATCACCGTCGGATGCACGTCCTTGTCCGCCAGTTCCTCGAACCAACCCTTGAACTTCTCATCGGCGTAGAACGGATCGCTCTCCGCCGACTTGCGCGCCGGCAGGGCGCCGGTGCGCTTGTTCCAGGCGATGTTGCCCTCCTTGCCTTCGAGGGTTGCAATCAGCTTCCACGCCAGGTCCTTGTTGGCGCTGTTGGAGAACATCGACCAGCCGGCATAGCCGATGGTCGGGAACGCCTTGCCGCTCGATCCCTTGGGGAACGGGGCGACGCCGTAATCCTCGGGTTTCATGCGCTCGGCGATCGCGATCAGGGCGTCGGGATCCTGGTCGAGCATCGCGCAGGTGCCGGAGTAGAAGCCGGCGACGATCTCGTTAAAGCCCCAGTTCACGCTGTCCTTGGGCGCGTAGCCGTTCTTGTACAGATCGACCAGGAAGGTGAGACCTTTGACCCAGCCCTCATCGGCGAAGGTCGAGGTGCCGTCGGCCTTGAAGAAGTCGTTCGAGCCGTTGGCGGTGGCGCCAAACATCACCCAGCCGTTGAGGCCGCCGGGCCCGCCGCGCAGGCAATAGCCGTATTTGCCGGGCAGCGCCGAGACCTTCTTGGAGGCTTCCCAGAACTCGTCGAGCGTCTTCGGCGGGCCGGCGACACCGGCCTCCTCGAACAGCTTCTTGTTGTAGAACATGGCGCGCAGATAGAAGCCGTAGGGCAGCATGTAGGCGGTCTTGTCGACCGCGCGGCCGAACTCAAGCGCGCGATTGTTGAGGTCCTCGGTCTCGTTCCACTTGGCGAGATAGGGCTCGAGATTCTCGAGCGAGCCGTTCTTGGCATAGAGCGCGAGCCAGGTGTCGGGCATCTCCACCACGTCCGGAGTCTCGCCGGCGGATACCATGGTGGCGAACTTCTCGAACGCCTCGCCCCAGGGCAGCGAGATGATCTCGACCTTGGTGCCGGGATTGGCTGCCTCATAGGTCGCCACGATGCCCTTCAGGGTCTCGGTGCGTTCCGGGCTGGTGATCACTTCCACCAGCTTGAGCGTGGTGTCGGCCAGCGCCGCACCGCTAAGCAACGCCGACATGGCGGTTGCCAATATGAGTTTCTTGAACACGTTTTCCTCCTCTGTTGCTTTGGTTTCTGATCAGGTCTGTGCGCGCGCGGCGAAATCGATCGCGCCCGCCAGGTCGCTCCACAGCACGTCGGCGCCCTCTAGCCCGACATGCAAACGCACGCAGCGCGCATCGATGCCGAAATCGATGGCGGAGTTGGGCCCGGCCGCCTGCTTGCGCACCACTTCGGCGGGGACCACCAGGCTCTCGTGCCCACCCCAGCTGACGCCCAGCTTGAACAGGCGCAGCTTGTCGGCGAAGGCGGGAATGTCGATGCCGGGCTTGAACTCGAACGAGAACAGGCCGGAGGTGCCGGTGAGGCCCTCCGGAAGTGCGTTGCCGAGGCCGGGGTGATGCACCCGCACCACCGCATCGTGCGTGGCTAGGCGCCGCGCGATTGAGAGGCCGGCGGACTCATGCGCCCGCATGCGGATCGGCAGCGTGCGCAGGCCGCGCAGCAGCAGCCAGGCATCAAACGGCGACAGCTTGCCGCCAAGATAGGGCAACGTCGCGGAGCGGACCTGGCCGATCAGCTTCTTCGACCCCGCAACCACGCCCGCAACCACGTCGCTGTGACCGCCGAGATATTTGGATGCCGAGTGCAGGACCAGATCGACGCCCATCGTGATCGGCCGCTGGAAGACTGGGCTGGCCCAGCTGTTGTCGATCACGCTGAGGACGTTGTGTTTCCTGGCGAGCCCGGCGAGCGCGCGGATGTCGTGGGTCTCGAAGATCCAGCTGGTCGGGCTCTCCATGTAGAACAGCGCGGCGCCCGGCAGCGCCTTCGCGACCGCATCCACGTCGCGGCCATCGACATAGTCCGTGGTCACGCCGAAGCGCTTCAGCAGCGTCTCGTTGAGGCGGTAGGTATCGGGATAGCAGTGCTTGACGCACAGGATGCGGTCGCCCGGTTTCACGAAGGTGAGGACGGTCGAGGAGATCGCGGCCATGCCGCTGCCGAAGCCGAGCGCATCCTCCGCGCCCTCCAGCTGCGCCAGTTTTTCCTCGAAGATGCGCACGGTCGGATTGAGCCCGCGCGAATAGGTCGGGCGCACCTTGAGCCCGCGATAGGTCTCTTCCATCTCGGCATAGCTCGAGAAGGTGAAGAGCGACGTCTGCACGATCGGCGGCACCACCGCGTCGAACGCGTTCGCTTCGTCGTGCGCGACGGCGAGCGAGGCCAGGTCGAACACGTCGTCGGCATGGGTCATTGCGACATTTCCTTGATGTCTTCTTCGACGACCGCGAGGATCGCCAATGTTTTCTCCCGCGCGCCTTCGTCGTCACGGGCGGCGATGGCGTCGAACAGCTCGCGGTGGAACGGGAATGACCGGCGCGCGAAGTCGGCGCGGTCGAACGGCTTGTCCCAGAAACTCTCGAACGCTTCGCGCATCTGCTCCAGGAGCTGCGTGAACAGCGGATTGTGCGTGGCGTCATAGATCGCGAGATGGAAAGCGAGATCCTCGCGGCCCGCCGTGCCCTTCTCGTGATGTACCGCCTCCATCTCCTCGAGCTTGCGCTCGATGACCTTCAGGTCCTTGGCGGTGCGGCGCAGGGCAGCGAGCGCGCTTGCCTCCACTTCGAGGCCCCTGCGCACATCCAGGGTCTGCAGCAGCGCGTCGCGCAGATGCGTGGTGTTGATCGACAGCGGGACATGGATGGTGTCGGCCGAGACGCTGCGCAGCAGGTAGGTGCCGCTGCCCCGGCGCGATTCGACGATGCCGAGCGCCTGCAGTTGGCGAATCACCTCGCGCACCGTCGAGCGGCCGACCGCCAGCCCTTCCATCAGCTCGCGTTCCGCCGGCAGGCGGTCGCCCGGCTTCAGCCGCGAGCGCGCGATATAGCTGGCCAGCGCGCTCATCACGCTTTCGGCGCGATCGGCGTTGGGCAGCGGCTTCAGCGCGATCGCCGGCCGGTTCATCAGCGCTCCCAGATTGGTCTGACATCTGACAGGTTCGGGATTAGCCGGACAATTGTCAAGCGCCCTGGCGGGTAACGCCGCATGGGGTACTCGACGGGCAGGACTCCTTGGCTTAGTGTTGCCGCTCCAAATTCAGACCAAAAAGAACACCACGGAGGCGTAGTTCATGGCGGCAGTCGATCTGGTGGACGTGCGCAAGGCCTATGGCGAGCACGAGGTCATCCACGGCGTCTCCATCGGCATCGGCGACGGCGAGTTCGTGGCGCTGGTCGGGCCGTCCGGCTGCGGCAAGTCGACCCTGCTGCGCATGATCGCGGGGCTGGAACCGATCACCAAGGGCGAGATCATGATCGAGTCCAGGGTGGTGAACGACCTGGAGCCCAAGGACCGCGACATCGCCATGGTGTTCCAGAACTACGCGCTCTATCCGCACAAGAACGTGTCGGACAACATGGGCTTCGCACTGCAGATGCGGAAGGTGCCCAAGCAGCAGATCACCGAGCGGGTGAAGCGCGCGGCGGAGATCCTGGGCCTCGTCCCCTATCTCGAACGCTATCCGCGCCAGCTGTCCGGCGGCCAGCGCCAGCGCGTGGCGATGGGCCGGGCGATCGTGCGCGATCCGAAAGTGTTCCTGTTCGACGAGCCGCTCAGCAACCTCGACGCCAAGCTGCGCGTGCAGATGCGCGCCGAGATCAAGGAGCTGCACCAGCGGCTGAAGACCACCACGGTCTACGTGACCCACGACCAGGTGGAAGCCATGACCATGGCCGACAAGATCGTGGTGCTGCATGACGGCGTGGTGGAGCAGGTCGGCTCGCCGCTGGAACTGTATGACCGGCCGGCCAACCTGTTCGTCGCCGGGTTCATCGGCTCGCCCGCCATGAATATGATCCAGGGCGTGATACGCCCCGGCGCGACGCCGGCGTTCGAGGCGGAGGACGGCACGCGCCTGCCACTCTCCAGCGTGCCGGGCAACAGCGACGGGCGGAAAGCGATCTACGGCTTCCGGCCGGAGCACCTGACGCTCGGCGGGCCGGTGAAGACCGAGATCACGGTCATCGAGCCGACCGGCTCGGAGACCCAGGTGGTGGCGCGGCTCGCCGGGCAGAAGATCGTCGGCGTGTTCCGCGAGCGAATCTCGGCCCGCCCGGGCGAGGTACTGTCGGTCGCGCCCAATCTTTCTTCAGTCCATCTGTTCGACGCTGCCTCCGGGCAGCGCCTGCAATAGCCGCGCCGCAACTGCGAACCAAGACGCGCGAACCATTGGCTGCTGTGCACAGCCCTGTGACGGCGGCTCATGGTTTCGCAACCGGGGCTTAATTGACAACCCTATCCGCGGTTTGCATACTTTGCGCCGCGTCCTTCAAACAAGAAGTTGTGCCGGGGGACCGTGAGAGCAAAAAGTCACTCGCGGTCGCGATCCGAGCCCAGCCGGTACAACGTTTCATCGCACGGGCGCCAAGGGGAGGAAACCAATGAAAGTCGACCTCTATAACCTGCTTACCCGTCGCACGGTGCTGAAGGGCGGAGCTGCCGCCGCGGCGCTCGGTGTCGCGGGCGTGAGCGCGCTGCCGAAGCCGGCGCGCGCCGATCTGCGCGCGGACCTGTTGCAGATTCCGGGCGTGAACAAGGGATCGCCGACCGACGCCGATTGGCAAAAGGTCGGAGAGCTGTGCCTCGCCTCGACCAAGCAAAACGTTAAGGCCGGCGAGTTCAAGGGCGTCGAACTGACCTTCCTCGGCCTCAACAACCAGAACCTTCACAACCTGCTGTTCCGCGGCTTCCTGAAGCCATGGGAGGCCTATACCGGCGCGAAGCTGAACTGGATCGACCTGGCGCAGGCCGACTACAACCCGCGCCTGCAGCAGGCGATCGCGACCGGCACGATCGATTTCGACATCGTCGAGATGGGCGCGCCGTTCGAGGGCGACGTGTGCGGCAAGGGCCTCGCCTCGGTCATGCCGGACTGGGTGAAGCAGCAGATCGAGATGGACGATTACGTCGGCTACCTCAAGGCGCCGGTCGGCACCTGGGACGGCAAGACCTATCGCATCTCTATCGACGGCGACTGCCACAACTTCAACTACCGCACCGACTACTTTGCCGATGCGGATCTCGCCGCCGCCTGGAAGTCCGAAGGGCACAAGGGCGACTGGGGCGTGCCAAAGACCTGGCAGCAAGTTCAAGAGGTGACCAAGTTCCTCAAGGGCAAGCAGGTCGCGGGCCAGGATGCCTACGGCTATCTCGACCCGATCAAGGGCTGGGGCGGCTTCGGCTTCTACTTCCTCGGCAGCCGCACCACCGCCTACGCCAAGCACCCGGACGACAAGGCCTGGCTGTTCGATCCCGACACCATGAAGCCGCGCATCAACAACCCCGCCTGGGTCCGCGGCATCCAGGACGTGATCGATGCCCTGCCGTCGGAGCCGGCCGATCAGCTCAACGCCGATCCGGGCACCACCGGCTTCCAGCAGTTCCTCGCCGGCACCGGCTCGATGCTGTCCTGGTGGGGCGACATCGGTTCCAACGCCAAGACCAACGACAGCTCGGTCATTGGCGACGTCTGCGGCTTCTCGATCCTGCCGGGCTCGGACGACGTCTACAACTCGAAGACCGGTAAGTGGGAAACGCTGGCGAGCGGCCCGAACTACGCGCCCAACATGGCCTATATCGGCTGGGGCGTGTACGTCATGGCGCGCGTCGACAGCGATTCCAAGAAGCAGAAGGCGGCGTGGAGCGCGGCGGCCCATCTCGGCGGCAAGGACATCTCGCTGTGGTGCGCGGCTTATCCGTCGGGCTTCCAGCCCTATCGCAACAGCCACTTCAACGTGTCCGAGTGGGTCGGCGCCGGCTACGACGAGGCCTTCATCAAGTCGTACCTGGAATCCGAGGCCAACTCCTACAACCACCCGAACGCGGCGATCGAGCCGCGCATCCCCGGCATCTTCCAGTATTACAGCGTGGCCGAGGATGAGCTCTCTAAGATCTGGGCGGGCGGCTCGGATGCGCAGTCCGGGGCGGACAAGATCGCCGCGGCCTGGGAGAAGATCACCGACGAGATCGGGCGCGACAAGCAGATCGCGCTCTACAAGGCCTCGCTCGGGCTCTGAGGCTCAAGACGTTGTAGACATCCGTTCTTCATCGACTGGTGGCGCTGCAAGGTGCCACCAGTTTTCTTTTTGTAGAAACCCCAGGTCCTTCTCAGTATCGTCGCGACATGGCTGAAACCGCAGATACGCCAACGGCACCGATGCCGTCCCGTGCCGCCCTCTCCGCCCTTTCGCAGGCGGAGGCGGTGACGGCCGGCGTCTCGCCGGAGCGGGTCGAGGACGGCAAGCGCATCATCACTCTCGCCACCCTCGGTTTCGCGGCGGTGGTCCTGATCCAACTGGCGTTCGAGCTCGGCATCACCCCTTGGGGTTTCGAGAACTGGCGGCCGGTCGGCTACGCCTACGTGCTGTGGGGCATCGCCCTCGGCTTCGGGCTGGTGCGCATGCGCGGCGCAGCCGGCCACAAGGCCCTGTTCGTGCTGCCGGCGGTGCTGTTCACAGTGGCGATGGTGATCTTCCCGACCTTCTTCGGGCTCTACATCGCCTTCACCGACTGGAACCTGTCCTCGTTCGAAGGCCGGCGTTTCAGCGGCCTCAAGAATCTCTACGACCTGTTCAACGACGCGTATTACTGGAACGCCCTCGGCAACATGGTGTTCTACGTCGCGGCGGTGCTGGTGCAGTACGCCCTCGCCTTCGGCCTCGCGTTGCTGCTGAACGCCGAAATCAAGGCGCGCAAGTTCTTTCGCGTGGCGTTCCTGCTGCCCTTCATGTTGAGCCCGGTCGCGGTCAGCTGGATGATCGGCAAGTCGCTGGGGGAGTACCGGTTCGGCCCGATCGCCAGGCTGGCGCGGCATCTCGGCTGGGACAATCCGGCCTTCTTCACCTCGCCCTGGATCGCCAAGTTCTCGATCGCGCTGATGGACGCCTGGGTGTGGATCCCCTTCATCATGATCATGCTGCTGGCGGGATTGCAGGCGCTGCCCAAAGAGCTGTCCGAGGCGGCCAAGGTCGACGGCGCCAACAAGTGGCAGGCGTTCTGGCAGATCACCTTCCCCATCATGCTGCCGGTCAGCGTGACCGCGGTGGTGCTGCGCATCATCTTCCAGCTGAAGCTGGCGGACATCGTGATCAACGTGACGTCGGGCGGCCCGGGCGGTGCGACCGACACGGTGTCGTCGTTCATCTTCCGCGAATATCGCGACCGCTCGAATGTCGGCTACGGCACCATGCTGGCGGAGTTCTACCTCGTCATCATTATCATCTTCGTGACCCTGCTGCTGAATTTCGTGAGCCGCTGGATGAGAAAGATCAACTGACATGGTGACCAGGGGCCTCAGCGCGCATCACTATCCGACCAAGGTCATCACCTATGGGCTGCTGATCCTGTGGGCGTTCATCTGCCTGTTCCCGATCTATTGGACCTTCTCGACCTCGTTCAAGACCGCGGTCAACGTGACGCAAGGGCATCTGCTGCCGTGGATCGATTTCGTGCCGGACTGGAAGGGCTGGCGCTCGCTCGGCCTGTCGCCGGACACCATCTTCGAGACCTCGACCGTGCGCGAGGAATTCCTGAAGCGGTTCGAGAACAGCGTGATCGCCTCGATCAGCGCTTCGGCACTGGCGGTGCTGATCGGCTCCTGCGCGGCCTACGGGCTCAGCCGCTTCACCTACAAGTTCGGGCCGATGCAGAACAAGGACATCTCGTTCTTCTTCCTGTCGCAGCTGATCCTGCCGCCCGTCGTGCTCGCGATGCCGTTCCTGGTGCTGTACAAGGAGCTGGCACTGCTCGACACCCGCATCGGCCTCATCCTGCTCTATACGCTGATGGTGCTGCCGATCGTGATCTGGATCATGCGCGACCAGTTCGATACCATCCCGCTCGAGCTGGAGCAGGCGGCGCTGGTCGACGGTTGCTCGGTGTGGGGCGCGTTCCTGCGCATCGTGCTGCCGATCGCCCTGCCCGGCATGGTCGCGGCCTTCATCCTCAGCGTCATCTTGTGCTGGAACGAGTATTTCTTCGCCGCGCTGCTCACCAGCACCAATGCCAAGACCCTTCCCGTGATGGTGGCGAGCCAGACCGGCTCGCAAGGCATCAGCTGGTGGTCGATGGCCGCCCTCTCCGCCGCTGCGATCGCGCCGCTGATCGTGATCGGCGTGTTCCTCGAACGCTATATTGTGAAGGGCCTGACCGCCGGCTCGGTCAAATAGAATCGAGAGCCGCCATGTTGGCGCGGGTCGCGGGATAGAGATCGCGGAAAATTCTGTAGAGCTTGGCGTAGCGATCGCGCAGCGCCGGGTCCGGTGCGAACGTCGTCGCGACCGGGTTCCATTGCTCGATGTCGGCGGCCTTCGCATCGCCCACCGCCATTGCCGCCAGGAACGCATCGCCATAACTGGCGCCGATGGTCTTCTCGCGCACGATCTGCGCACGGCCGGAGATGTCGGAGGTCGCTTGCGCCCAGACGCGATTCTTGGTGCCGCCGCCGACGGCGAAGATCTTCGCCGGCTCCTGACCCACGTCGGCGTAAGTTTCGAAGATGTGGTTGGTGCCGCACGCGATGCCTTCCAGCAAGGCGCGGAACAGATCGCCGCGCTCATGCGTCAGGTTGAGGCCGAAGATCATGCCTTTGGCCTGCGGATCGTGGATCGGTGTGCGCTCGCCGGAGAAATAAGGCAGCACCACCAGGCCCTTGGCGCCGGGCGGCGATTTCTCCGCTTGCTGGGTCAGGGTGATGACCGCGGTCTCGGGATCGAGTTCGCGGGCGAATTGCTGGCGGAACCAGTGGGTGAGCGTGCCGCTGGTGGCAAGGCCCGACATCGAGGCGTGCTGGCCGGGGAACAGCCACGGCGCATACCACAGGCGGCCGTCCGCGACGCGCTTGGGCGTGATCTCGATGATGAAGATGGTGGAGCCATACATCAGCATCATGTCGCCGGGATCGAGCACGCCGACGCTGAGCGCTTCTGCCGCCGCGTCGATGGTGCCGACGATCACCGGCGTGCCAGGGGCGAGTCCGGTTTCATCCGCCGCGCGCTGCGTCACGGTGCCGGCGACATCGGTGGTCCAGGCCGGTTCAGGCAGCTTGTCGAGGGCGATGATGTCGTCGGCGAGCGTGTCGCTGTAGGCGAGCTGGTCCGGCAGATAGAACGGGCTGCTGTTCGCCGCCGAATAGTGATCGATAACGAAGCAGTCAGTCAGCCGATGCACCAGGTACGAGGTGGACGTCAGCACCTTATGGGTCTTGGCGAACAGCGCGGGCCGCTTGTTCTTGAACCACAGGATCTTCGGGCCGACGGACTGCGAGGTGAGCGCGTTGCCGCATTTCTCGATCAGCGTGTCGGCACCGATGCGCCGGGTCAGCGTTTCGATCTCCTCGGCCGCACGCGTGTCGATGCCGTAGAGCACGCCATTCATCAGCGGCACGCCATCCTGGTCGACCGGCAGCATGCAGGGACCAATGGCGCTGGTGCCGATGGCGGCGATGGAGGATGGCGCGATCCTGCCGTCCGCCAGCATCTTGCGGGTGACGAACACGAAGTCGCCCCACCAGTCCTCTTGCGGCCGATGCTCGGCCCAGCCGGGCTGTGGCACCAGCATCTGGTGCGGGCGGGCCGCGCTCGCGACGATCCGGCCGCCCTGGTCTACGATGACGCCCTTGGTCTCGAAGGTACCAATGTCGACGCCAAGATAGTGCTTCATTCGAGATAGTGGTCCCGGTCGAGGCTGAACTTCCGATCGATGCGCGCGATGCCGGCGGCCAGCAGCTGCGCCAAGCCGTCGAGATCGGCGAGGTCGCACATCTCCAGCGAGGAATGGGTGTAGCGACACGGGAAGCCGAGGTCGATGCAGGCAACACCGGTGCCGGTCACCTGCACGTAGGACGAATCCGTGAGCGCGCCGATGTGGGCACTGCGCTGCAGATTGATCTTCTCGGCAGCCGCGGTCTTCTCGAACAACTCGACCAACGCCGGATGCGGAATGGTGCCGTTGAGCGTGCCGCGGCCGTGGAAGCTGTAGAGGCTGATGCCCGGCCCGCCACCGAGCTTCACGTCACCGCGTTGCGTCATGTCCGGCGTATCGGTCGCGAGGATGAGGTCGAGTTGGATCGCGATGTCCGGGTTCAACGCATGGGCCGCCGTCACCGCACCGCGCAGGTTGAACTCCTCTTGCACTGAAAACACGAGGTGTAGCGTGGGGCGCCTGGAAGTGCCCTTCAGCGTCCGCGCCACCTCGAGCATCACGGCGCAGCCCGCACGGTCGTCGACCGAGGTGCCGACGATGCGGTTGTTCGCCAGCTCCAGCACATTCGGCGCGTAAACGATCGGCGCGCCGACCACCACGCCGGCAGCGGCGATCTCGGCGGCGCCGCGATAGCCGCAATCGATGTAGAGGTCCGCATACGGCAGGACCTTGTATTTCTCCTCCGGCTGGGTGGCGTGGTGGCTCTTGTTGGCGATGATGCCGGCGATGCTCTTGCCCTTGCCGGCGGACACGCGCACCGACTGCGAGGGCAGCGCCTTTTCCGGCACGCCGCCGACGCGCTCGACCCGCAGTAGGCCGTTGGCCTCGATCTTGCGGACCACCAGGCCGAGCTGGTCCATGTGCGCGAACAGCATGACCGAGGGCAATGCCTTGTCGCCGGGGAGGGTCGCGATCAGGTTGCCCATGCGGTCGCTGTGCGAGGCGATGCCGAGTTCCTTCAGCTGCTTGGCCAGCAGGCGGCGCACCGGTCCCTCATGGCCGCTGAGGCCCGAGGTCGCCATCAGTGCGGTGAGCCATGCCTTCAGCCGTTCCTGTGCACCCTTCGCTGTCCGCGCCATGGTCAGTGCCCCCGTACCGCGCGCGCGAGGCGCATGAATTCCTTGGCGCGCTCCGGATCGACCGCGTTCCAGGTGTTACCGTCGACCTTCAGCGCCGTGCCGACGATGCAGCCGTCCGCGACCCGCAGCACATCCGCCACGGTCGCATGCTTGACGCCGGTATTGGCAAGCACTGGCGTGTCGGGCAGCACCTTCTTCACCGCTTCCAGCTCCGACAGCGCGGCCGCTTCGCCGGTGATGATGCCGGAGACAAGGATTGCATCGGGGATCGAAGAGAACACCGCGCTGCGCGCGCGGTCCGGCAGGCTGCGCTGGTCCAGCGACCAGGCGAATTCGGCGGAGATGTTGTCGAACATCGCGAGGTCGTTGCGGCCGAGGCGGTCGCGATAGCGCATGGCGGCGCCGGCGTCCGGATTCCACGGCCCCATGTCGGAAGCGTAGGTGCCGGTCAGGATCTCGCGGATGAAGCTGGCGCCCGTTGCGGCGGCGAGCGCGACCGAGCTCATCGGGTCCCACAGCACGTTGACGCCGAACGGTACGGTGATTTCGCGCTTCACCAGGCCGATGGCGTAGGCCATGGCCGCGGTCGAGGCGGTATCGACCTTGAACTCGTACGGCCGGTCGTTCTCGTTGCCGAACATGACGGCGTCGACACCGGCGGCCTGCAACGCGCGCAGGTCGTTGCGGATGCCCTCGACCAGCGCGTCCAGGCCGGCGTCGGAATCATGGAGCGGCGAGCCCGGCAGGGCACCAAAGTGAACCATTGCGATCACTGGTTTCTTGCCGGGGAAAATCCGGGAGAAGCGCGTTGTCATGTCGATCGGATGAAGGTTGCGAGGTCGGATCAGTTGGTACCCGAATCCCCGCCGGCTCGCAAGCCGAGGCCCGGCGGACCTAGTGGTCGCTGACCTGGATCAGGCGCATGCGCTCGCCCATCAGCTGCACGCAGGTGAGGCGGCCAGAGAAATAAGCGCCGGTGTCGATGCCGATGCGGTTGCCGAGCAACTCCGCTTCGCTGCGCGGGGTGTGGCCGTGCACGACGATGATGCCGTCGTCATGCTCGCCGTCATAGGTCAGGAAGGGCCCGCGCACCCACAGCGGGTCGCGGTCCTCGTCGAGGCCGCTCTTCGGCAGGCGGCGCCAGTCGCGCTTCAGCGCGGCGAGGCCGAATTGCGGATGGATGCCGCCATGGACGAACAGATACTGGTCCAGGCGATAGTGGTTGTTGAGCTTGAACAGCTTCTCGATCCGCTCCATACCGAGCTCGGACGCGAGGGCGGCGACGAAGGCTTCCGGATCGGAAGCCTTGGAATTGGCGAGGCCGAGTTCGTGCGCGATCGCGCCGGCACCGTTGTCCAGCCAGTTCCACAGGATGTCCTGCCGCTCCGCGCCCTTGCTCTCCAGGAAGTGGCGCAGGAACTGCTCATGATTGCCGGGCAGGCAGATCGATTCGATCTTGGGATGCTTGATGCCGTCGAGCACCTTCTTGAGCACCACGAGGCCGGCCGGGCCGCGGTCGACATAGTCGCCGAGCGTCACCAGAGCCACCTTGTCCAGCTTCTCCTCATCCACGATGCGCAGGACGGCTGCGACCAGCGGCTCGAACAGGTCGTTCCGGCCGTGGATGTCGCCGATGGCGAACACCGGCCGGGAAGCCGTTGCCGGCGCCGACTGCCAGTCGCCGATTTTCGGAGCAAGTGCCATGGCCATCATGTCTTAGGAGCGACGAATCCCGGGAGCAATACAAATGGGAGGATACGATGGCCCAATAAAGGTTACCGCTTTATTAGCAGTCCCCTTGCCGGATCGCGCAAGCGTGGAAATCAGGATGAGTGGCAATGACTTAGATGATTATTGGCGGGCGGCGGTGGCGAGCACCGGCGCGCAGCTTTCCCCCACCACCAGGGTCGGTTGGAACACGACGTTCCGCGGGGTGGGCTGCACGCCGTTGTTGATGCGGCCGACCAGCATGCGGAATGCCTCGTTGATCATGTCATTGGCCGGATGCTCGGTGCGCGTGAAACGCGGGCGCAGGCCGCTGATTCCCGGGATGGTGTCGGTCGACGCAATCGAGATGTCCTCCGGGCAGCGCAGGCCGAGGTCCGAGACCGCGCGCATGACGCCGAGCGCCATCACGCCGTTGGCGACATAGAGCGCGCTTGGCCGGTCTGGCCGCTCCAGCACTTCGCGCGCCACCGAATAGGCTGCGCCTTCGCGGAAGTCGCCGGACCGGACGTGCTCCGGCAGCGGCGTCACGCCGCGCGCCTGCAGCGCTTGCATCATGCCGTCGTAGCGGCCCTTGCCGGTGGTGAGATGCAGCGGCCCGGTGATCGAGCCGATGCGCCGGTGGCCGAGATCGAGCAGGTAGTTGGTCGCCTGCCGGCCGGCGGATTCGTTGTCGATGGTGACGGTGTCGGAGCGCCGGTCGTCCACCACGCGGCCGAACATCACGGTCGGGATGGTGCGGCCGGTGAGGTCACGCTGCAGATGCTGCGCCGCCTCGCCCACTGGCACCAGCAGGATGCCGTCGCACGACAGCGCGCGGATGCGGGTGAGGATGCGCTTCTCCGCTTCGGTCTTTTCGTCGCTGTTGAACACGACCAGCGAATAGCCCCATGCGGCGGCGGCGGCTTCGGCTAGGCAGACGATGTGGCTGAAGAACGGGTTCGACAGGTCGGCGACCGAGATGGCGATGAGCTGGCTTTTGCCGCGCTTCAGGTTCCGCGCCACCGTCGAGGGCGCATAGTCCAGTTCCTCGATGGCGGTCTGGACCCGCGTGCGCAGCTCCGGGCTGACATAGGCGGAATCGTTCATCACGGCCGAAACGGTCGCGGTCGATACCCCGGCTGCCTTCGCAACGTCCCTGATGGTGGCCATGCCAATTCCTGGCTAATCGTTTAGCTGAAATTACCGAAGCCAACGCAAAAGTCTAGCACGGTTATAGCCAGATTTCGCTTGATCTGCGACTGTGAGATGCGCAATTCTGGCGAAACGGTTAGCAAATGTTTGCCGAACAACGGCAAATTTCCTGGGAGGGAAACCATGAAGAAGGCAGTTGCGTTCGTTGCCTTGGCCGCCGGCATCCTGGCCGGCGCGGAGCTCGCCAGCGCGGCCGACAAGCCACTGATCGGCATCGTCTCGATCGCGGCGACCGAAGCCAACAATGTCCGCTACATCAACGGCGCCACCAAGGCAGCCGAGGAGCTGGGCTGGGAAGTCTCGGTGATCGACGCCGACGGCAGCGCCGACCGCGCCAACGCCGGCATCCAGAATTTCGCCCAGCGCGGCGCCCACGCCATCATCGACATGGTGTTCCCGTTCTCCTCGATCGGCGCGGGCCTCGACGCGGCCAAGAGCGCCGGCATCCCGGTCGTAAGCTGGGGCGGCGGCTTGGGCAGCACGGTTGCCGCCACCAACGGCTCCGGCGGCCCGATGGCGGTACCGGTGGTCGAGATGATGGTGAAGGAGCTGGGCGGCAAGGGCAGCGTGCTCGCCCTCACCTACCGTACCGGCGAAGTGTGCCGGAACCGCGAAGTGGTGATGGACGAGATCCTCGCCAAGAACCCGGACATCAAGGTGACCAAGAACGAAGTGCGTATTCCCGGCTACTTCGAGGACGGCGCGCAATACGCGAACGCCTGGCTGACCTCCCATCCCGCCGGCTCGGAGCCGCTTGCTATCTGGGGCTGCTGGGATGATCCTGCGATCGGCGCCATCGGCTCCTTGCGCGCGCAGGGCCGCGACGACGTGAAGGTCTACGGCATCAACGGCAACGCCCAGGCGCTGGAGAACATCCGCAACGGCCACATGACCGCGACCGCCTGGCAGGACAGCTACACCGAGGGCTACAACATGGTGAAGATGCTGGACGAGATCAAAAAGGCGGGCGACGGCTGGCAGCCGAAGGCAGCCGAAGTGCCGGCGGTGCTGGTCGCCAAGGATTCGGTCGAGCAGTTCATCAAGGACCATCCCGAAGCCTTGAAGTAAGCCATGATGGGAGCGCGCCGAATTCGCAATGACTGACACGGGCGCGCTCCCCTTCCTCACCGCCGAAGGCATCCGCAAGTCGTTCGGCGGCGCACAGGCGCTGAAAGGCGTCTCCCTCGATATCCGCAAGGGCGAAGTGCACGGCCTGGTCGGCGCCAACGGCGCCGGCAAGTCGACCCTGATCCGCATCCTGGCGGGACTGGTGCAACCGGACGGCGGCACCGTCAGCATCGACGGCACGGCGGTGGCCATCCCGACTCCGCACCGCGCGACCGAGCTCGGCATGAATTTCATCCACCAGGACCTGGCGCTGGTCCCGACCATGACGGTGCTGCAGAACATCGTGCTGGGGCAGCCGAAGAGCGCGCGGTTCGGCCTGGTCGATTGGCAAGCTGTCGCGCGGACGATCGAGCCGATCGCGGCGCGGGTCGGCATCCATGCCTCGCTCGACACCAAGGTGCGCGCGCTGTCGACCGCGGAGAGCTGGCTGGTCAGCATCTGCCGCGCCTTGGTGCACAAGGCCCGGCTCATAGTCATGGACGAGCCGACGGCCTCCCTGTCGCACGGCGAGGCCGAGCGGCTGTTCGCGATCATCGCCGACCTCGCGGCGTCCGGCGTTGCAGTGCTGTACGTGTCGCACCGGCTGGACGAGGTCCTGCGGCTGTGCGACCGGGTGAGCGTGTTCCGCGACGGCGCGTCGATCGCGTGCCTCGCGCGCAAGGACCTGACCCGCACGGCGTTGGTCGAGGCCATCGTTGGACATCGCGCGACGGCGGAGACCGCCATCAAGCGCACGACTCCGACCGGGGCACCGGTCCTGACGGTCTCAAACCTGGCGCGGCGGCCGAAGGTGAATGGCGTCTCCTTCTCGCTCCATCGCGGCGAGGTGCTGGGCATCGGCGGGCTGGTTGGGTCCGGCCGCAGCGAGCTGGTGCGGCTGATCTACGGCGCCGACCGGGTCGATGCCGGCACCATGACCATCGACGGCACGGCCTTCGCGCCACGCAACTCGACCGAGGCCTATCGCGCCGGCATCGGGCTGGTGCCGGAGGAGCGGCGCACCGAGGGCCTGCTGCTGGGCAAGAGCATCGCCTTCAACTTGTCGCTGGCGAATCTCAAGAGCCTGACCACCTCGCCCATCCTGCCGACGATCAGCGCGCGCAAGCGCGGCGAGCTGGCGCGCGAGGCGGTGCAGAGCCTTGCCATCAAGACCGCCAGCATCCATGCGCCGGTGGCTCGCTTAAGCGGCGGCAACCAGCAGAAGGTGGTGATCGGCCGCTGGCTGAAGCGCCAGCCGCGCATCCTGATCCTCGACGAGCCGACCCGCGGCGTCGATATCGGTGCGCGGGCGGAGATTCATCGGCTGATCCGCAAGCTGGCAGTGGACGGCATGGCGGTGCTGGTGATCTCGTCCGAGCCGGACGAGCTGCCGGACCTGTGCGACCGCGTGCTGATCATGGCCGACGGCCGGATCGTGCGCGAGCTCAACGGCGACGAGATTTCCCGCGCGGCGATCGTGGCCGCGAGCTATACGGACAAGGCGGCGTAACGATGGCGGAACGCACGGCTGACATGGTGCTGACCAACCGCAGGCTGTCGCCGAATGCCAAGCGGACGCTCAGCATCTTCGCGCGCTATGCCACCATCTTCGGCCTTGCGCTGATGATCCTCACCTTCTCCATCTTGTCGCCCAAGGCGTTCCCGACCCTCGGCAATTTCACCAACGTCATCAACCAGGCTTCGCTCGCCATGATCATCGCCGGCGGCCTCACCATGGCGGTGATCGTGGGCGAGCTCGACCTGTCCATCGGCTTCGCCGCCAGCCTGCACGGCGTTCTGGTCACCGGCCTCATCGTGCGCCACGGTTTGCCGATCCCGGCCGCCATCGTCATCATCCTGCTGGCCGGCGCGCTGATCGGGCTGGTCAACGGCCTCATCGTTACCAAGATCAAGGTCAACTCGGTGATCGCGACCCTCGGCGTCGGCACCATATTGACCGGCCTTTCCTTCGCCTATTCCGCCGGCGTGCCGATCGTCGCCGGCGTGCCGGAGGCGTTCCTGCAGATCTCGCTCGGCCGCTGGCTGTTCGGCATTCCCAATAACATCGTGATCATGGCGATCGTGCTGGGCGGGCTGTGGCTGCTGGTGGAGAAGAGCGCGATCGGACAGGAGATCCAGGCGGTCGGCGGCAACCCCGCGGCGGCGCGCCTCGCCGGCATCAATGTCGACCGCATCAAGATTCTGGGCTTCGTGCTGTCCGGCGTGTGCGCGGCGCTGACCGGCATGCTGCTGGCCTCGCGCCTCGGCAGCGGCACCACAAGCGCGGCGGATTCCTACCTGCTGACTGCATTCGCGGCGGTGTTCCTCGGCTCCGCCACCTTACGCGACGGCGAGTTCCACATCGTTGGGACTTTCGTCGGTGCGCTGATCATCGCGTTCGGGTTCAACGGGCTCAACATCTTCGGCGCGCCGACCTTTTCGCAGTATGTGTTCCAGGGCGCGATCCTGATCGTCGCGGTCGGGCTGTCGAGCCTGGGCCGGCAGATGGCCGAGAACTAGAAGGGGGCTGATCAATGCCGGAAGCCAACAACTGGGACGTCTACGTCATCGAGTTCGCGCGCTCCAAGGATCAGCCGATGGACGGCCTCATCAGCGGCGCGCACGCCGACGGCGTGGTCGACCTGCCCTTCGCCTTCGTGATGGCGCGGCGCGGCGACCGGGTCGCGCTGATCGACACCGGTTTCATGCGCGAAGGCGGCGGCGAGGAGATGGCGGTGAAATTCGGCATCCCCTATTGGATCTCGCCGGTGCGCATGCTGGCGGAACTCGGCGTGCAGCCGGAGGCCGTGACCGACATCGTGATCTCGCACGCGCATTTCGACCACATGGGCTCGATCGGCAAGTTCCTTAAGGCGCGGATCTGGATCCAGAAGCGCGAGCTGCTGTCCTGGCACGAGGCCATGGCGCTGCCGCCGCAATTCGGCTTCATCACCGCGATCATCAATCCGGACGACCTGCGCAACGCGTTCGATGCCTCGGTCGAGCATCGCCTGACCCTGCTCGACGGCGACAAGGACAACATCGTGCCCGGCATCCACGCGCGCTTCGGCGAAGGCCACACGATGGGCCAGCAGTTCGTGGTGATCGAGACCGCGCGCGGGCGGCTCGTCATCTCCGGCGACTGCGTCTACGACGTGCGCAACATCAAGGGCTACAACAACGACGGCGTCTATGTGCCGCTGGCCAACGGTGTCGGCAGCATCTGGGAACAGCTGAAGACGATGGACCGCATCAACACCGAGATCGGCGGCGATACCGAGCGGCTGATCATCCTGCACGACGTCCGGCGCTGGTCCGGCCTGCCGCTGGTGCGCGAAGTCGAAGGCTTCCGCATCGTCAAGGCCTCCTAGATTTACAGATTGGCCGAACGGTTCTAGGCTCGGTCCCGACCGGGACTGAGGAGCGATCGAGCCATGGAACGCACGGCTATCGGCGTCATCGGATGCGGTTTCTTTGCGCAGAACCACCTGCACGCCTGGACCGACTTGAGATCCAAGGGCGTCGAGGTCGTCGCCGTGTGCGACGTCGACGAGGCCAAGGCGCGCGGCACTGCCGACAAGTTCGGCGTCAAGCATTGGTACCGGGACGCCGAGACAATGCTGCGCGAGCACAAACTTGACCTGGTCGACATCATCACGCGCGTCGAGACCCATCGCGATGTCGTCGGGCTTGTGGTCCGCCGCCGCATTCCGGCCATCGTGCAAAAGCCGTTCGGGCTGGACCTCGCCGCCTGCCAGGCGATGGCGGACGACGCGCAGAAGGCCGGCGTGTTCCTGGCGGTGCACGAGAACTTCCGTTTCCAGGTGCCGATGCGCAAGATCCAGGAGCTGCTGCGCAGCGGCGCGATTGGCACGCCGTCCTGGGGCCGCGTCAGCTTCCGCACCGGCTACGACATCTACAAGGGCCAGCCGTACCTCGCGAAGGAGGAGCGCTTCGCGCTCATGGACCTGGGCGTTCATGTATTCGATCTGGCGCGGGTGCTGCTGGGCGAGGTCGAGCACATCTCGGCGGAGCTGCAAAGGCGCAATCCCAGCGTCGCCGGCGAAGACACCGCGACCATGCTGCTGAAGCACCGCTCCGGCGCGGTCTCGATCGTCGAGTGCACCTACGAATCGCGGCGCGTGCCGGACGTCTTCCCCGAGACGCTACTGGAGATCGAGGGGCCGAAGGGCGCGATCATCCTGAAGCCGGGCTCCGTTCTCGACATCACCATCGAGGGCAAGACCAAGACCCACGATGCGGATGCGCCGGTGCTGCCCTGGGCCGAGCGGCCGTGGCACATCATCCAGGAAAGTGTCCTCGCCACCTGCGAGCACATCCTCGAATCGCTGCGCGTCGGCCGCCCGGCCGGCACCTCGGCGCAGGACAACGTGCGCACCTTTACCCTGGTGGAGGCGGCGTACGAGGCGGCCAGTGCTGGCCGGTCGGTTCGCGTCACCTGACCCATTCCGGCCGCTCGTTACCGAACGACTGCAGTTTTCTAATTAATATCAATATGTTAGGCTGCTTCCGCCAACGGCGTAAGTCATCTGTAGGCGCGTCTTGGACCGCCCCGAAAAGCGCCAAAGCTATCCATAGGCGGCGTCCTGCCATCTTCCGCTCACCGACATTCGGGCCGGCACATTGAGGCGGCCCTGGTCGCAAGTTTCCCGGAACTGCGGAGGACGTTATGAGTCGCACCACCCGATGCATGGTTGAACGGCACCCGGCTTTCACCGGACAGTCCAAGGCCGATTCGATCAGCGAAGTCTCGAAGCCTGCCGCCGGCGTCGACGGCACCGCCGCGCTGCTGGCCGAGGCCCTGGACCACGAGCGACAGGCCGGCAACCTAGAAGCCGCCGCCCATCGCACACCGCGCTCCTTCAAGCATCTCGACGAGAGCGGGCTCGCATACCGGCCGGCACCATCGCCGGTGTTCGCATCGCCGGTGCTCGCCAACGAGGTGCATCAGCGGCTGGTGGCGGAATCGATCTATCACGCCAGGCGCCTCGGCAAATTGATGCCGCAAGGCGCGCCGGTACTGTTCGCGCCTGTCAACGGCGTCTTCTCGCTGGCGCAGTGGCAGTCGCCGTTCAAGCGCCAGAACGACCGCGGCACCTGCTGGGCGTTCGCCGGCGCCGCCGCCCTCGAAGCGGCCTATCGCCGGAAGTTCAACATCTCGATCGACGTGTCGGAGGAATACATCTTCCACATGGGCAAGTCGTTCGCGCTCAACCGCGACCAGAACGGCAACGTCGTCACGCCGGTCGAGAACAACTCCTCGCTCTACGGCTTCCAGGGCTGCGGCGACATCGTGAAGAAGTTGACAGAGAACGCGGTGGCGCCCGAATGGGCGGCGCCCTATCTCGAGAACCAGAGCGACCTGACCGGCATCCTGCCGATGTTCGACCTGCCCAGCCTGATGGCGGTCGACACCCAGGAGGACTACGACGCGGTCGAGTTCTGCGAGCAGCACATTCCCCTGCTGGCGCGGGTCAATGCGCGCTACCGGGCGACCGGGTGGCAATCCCTCGGCGCGAACCCGAGCGTCGAAGCGCTGGAGAATACGCTGCTCGCGGAGCATGAGGTGGTGTGCGACGTGCAGACGCCGCTCGGCGGCCATGTGCTCCTGCTGATCGGGTTCGACCGGAACCGCAAGGTGTTCTTTGCCAAGAACAGCTGGGCCGAGAACCGCTTCATCGAGATCCAGTACGCCAACGATCCGAACTGGACCATCCTGTCGGGCTGGTACATCGAGGACGTGGCCGATCCGACCTTCGTGCAGAACGAGGCCTGCTGGCTCGGCAACTGGTGGGTGACCCAGGGCAACAACAGCGCCTTCCGGATGCTGCTACGCCGATCGGAGGACTTCGTGTCGCCGGGCACGGCGACCAAGCTCGGTACGGCCTATCTCGCCGACGGGCCGCACGACGTCAACGGCTTCTTCCTCAACAACGGCAGGCATTTGCGCTTCTTCATCGCGCCGACGACCCTGCCGGAGACGCCCGGCTCGCTGGAAGGCACGCAGTTCGACGCGCACCTCAATTTCCGGGACGTCTACCACGCCGCCGGCGCGGGCGGCGGCCAGCGCGTGAGCATGTCGCGTTTCGCCACGCGCTTCGCGGCGATCTTCGAAGAGGATGACCGGACGCCCTGGCAGGCCCGGCATGGCATCGATACCGACACCTACCGGTGGATGTTCGACAGCCTGGTGCAGGAGGGCTACCGCCTCACCAGCATCTGCGGCTACAGCGAGGGAGCCGGCGCGCGCTTCAACGCGATCTGGCAGCGCCGCGGTGGTCCGGCCTGGGAAGCGCGGCATGGCCTCAACGCCGCCGACTACCAGGCGACCTTCGACGAGCTGGCGCAGCAGGGCTATCGCCTGACCTGCGTCAGCGGCTACGCAGAGAACGGCGAGGCACGCTATGCCGGAATCTGGGAACAGCGCGACGGGCCGGCGTGGCAGACGCGCCATGGCCTCAACCGGGTGCAGTATCAGCAGGCGTTCGACGAGATGGCCGCCAATGGCTACGTGCTCACGCACGTCTGCGGCTATCGCGTGAATGTCGACGTGCTGTTCGCCGCGATCTGGGAAAAGCAGGACGATGTCGAGTGGCAGGCGCGGCACGGGCTCACCGCCAGCGCCTATCAGGAAGCGTTCGACCAGCAGGCCGCGGCCGGCATGCGGCTCACCTGCGTCGGCGGCTACAGCGACACCGGCATCGCGCGCTATGCGGCGGTCTGGAAGCGCGCACCGGCCGGCCAGTGGCAGGCCTGTCACGGCCTGGACGCCGCCGGCTATCAGCATGTGTTCGACGACTTCCGTCGCCGCGGCCTCAGGCCGGTGATGGTTTCAGGCTACGGCGACGGCTTCTATCCAGCGTGATCGTCGGAGGAAGGCCCCGGCGGGTGCGGCGAAAGCCGCCCCGCCAGGCGCCGATCAGAACGCAACTTTGTCCGCGCCCTTGAGGCTTAAAATCTCGCGCGCCTCGTCGGGTGTCGCCACGTCCAGGCTTAATCCTTCGATGATCTGCCGCGCCTGACGCACCTGCTCCGCGTTGGAAGCGGCAAGCCGGCCAGGTCCAGCCCATAGCGAATCCTCGAGCCCCACCCGCACATTGCCGCCCATCGCCGCCGACATCGCGGCAATCTGCATCTGGGAACGGCCGGCGCCCAGCACCGACCAGTGATACTGGTCGCCGAACAGCCGGTCAGCCGTGCGCTTCATGTGCATGACGTCGTCGGGATGCGAACCGATGCCACCGAGGATGCCGAACACTGTCTGCACGAACAGCGGCGGCTTCACCAGGCCGCGCTGCAGGAAGTGGTGCAGGTTGTACAGATGCGAGGTGTCGTAGCACTCGAACTCGAACCTGGCGCCGGCGCTTCCCAGCGTGGTCAGCACATGCTCGATGTCCTTGAAGGTGTTGCGGAACACCGCGTCGCGCGAGCCTTCGAGATGCGCACGCTCCCAGTCGTGATTGAACTCCTTGAAGCGGCCGAGCATGGGATAGAGGCCGAAATTCATCGAGCCCATGTTGAGCGAAGCGACCTCCGGCTTGAATTTCGCGGCCGGCGCGAGGCGCTGCTCAAGCGTCATGCCCTGCCCGCCGCCGGTGGTGATGTTCACCACGCAGGCGGAGCGCTGCTTGATGACCTTGAGGAACGGCTCGAACGCCTCCGGGCTCTGGTCTGGCCGGCCGTCCTTCGGGTTGCGCGCATGCAAGTGCACGATGGCGGCGCCTGCCTCGGCGGCGCCGATCGCCGCATCGGCGATCTCCTGCCCCGTCACCGGCAAGTGCGGCGACATGGAAGGCGTGTGGATCGAGCCGGTGACGGCGCAGGTGATGATGACTTTGCGTTTGGTGGCCATGGGACTGCTCTTTCTATGAACCGAGGTCGCGTGCTGCTTTGCGCTTATGCGCGGCCAGCGCCATCAGGCGGTGGTCGCGCCAGGCGTGCCGTTTCTGCAGGTCGCCCTCCGCCAGCCTGGCGCGGCGGTCGCGCTCGACCGTGTCGATGACCTCGCCGGCCCAGTCGACGCGGCGCTGCATGCTGGGGAACAGGCGGGAATAGATCTGCTGGTAGCGCGTGACGTAGTCGCGCACGCCGCCCGGCGCGTTGAGGTCGATGGTCTCGAACGGACCCATGAAGGACCAGCGCAGCGCGAGGCCCTCGCGCAACCCGATGTCGACATCCTCGATCGAGGCGTAGCCGTCGGCGACCAGCCGGAACGCTTCTTCCAGCAAGGCGCCTTGCAGGCGGTTCATCACGAAGCCGTCGATCTCGCGCTTCATGACGATGGGCGACTGGCCCGCCGCGGTCAGCAGCACGCGGGTGCGCTCCACGATGGCGGGATCGGTCCACGGCGCGGGAACGATCTCGACCGCCGGGATCAGGTATGGCGGATTGATCGGGTGCACCACCAAGCACCGCCTGCGGCCGGCCAGCGTCTCGGTGAAGCGAGACGGAAGCAGGGCAGACGTGGAACTGGCCAGCACCGCGTCCGGGCCAGCCAGGCTGTCGAGCGCGGCGAACACGCGCTTCTTGATCTCGAGATCCTCAGGCGTGTTCTCCTGAACGTGGCCGGCGCCGGCTAGCGCGTCTTCCAGCTTGACCGCAACACTCAGACGTCGCGCAACATCAGCGACGCTCTGCCCGTCCAGCAGATCCTCGGCCACCAGGGAGGGCAGCGCACCGGCGGCGAAGTCCAGTGCCTTGGCGGCGGCGCCTGGCGCTTCGTCATGGATCCGGACCGCATGCCCGGCGCGCGCGAACGAAATCGCCCAGGCGCGCCCGACCAGGCCGGCTCCAACAATTGCAATCGTGGCCATCAAGCTGTCCCGTGGAAATTGACGCGGACGGAGTTTGGCCCATCCGCGCGTCCAGGAACAGCGGGATTGCGCTAGCTGCGAAGGCGCGTGCCTTGCGGATCGTAGGCCGGTTCGCTCAGCATGACGGCCGGGCGGTTTTCGCCGATCACGTCGACCGTCAGCTTGGCGCCAGTGCCGACCAGCCCTTTGTCAACATAGGCAAGGGCTAGGCTCTGCCCGACATGATGCCCGTAAGCGCCGGAGGTCACGAAGCCGACCAGCTTGCCACCGCTCTTGACCGGCTCGAAGCCCGAGGCATCGGCATCCTTGGCATCGATGCGCAGCGTCACCAGGACCTTGTCGGCCCCCTTCTCGCGCTGCCGCAACGCAGCATCGCGGCCGATGAAGTCGCCTTTGTCGAACGCGACGTGGTGGCGGAGATTCGACATCTCGGGCGAATAGGACTGCGTGAACTCGGTCGACCAGATGCCGTAGCTCTTCTCCAGCCGCAGGCTGTCGAGGGCACGGTTGCCGATGGACTTGAGGCCAAGGTCGGCGCCCGCCTCGCGCAACGCGCCATAGAGCGCGCGCTGGTGCGCGACCGGCACGTTGATCTCGTAACCCAGCTCTCCCGTCAGCGACAGGCGCGCCACCATGGCCGGCGCCATCCCCGCCTCCATCTCGGCACAGGACAGGAAGGGGAAGCCGGCGTTGCTAAGGTCCGCCTTCACCAGCCGCGACATCAGTTCGCGCGACTTCGGCCCGGAGATCGCGAAGCCCATCCAATCGTCGGACAGGTTGCGGATGGTGACGCCGGTCGCTGGCAGATGCTCGGTGAACCAGCGCATGTGCCAGGTCTGCAGGTAGTAGGAGCCGATCAACCAGAACCGGTCCTCGGCAAGCCGGCTGACGGTGAGATCGCCCATCAGGTTGCCGGACGGATTCAGCATCGG
>DATEOK010000402.1:0-5764 GCA_035274225.1 Dongiaceae bacterium
TGCATCTCGTACGGGCTCTCCTGCTGCGCGGAAAGCTCGGTGACATGGCGCAGCAGCCACGCGCCGTCCTCGATGACCTCGGCACGGCCATAGGCGTGGACGATGGCATAGTTCCAGGTCGGCACCGCCTTCCCGGCTTCAGCCTTCGAGGGATACCAGCCCGGACGGATATAGGCCTCCGGACCGGAGAAGATCATCATCGCCTCCGCACCCGGATTGGCGGCGAGTCGCTTCCAGTGCGGATTGGCACGCGCGAGATGGCACTCGACGACGAGTGTCTCGCCATCCTGGCGTGTCACGGTCGGCAGGTGCGTGGCGATCAATCCGTCGGAATCGTGGCTGACGAATGCCGCAAACGGATTCGCCTGCATCAGCGACAGCACGTCCGCCGGATCGGTGATCTTGAATTGCTCGGGAACGAACATCAGAGCCTCTCAGCGCGGATGAGGAGAGCGTGGGCGTGCCGCTGGCACGGTTCTTCGCCCAACGCGTCCCTATCTCATCGTCGTCGCGTTAGACGCGATCGGTCTGCCAGAACGGCCGCGAAACTTCGTTCTCGACGTCGGCGCGGTTGAGGCCGATGTCGCGCAGCAGCCGATCGTCGAGCTCGCCGAGATGGCGGCGCTGACGGGCACGGTCGAGCCAGGTGAAAACTTGATCGAAGAGGCGCGTGACAGGGCCGCCGTTGGCCTTGGTCCGCGTGGGACGCACGATGTAGGAACTCGATTTGTCATTCGTATTGTACCGATACATCTTACATTCTCCAGCATCAGAAACGTTAGATTGTCCCAATTGCCTCCCTGGAGCCGCATATTGTTATTGACATTGTGCGCAGTCAACGCAAACATTGTCCTCATGACAATTTGGATTCCTGACCTTAGCAGTCACCGCGGCCCGCGCTATCTGGCGATTGCGGATGCGCTGGCCATCGACATTCGTAGCAGCCGGCTTTCGCCCGGCGATCGACTCCCCACTCATCGCGAGCTTGCCTATCAGCTGGGCGTGACAGTTGGTACCGTCACGCGCGCCTATGGCGAAGCGGAGCGGCGCGGCTTGATCGGCGGCGAAGTGGGCCGCGGCACCTTCGTGCGCAGCGACATCGCCGTGCGCGCAAGCATCCGCACCAACGCGCCGGTGACGAGCACGATCGTCGCCGCCACCGCGCAACCCAACGTCATCGATTTCAGCATCAACACGCCGACCGATCTCGATGCCGGCGGCGAATACGAAGGCATGATGCAGGCGACGCTGCGCGAGCTTGCGGGTTCCGCCAGCGCCGGTACGCTGCTCAACTATCAGGCCAACGGCGGCAACCGCACGCATCGCGAAGCCGGCGCCAAGCTGCTGGCGCAGTTCGGCGTGCGGGTCGATCCCGATCGCGTCATCATCACCGCCGGCGCACAGCACGCGGTGATGGTCGCGCTAGGCGCGCTGACCGAGCCGGGCGATACCGTGCTGACGGAAGCCTTGACCTGGCCGGGCCTGCGCCGGCTCGGTGATTTCCTGCGCTTCCGCGTGCAGGGCCTGCCGATGGACAAGGACGGTATCCTGCCAGATGCGTTCGAAGCCGCCTGCCGCGGCCGCAACATCAAGGCGCTTTATTGCGTCACCAACCTGCAGAACCCGACTTCGATCGTGGTGCCCGAGTTGCGCCGGCGCGAGCTGGCTGAGGTGGCGCGGCGCTACGGTGTGAAGATCGTCGAGGATGATGTCTACGGCTTCCTGCTGCCGGACGCACCGCCGCCGATGGTCAACTTCGCGCCGGAGCTCGGCGTGTTCTGCAGCAGCGTCTCCAAGTCGATGGCACCGGGCCTGCGCGTCGGCTATCTCGGCGCGCTGACCGACGATTGCACGCTGCTCAACGACGCGGTTCGCCATTCGACCTGGCTGGCGACCCCGCTGGCGGCGGAGATCGCCTCGCGCTGGATCCACAACGGCGAAGGCGATCGCATTTCCGCCAAGCGGCGCGATGAATATGCCCGGCGCCAGGCCGCCGCACGCGAGATCCTGGCCGGCCTCCCCTACTACGGGTATCCGACGGCGATGCACGGCTGGCTCGATCTGCCGGAGGATTGGCCGGCCGACGCCTTCGCGCTGCAGGCGCGTATCCGTGGCGTTGCGGTCTGTCCGACCAGCAGCTTCTCGCTGTCGCGCAGCGGCCGCAACGGCATCCGCATCAGCATCAGTGCGCCCGGCTCGATCGATGCGGTCGCGCGCGGGCTCGATATTGTCGCACGCCTCGCGCGGGAAAAACCGAGGGTAGATTTCTCACTTGTCTGATGGAACCACGGTGCAGGCGGCCGCCGATATGCCGGCGGCCGCTCCCAGCCGCCGCACGGAAATTCTCGATGGCCTGAAGATCACGCTCCCCTTCATGGTGGGCGCGGCGCCGTTCGGCGTCATCTTCGGCGCACTCGCGATCTCACAGGGCCTGTCGGTGTTCGAGACCATGGCGCTGTCGCTGTTCGTGTTCTCGGGCTCGGCGCAGTTCGTCGCGATCGCTCTGATCGCGGCGGCGACGCCGGCCTGGGTGATCTGGCTGGTCACCTTCATCCTCAATCTGCGGCATACGCTCTATGCCGCGACGCTGGTCGGGTACGTGCGTCATCTGTCGATCGGCTGGCGCTTCATCCTGTCGGCGGGCCTGACCGACGAGACTTTCGCGGCGATGGAAGATCGCTATCGCCGCCTCGGCGTGCATCGCAACAGCCACTGGGCGTACCTCGCCTCGATCGTCGCCATGCACGTCAATTGGAACTGCTGGACCCTGATCGGCATCGCGGTCGGCTCGCAGATAAGCGGACTGGACGGCCTCGGCCTCGAGTTCGCCGCCATCGCCACCTTCATCGGCATGGTGGTGCAGAAGCTGCGCACGCCCGGCGCACAGACTGCCGCGGCGGTCGCCGGCATCCTCGCCGCGCTGCTGGCCGCCCTGCCCTACAAGGCCGGTCTCACCATCGCGACCCTGGTTGCGATCGCCGTCGCCGTGATGGTCGAGCGACGCCTCGAGCGCAGGAGCCGGGCATGAGCGCAGGCGTCATCATCCTAGGCATGGTGCTGATCAATCTGGTGCTGCGCTGTCCGCTGTTCCTGGTGGCGAACCGCGTTCGCATTCCCGGCATCATCGAGAAGGCGCTGGCGCATTGCCCGGTCGCGGTGTTGACCGCGATCATCGTGCCGTTCGCGTTGCATCTCGACCAGGCGCCGGACGGCAGCCAGTGGCTCAACCCCGATCTGTTCGCGACCGGCGCGGCGATCGCCGCGTCGCTCATCACGCGCAACCTCATGGCCACCATCGCGGTTGGCTTGGGCGTCGCACTGCTGCTGCGGTACATGGCCATCTTCTGACCGCGCCGGTGCCCGATCCACAAATTTCTGTGGAGATTTCAAAAATCGATCCAGGCAGGGCCCGGCCCCGCACCTGGTGCCACCTCAGGCTATTTTCCGTTATTACTCAATAGATTAGCCTGATTGCGCTTTTCTCAAGTCAGTTGCAAAGTCCCACATCTTCCGACACTTTTCACACCTTGATGTGACGATCGTCACCACCAAACTGTTGACTCTGGCAGAACTTCCACAATACTTGGGGATGTCAGCGAGCTACTGGCAGACAATCTGAGTAATCCCCGCCAACGGTTGGGCTCACGGTTGGTGGGGCGGTGGGCTGGCTTCCCCGCTCGAGGGCATCACTAGGCTTGAATTCCGCTTAAGAAACGCACGCGCGCGGTGGTCGCGGCGCCTGTTGGCGCGTGCTCGTTCATGGCCGCCGCACTGTGTGGAGAGCGCTCATGGCCGTCATCTTTGGAACCGCAGTCAACGACACCCTTATCGGCGGTGCCGGCAACGACACGCTGAACGGATTCGCCGGCGCGGACAAAATGATCGGCAGCGTGGGGCAGGACACCTACATCGTCGATCAAGCCGGCGACGTGGTGAGCGAAGTCGCCAACCAGGGCTACGACCAGGTGCTGGCCTCGCTCTCCACCACGCTCGCCCTCAACGTCGAGCGGCTGGAGCTGCTGAACGGCGCCAGCAACGGTACCGGCAACACGCTCAGCAACTCGATCGTCGGCAACTTCGGCAACAACACGCTGGACGGCGGCGCCGGCAACGACGCGCTCCATGGCGGCGCCGGCAACGACAAGGTGATCGGCGGCACCGGCAACGACGAGATGGTCGGCAGCGACGGCACCGACTGGCTGCAGGGCGGCAGCGGCAACGACTATCTGGATGGCGGCGTGGCGGCCGCCAACGACAAGCTGGAGGGCGGCATCGGCGACGACCGCTTCATCGTGCGCAACGCCAGCACCACCGTGATCGAGCTCGCCGGCCAGGGCACCGACACGATCAGCAGCACAGTCGCGTTCAACCTCGCCCTCAACGGCGCGAATGTCGAGAAGCTGACGCTGCTTGGCACCAACACCGCCGGTACCGGCAACAATCTCAACAACACCATCACCGGCTGGAGCGGCGACGACACGCTCGACGGCGGTGCCGGCAACGACACGCTGGTTGGCGGCGCGGGCGCCGACTCGTTGACCGGCGGCCTCGGCAACGACCGCCTGGAGGACGGCAGTGGCCTCGACAGATTGTACGGCGGCGCCGGCAACGACACTTATGTCATGACCGACGCCGTCAACGTCATCGAGGAACAGTTCGGTCAAGGCACCGACGTCGTGCAGGCGAACATCACCTTCAGCCTGTTCGGAGTCGCCAATATCGAGAACCTGATGCTGCTCGGCGCCGGCAACATCAACGGCACCGGCAACTCGATCGGCAACGTCATCACCGGCAATTCCGCCAACAACTACCTGGATGGCGCCGACGGCAACGACACGCTGATCGGCGGCCTCGGCAACGACACTCTGTTCGGCGGCGACGGCAAAGACGCGATGGTCGGCGGCAAGAACGACGATGTCTATTACCTCTTCAGTGCCGGCGACAAGATCACGGAGAACGCGAACGAGGGCCTCGATACGGTCTTCAGTGCTTTCACCCACACGACGCTCGGCGCCAACCTCGAGCGCCTGATGATGGAAGGCGGCGCCCTCACCGCCACCGGCAACGCTCTCAACAACTCCATCAATGGCAGTGTCGAGGCCAACAAGATCGATGGCGGAACGGGCAACGATGGTCTGGCAGGCGGTAGCGGCGACGACACCCTGCTGGGCGGCGCCGGCAACGACACCCTGCTGGGCGGCGCCGGCAACGACACCATGACCGGCGGCCTCGGCAACGACGCCTACTACTTCGACTCCGTCGGCGACCGGGTGGTGGAACTGGCCGGGCAAGGCACCGACGAGATTCTCGCTTACGGCGACTTCGACCTCAACACGGCAAACGGCGCCAACATCGAGAACCTGACCCTTCTCCTCTCCGCCAACACCGAGGGCATCGGCAACGCATTCTCCAACGTCATCTTCGGCAGCACCGGCAACAACATCCTGCAGGGCCGCGGCGGCAACGACACGCTGCTGGGCAACGACGGCAATGACGAGCTGCGCGGCAACGAGGGCAACGATCAGCTGGACGGCGGCACCGGCACCAACACGCTGATCGGCGGCATCGGCAACGACGTCTATGTGATCGGCGCCGGCACCGACGCGGTCCAGGAGCTGGCGGGCGAAGGCTTCGACGAGGTGCGGACCAGCATCAGCCTCAGCCTCGGCGTGGCGCAGTTTGCCAACATCGAGGTGCTGCGCCTTGCCGGATCGGCGAACATCGCGGGAACGGCCAACGGCCTCGACAACTACGTCGTCGGAAA